>CAZEWS010000109.1:0-5325 GCA_964515985.1 uncultured Rikenellaceae bacterium | reverse complement strand
AAAAATGTCAGAAGAAAGCCTGGTAAGAATCGACAAATGGTTATGGGCTGTAAGAATTTTTAAAACCCGCAATCAGGCAACAACTGCATGTAAAAAAGGGAAGATACTCATTAAGAACAAACCGGTAAAACCATCACGGATCATCGATATTGATGATATTGTTGTAATAAAGAAACTTCCGGTAGTTTATACATACCGGGTCAAGGAATTGCTTGAGAAAAGAGTTGCAGCCAGGCAGGTAAATCAATATATTGAAGACCTGACATCAGACGAAGAATTAAAAAAACTAAAAATCCGGCAGGTGCAAAATTTTATTATAAGGGAAAAAGGTATGGGAAGACCTACAAAAAAGGAAAGAAGAACATTAGACCGGCTGAAAAACTAATTTTTTTGCACTTCACGGAATACTCTCATGAAATTACTACCCCAAATTTTTTCAATTTCTTTTGTAGTATAACCACGTTGAATCAGTTCACTTGTTATATTTTTAATTTGGCTTACATCATAACAATCCTTTAACGCTCCTCCTCCGTCAAAATCCGTTCCGATTCCGACACAATCGATACCTGCCACATTTACAATATGATCAATGTGATCAATCATCTCGGATATTGCTGCAAGTTTAAGTGGGAATTTCTTATTAACAGCAGTCCATTCCTTCCTGGCCTGATCCATTTCTTCATCAGTCAGATCATTAAAGCTCCCGTACTTCTCCTGTAGTGCCTGCATTGCAGAATCCCTTTCAGGGTAAGGATCAGAGGGTTTAATAAAGGAGCTCACAAAACAAACCTGAATAACCCCGCCATTTTCAGCTACTTTCTTTAACATATCGTCAGTAAGGTTTCGCGGACTATCGCAAATAGCCCTGGCGCACGAATGGGATGCAATAACCGGTGCTTCGGATACCTCTAACACATCGTAAAAGGCTTTATCAGAAATATGGGATACATCAACGATCATACCGAGTTTGTTCATTTCTGCCACTATTTTCCTTCCAAAGTCGCTTAACCCATTATGTTCCGGTCCATTCCGGTCAGTAGAAGAATCGCAAATATCATTATTCCGGGTATGACAAAGTGTGATATACCGTGCGCCTAAATCGTAAAATTCTTTAATGTTTGCCAGATCATTCCCAACAGGATACCCATTTTCAACGCCAATATAAACAGCCCTTTTCCCACCTTTTTCGATTTCATATGCATCATCCGGATTGAGGGCTATCTCGGCAAGAGATGAATGTTTATTCACTGTATTGAGAATGGCATCGAAGGTTGTTAAAGCCATTTCCCGGGCTCTTTTATTTCCTTCAGGAGTACGCTTTCCCTGACTGATAAAAACTGCGAAAAACATGGCATCCATTCCACCTTCTTTCATTCTTATAAAATCAACCTTCCCCCCTCCTTCATGCGGATCATTTCGTTTTCCCATATCGAAATCCGAACGTAAAAACCGCATGGGTGTATCGCAATGAGTATCCACCGTAAGTACCTGATCATGGATTTTCCAAACTTTTTTTGCCAGACGGTTTTCTGTGGTTTGGCAATTATTCATCAAAAAACCGGTTAAAAAGAATATTGCAATAAAAATAAATCGTAGACTTTTCATATAAAAATCAATTTTGAAAATTTAATGAATTGGTTTTAAAAGTACGGATTCTTTTTAACTCATTGTTAATTTCTCTAATGATAGAAAATAAAAGGACTACAGATCGTCATCAAGCCGATAAAAAAAATAGCGCCGCCTGTTATTCTATTTAGCCAAAACAATCTTCTTATTCTAAACTTGGACCTGAACATATTAACGACCGTACTTAGGATAAACCACGAGAATGTTGTACCAATAAATATACCTCCGATAACTGTAATTGCGTTGAAATGATTTTCAGGATCCCCGAAAAGGTTCAGTCCGGCAAACAGCGATAGAAAAACCAAAGCCGTAATCGGGTTAGATAAAGCCAATAACAATACCGAAAAGAAATCCTCAAACAAGTTTCCCTTTTGTTTCCTTCTCATCCGGAATTGCTTTATGGGGTTTGCAAAGAAGATTTTAATCCCGAGGCTAATTATGACAATACCTCCAAGTATCTGGAAATTTAATTGTTGTTCTTTGAGGAAATTTATAATAAAAGAGAGACCCAGACCAGCTATCAAGGCAAAAATGGTGTCAGCAGTAGCAATACCCATACCGGACAAAAAGCCGGAAGTACGACCTTTGTTAATTGTTCTTTGGATACATAATATGCCTAATGGTCCAATTGGAATCGATATTACTAATCCAATGATTAATCCTCTTATTAATAAGTTAAGCTCCATAAAAAATAATACTGCTTCGTTTCAAGTACTTTTACTTAAAAATTCAGAAAAAGTTACATTGTTTTGAAAAATTCGATAAAGATACAATTTCAAATTTAATTTCAATACCTAAAGGAAAAATTAATTTATATTCTTCACAAGAAGCCGGGGTTCAAGCATTTCCCGGATCGCATATTTCACACCTTCCCTGCCCATTCCTGATTCTTTCACCCCTCCGTATGGCATATGATCGACCCTGAATGTTGGAACATCATTAATGATTACCCCTCCAACCTCCAGTTGATTAAAAGCCGAATTCATTTCAGAAACCAAATTGGTAAAAACACCGGCCTGGAGTCCGTAATTGGAGTCGTTTACCAGGTCAATCGCTTCCTGAAAGCCGGAAAACCTTTCAACTGCAACAACCGGTCCAAAAATTTCCAAAGAACAAACTTTCATTTCCTTTTTCGTATTCGTGAGGACAGTCGGTTCAAAATATGCACCTTGCTTTTTCCCGCCAAGCAGAATTTTTGCACCATCTTCAACGGATTCTTTTATCCAGTTTTCAACCCTGTCAGCATTTTCTGTATCTATCATCACCGATATGTCGGTTTCAGGATCAAGAGGGTCCCCAAATTTCAACTCCTTTACTTTTTTATTAAACCTGCCTGAAAATTCTTCAAAAACAAAATCCTGCACATATATCCTTTGAACATGAATACAAACCTGGCCTGAATAAGCATAACCACCAACAAGGCATTTTTGCACAGCATGATCTATATCTGCAGATTCAGTAATAATTACTCCGGCATTTCCGCCAAGTTCCAAAATTACTTTTTTCCTTCCTGCATCCTTTTTCATTTTCCATCCAACCTCCGGTGACCCGGTAAAAGTTAACATTTTAAACCGTTCATCGGTTACGAGTTGATTTCCTGCTTTCCTATCCATTGGTAAAATCGAAACAGCTCCTTTGGGCAAGGATGTATTGTCAATAATTTTAGCTAACTCCAAAACCGATAATGGAGTCGACCGTGCCGGTTTAAGGATTATAGCGTTACCAGCAGCAATTGCAGGTGCAATCTTATGAACAGCCAGGTTCATGGGAAAATTAAAAGGTGCAATTCCTGCTATTAAACCCAAAGGGAAATATTTTACCCAACCTTCCTTACCTTTACCAGATGGCACCCAGTCAATCGAAAGGAACTCACCAGGAATTCGCCGGCTTTCCTCAGCGGCAATCAGAAAAGTTTGGGCCGCCCGGTCAATCTCTCCCAATGCATATTTCAGGGGTTTCCCCGACTCCTGTGCCAGGATACCAGCCAATCTTTCCTGTTCCCTCTTCAGGCTTTCAGAAATTTGTAAAAGGATTTCATAACGTTGATAAACCGGAATTTCTTTTAGCTCATCAAGAACAGATTCAGCCCTTGATATGGCAATTTCAAGCTCATTCTTGCCGGAAAGAAAGGTTCGTGCAAATACTTCATTATTATACGGATTCTGAACATCCAGAGGGAAATTTGTTTCCCTGAATTCCCCTCCGACATAGATTTTATATATCTCCATAGATTTACTTTTAATTAACGGACTAACTAGAACATAGCTTTGCAAATTTACCCTGTGAAATATTGCTTTGCAATAAATCTTCGATTTATTTCACAGGGTGAGCCCGGAACTATTGTTGTTCGACCCTTACAGGGTCAAAATGAATTATCCAGCAACTTGAAGCAGGTGGATGGACCCAACTTAATTATTCGTCGGACCGGTTGTTTTTTTACTCGTCGGACGAACTGAAGTCGTCTGACGAGGTAGAGCCTGCCTGGCTTGTTTCATGGGTCGTCTGATGAGGTTATTTTAGTCATTTTAGGCATTTCTTCTCTCAGGCATTTCTTTTTTAGGCATTTTTAACTTTAGGCATTTTAAATTTTAGGCATTTCTTCTCTTAGGCATATATTACTTTATTGTATCGGAATTTACTCTCCGCCAGCCCTGTGAAACTATGTTCTTAATTGAATGGTTATCTTTATGCAAATTTTTTCATATGGATTTAAATAAAAGGGGTTGGCAATGGGCTCTCCTTCTATTACTTGCATTAATCTGGGGCACCTCATTTATCCTAATGAAAAGAGGATTGGAATCGTATACCAATAACCAGGTTGCAGCCTTCAGGATGTTTTTTTCGTTTATCCTTTTTCTTCCTGTAATTATCAAACGGATAAAAAAGATCAATAAGAAAAATATAAAACCGCTTTTGTTGGTCGGATTTGTAGGTAATATGATTCCTGCTTTTTTATTTACGAAAGCACAAACCCAAATTGACAGTTCTCTTGCAGGGATACTCAATTCCATGACCCCACTGTTTACCCTTATCATCGGAATGTTTTTATACAAAAGCCATGTCAAGTTAATTAATATTATAGGACTGGTTCTTGGTTTTTTAGGAGCGATGGGGTTGATTTATAACGGATCCGCTGAATTTTTGAAAGGAAGTCATTGGTATGCTATCTTGGTGGTTATTGCGACACTCTGCTATGGGATCTCGGTAAATGAAATCAAATACAAATTGAAGGATCTCGATGGTGTTACCATTGCATGTCTGAGTTTTTTCTTAATAGGCCCAGCAGCAGGTATTATGTTACTTTTCTCTGACTTTTCAGTAGCCCTGAATACGGAAAATTATTTAAGAAACCTTGGATTTATTGCTATTCTGGCTCTTTTTAGTTCAGTTATCGCGGTTACATTATTTAACATCCTGATAAAATATACATCAACTATCTTTGCTACTTCAGTAACCTATATCATTCCAATCTTTGCAATATTATGGGGTATGTTCGATGGTGAAAAAATCACCATTAATGAAATTTTGTGGAGCTTTGTTATTCTTCTTGGTATATACCTGGTGAACAAGGAAAAAATCATTTCCATTTAGTATATAAGAATATAGCTACGCTATTTAATTAAAAATTAAAAATTAAAAATTAGGTAACTAATCAGTCCCCTCTGAAAAATTAAAAAGCGGGTCTCTTATTAACTGATT
>CAZEWS010000108.1:0-10949 GCA_964515985.1 uncultured Rikenellaceae bacterium | reverse complement strand
TATTCATAATATTATAATATCACAAACCTATGCATTATCCGGATGAACCATAAATATTTCCAACCCTGAAAGGGTTGAATTAAAACAGCCATTCTTGAATTAAATTTCGTGTTAGATATTTTCTCATTTATAAGCTATAATTACGAAATAAAAGAAGTTGGTGATCGTAACCAATTGAAATTGTTTGACTTATAACCGGACACTAGTGTGTTGTCCAGGCTAATGAGAAGGCTAAGGTTTTAAATAATATCATATTGGCCGTAACATGCTTATCTTGAAATATTTCCTTAGCCTCAGCCTCAACCTTTTTATTAATAGTCATTTTATATTTGACATGACACTAGTGTATGGATATAACATTTAACATTTAACTTATAACTTATAACTTATTACTTTTAACTTTTTCACCCCAATCCACTGATTAGTTACAAATTATCAAATTCCATATTCTTATAGTAAACGATTGTACACTTCTGAACACTGAGTGTACGGAAACAATACATTTTCTGATCCTAAAATAAAAAGCAAAATTATATAGTATGCTGAATATAAGTCAATTATAGAGATTTGCATAATAATTGATAGTATTAAATTTTGAGAAAATTGATTTCTCCCCTACTATGGGGCAAATTTCCTTTACTGGTCTGTTCAAAACTTCTGTTTGCCCCCGGGGGAGAATTTTCAGGGATTTATTAACCAAAATACTAAGAATGAGAATAATCAGAAACATATTGGGGGTGTTTGTGTTTTGGTTTATTACCCTTACTGGCACGGCTCATGAAATCCATCATGCAGCCCTGATGGGGGATCTCGTCAAGCTTAAAATGATCCTGGAAATTGATCCTCAATTAGTTCATGCCCGAAATAATTACGGGAATACACCATTACATTGTGCAGCATTTTATGGAAGGGAAAAAGCAGCTGAATTTCTGCTGGATAAAGGAGCCGATATAAATGCAAGGAACAATAAAGGTAAAACTCCTTTGTTTTGCGCAGTAGCAGGAGGTAAAAAAGAACTCGTTGATCTGTTGCTTTCAAATGGAGCTGATGTGAACGCAAAGGATAATGAAAATAATACACCACTCCATTATGCAGTTTCTAAAACATGTCTAAAAATAATCCATAAACTTCTTGAAAATAAAGCAAACGTAAGTCTTAGGAACCTGCAGGGAAAGACCCCTTTAAAAATGGCTAAAGAAAATGGCTATAAAGATATTATTGAGATACTCATTGCCAGTAAGATGGATAGTTGTAACTATGAATTTTCTGATCAGTCAGATAATATTGTGATTGGAAAGTACCATTTAATTCATTCAAATGATATTGGTTGGAATAGAAAATACCAATCGCTACCGGGATTTACTACCGCAGAAGTCAGATGGTAGCCCTACAGGAATAGATAATTTTATTGGATTTTTCATTGAGGAACTTAAACCTTTCATTGAAAATAATTATAGAATAAAAGATTATCGGATTATCATGGGACCACAGGCGGGGGCAAATTTTGTTATTTATACTATGTTTGAAAAACCGAATCTATTCCATGCCTGTATCATTAACAACCCGTTTAGATGGCGGGGAGGAAGGGATATAATCATGCAGGAAGCCGAATCCTTTTTTGAAAGTAATAAAACATATAATAAATTTCTATATATCACATATAATGACAGCGATCCGTTGGAAATAGAAGGGATCGGGTATATTGAAAAATACCCTTATTCTGCTAATGGTTACTGGCGGTTGGGAAACATTAGTCAAAGATCAGGTAACCTGCAGCAAGCAAGAGAATATTACAGGAAAGTTCTTGAAGTACATCCCAATGATGTAGAGATTGTAAGATCAAGATTAAGTATGATTGAAAGGAAAATAAATGAATCAGTCGCATATGCCATTGAGCAGGTGATCAAAGAATCAGGTATTAAGGCCGGTTTGGATAAATATCGTGAGATAAAAACTAATAAGCAGGTCAAGTTATATTTTGATGAAG
This sequence comes from uncultured Rikenellaceae bacterium, assembly GCA_964515985.1. Taxonomy (GTDB): domain Bacteria; phylum Bacteroidota; class Bacteroidia; order Bacteroidales; family VadinHA17; genus CAZEWS01. The sequence goes on along the minus strand of CAZEWS010000108.1, from coordinate 8,962 downwards.
GAGAATTCAATGAATTTGGATACCGGCTACTTAATATCAATAGTATTGAAGAAGCAATTGAGATTTTCGGGCTTAATGTTGAAATGTATCCTGAGTCGGCGAACGTATATAACAGTCTTGGAGAGGCCTACATGAAGGACGGACAAAAGGACCTTGCCATTAAAAATTACCGGAAATCACTCAAACTCAATCCTGAGAATGACAATGCCAGGAAGATGCTGAAAAAGCTTTGTGAAAAGAATGAATAAGTAGAATCATGCTTCGACACTATTTTATAATTGCAATACGGAACATAGCGAGATATTGGAAATATTCCGTAATTAATATTGGTGGCCTGGCTATTGGACTGGCAAGCTTTGCGTTTATCCTGATTTATATTAGTGATGAATTAAAGTATGACAAGTTTCATGAAAACGCCGATAGGATTTACCGGGTGAACCGGTTGTATAATTCTAACAACGTAGACGAAGATGCAGCTACCTGTTCTTTTCCCTTTGCTCCGGCTCTTGAATTTGATTACCCGGATATCGTAGAACGCACTGTGAGATTTTTTGATTTCCAGGTATCTACAATGTTTTTCGAATATCGGGAAGGCGATAGTATAATGGAAAAATTTAATGAGAAATGGTTTTATTTAGCAGATTCTACAGTCTTTGATGTTTTTACTTTTCCATTTATTGAGGGTAATCCTGAAACGGCACTTGATCGTCCAAATACTATAGTGATTACTGAATCAACGGCCAAAAGATATTTTGGGGATGAATCCTCGATGGGCAAAACCCTCCGGCTAGAAGAGGGTGTTAGTTTTGAAATAACAGGGGTATTAAAAGACATACCTTCTCAATCGCATTTCAAAATCGATCTACTGGGTTCACTTTCAACGTTCAGACAATTGTTTGGGGGTAGCCTTCCTGAGACATGGATATGGAATCCATGCTGGACATATGTTTTATTACATAATGGGATTGATCCGGAAATTCTTGAGGAGAAATTTCCTCAGTTTTACCTGAATCATTATCCAGACCTGTCAAACCAGGATGTTACACTTTATCTGCAATCCCTGGCCGATATCCATTTGAAATCTCATCATGACTATGAGATGCATCCAAACAGTAATATAATTTATGTAAGGATTCTATCGGTAATCGCTGGTATTGTTCTTATTCTTGCATGTATCAATTTTATGAACCTTGCCACGGCTACATCTGTAAAAAGAGCTAAGGAAATAGGCATGAAGAAGGTTTTTGGTGGTTCGAAGAGGCAATTGTCCTTGCAATTTATCGGGGAAGCAGTCATCCTGAGTTTTATTGCCATGATTTTTGCCGGTATTGTGGTTGAATTATTGTTAAGCAGTTTTAATAATTTCACCGGTAAGACTATTCCCCAAAACTTCTTTTTAAGGCCTGAAACACTATTCACCTCATTTATTCTGATTCTGATTGTCGGATTATTGTCAGGGACATACCCAGCCTTCTTCCTTTCTTCTTTCAAACCAATTTTAGTTCTTAAAGGGAATTTACAAAGTGGATTAAAAACAGCTATCACCCGCAAAATTCTGGTGATTTTTCAATTTTCAGTTTCAATAAGTTTAATAATTGGAACCCTGATGATCTTTTCGCAATTGAAATACATGAGAAATACTGACTTAGGATTTAAGAAAGATCAAATCATTACTATACCTACGGTTGGACAAATTGCCATTAATTATGAGACATTTAAGAATATGCTACTTGACCATCCTGATATTCATTATGTAACCGGCATGGAGGATGTTTTGGGAGTAAAACATAATACCCGCCAGGTAGTGATTGAAGGTCTTGATCCAAAACAAGGTTATTGGTTTCCCATGTTCATGGTACGGCACGATTTTATTGAAACATTTGGTGTTGAGGTTGTAGAAGGAATGGCCTTTTCAAAGGATAAGCCAACCGATACGGTTGACGCTATAATGATTAATGAGACAATGGTGAAAAATCTTGGATGGACCAATGAGGAGGCGATTGGTAAAAAAATCCGGTCAGACGGGGATGAAAGAGTAATTGGTGTATTTAAAGATTTCCACATTTTATCGTTGCATGAACCAATCAATAATTTTATTCTCGATATGTTGAGAAATCCACAGGCAGAGGCTGGTCTTACCCGGTATATAGCTATTAGGGTTAATACGAAAAATTATAAAAAATTACTGGGATATATTGAAGAAAAATGGAAAGAACTTGCGCCAACCCGTCCATTTGAATTTAGTTTTTTTGATAAACAGCTCGATAATCAGTATACGGATGAAGATAAATTTGGTAAGTTTTCTGTAATGCTTACAATACTGGCATTAATAATAGCAAGTTTGGGACTTATTGGATTAACTTCATTTGTTGCTGAACAACGTACTCAGGAGATTGGAATCAGGAGGGCTCTTGGAGCAAATGTAACCAATGTGATTAAGTTGTTGTCAAATGAGTTTATTTTCCTGATCTTCATTGCTTATCTGATTGCCTGTCCGGCGGCGTATTTTTTTACTAATAATTGGCTTCAGAATTTCTCTAAGCATATATCTATTAATCTGTTATTGTTTCTATTATCAGGTATTATAGCGTTAATAATTGGTATGTTAATTATAGCTCACAGAGCTTTCTGGACATCCCTGAAAAACCCTGCTGAAACGTTGAGATATGAGTAAGAGAAGTCTCTCGAAGATCCCGCATGGTGGTATTGAATTAATTAGTGCCTGTTTATAATGTCGAAAAAAAATATTACAGAAAAAATAGATAAGTTGATTTGGAAGCAGGATTTTCCTGATCCAAAAGAGTATTTTAGACTATTTGAGACAACCGGGTGGAATAACCAATACCGGTTTAACGAGGATGAATTGATTTGGGCTATCCAAAACAGTTGGTATGCCCTGTCTGTTTACTACAAACAAAAATTGGTTGGATTTGGCAGGATCATTTCCGATGGTGTCCACCACGCCTTAATCGTTGATATCATTGTACACCCCGGTTACCAGGGTAAAGGAATTGGAGGTGAGATACTTCAAAACTTGATTAACAGATGCAAGCGCTATCAGATAAGGGATGTTCAATTATTTTGTGCCAGGGGGAAGTCAGAGTTTTATGAAAAACACGGTTTCAAACCAAGATTACCTGATGCACCAGGAATGCAATTATCGTCTGGTTTTGCAGATTAACAATTTATATCAAATCTTTCTTATCAGGACTATTTATCAACCGGCTGACCACTCATATTCATTTGTTGATAATCTTCAGGTACCTTAAAAAGGGATGGATCCTGAGGGCCTTCCTTAATATTCCTTAGTTCCAATACCATATCTTCATCACTGTGATTGATTATTTTAATCGCGAATTGAAGCTTTTCAGAAAACCATTGGGTCATTATATTCTTGACTGTTTCATTGATATTGACTATTTTGTAAGACAATTTCGTATATACCATGGTGCAATTTTTTCGCATACTGAGATTTATACTTCCTTTTATCCTTTCAATGTCTGTCAATGCTCAGACGTATATTACCATTTATCCTGATATTGAAAGTCAAACCATTGAAACAATAGAGATTACCAAAATTGAAATAAACGAAGTTTTCACAATTGTTGACATGTTTTATAACGCTCGCGGGAATGAGGGCTGGATTTGTGCCAGCAGGGATTTTTATATTCAACCCAGCAATTCAAACGAACGGAAATACCTGATCATGGCTAAAGATATTCCGATATGTCCCAAGAAGGTAAACATAGATTCTTACAAGGATGAATATAAATTCCAGTTGTATTTCCCGGGAATTGATCCTTCGGTCCGGAAAATTGATATCGTGGAAAAACCGGAAACGGGATTCAATTTTTTCGGGGTTTGGCTTAACCCTGAACCAACAGAATCCCTGACAGATTCATGCAGGTTCAGGTCGAGAACTGAATTTGAGACATATTTTAATTCTGACTCGCTCAGTCTTAACCCGATAGAAGGCATCTGGAAAATGGTCTCGAAAAGGTCCCATTATGTCAACAACAATTTCCTTGAATATCTTGAAGATGAAGTTACCCGTGAAGTGGCCATTTTAAACAAGGGAGATCATTTTAAATGTTATGAAATGGATGGAAAATCGCTGGATGTAAAATTCTACATCATCTCCTATGGAGGACGATATTTGTATAAGGAATATTTTAATCTGGTTCGTGAAGAAATCACCTCTTTTGTTCATGTGGAAAAAGAGGGATATTTTAAACATACGTATGCGATTCCTGAAAAATGGGCCAAATACCAGCTTCAGGGGGAATTCTTCCCGGGAGATAAACTCCTGAATGAATTGAAGTGGGAGAAGATCTTTCCTTTATCTCAAAATGATTCTAAATAACGTGAGTTCGAGATCGTTAAAAGTCTCGGAGAACATTGGTCAATTGGGGGAATGGCTGATATTCTTTCATACAGTTATAGTAATTATAAACTAAAATATTTTGCTTACCCGGCAATTGAATATGATCTTTTTCCTTATTCCGAATCTACACGAAAGCAATTAAGAATTTTATACAGTGCAGGATATGCATTCCACCATTATGAAGACTCAACCATTTATGATAAAATCAAGGAAAATCTGTTTGGCCACCGTTTGAGTGTAGCTCTTCAAGTTACACAAAAGTGGGGTTCAATTTATACATATATTAGTTGGCGTAATTACTTCCATGATTGGAAAAGGAATAATTTATCGCTTTCCGCATCACTGAGATTCAGGGTAGCTAAAGGTTTGGAATTAAGAATCGGCGGTTCAGCTACTCGTATACACGATCAACTCTCACTTGTGAAGGGAGAAGCCACAACAGAAGAAATTTTATTAAGAATCAGAGAACTTGAAACCAGTTACCGGTTCTATACCAATTTTAGTATATCCTATACCTTTGGATCAATTTATAGTAATGTAGTCAATCCGAGATTCGGTGGTAGTGGGGGAGGAATGGTGTTTTATTATTAATGGCTTTATAAGATGAATATTGATAGTTGTAGAAATCATCTACAAAACCATGATGTGTAGGGTTATAATGAATATAGTAAATAAGATTAACGAAGTATTCATCGGAAGTTATTCTTTTCCTTTTAAATGGTCTCTCAAATAATCCGCCTGTTCGTCCATATGCTTTATTAAAACTTTGTGCATAACTATTAAACAAATTTCCAAATTGTCTGCTAGGATTCAGTGTTTTAACATTTTTAACCCCGACAGGGTTTGGAACCCTGTCGGGGTTAATTTCATACCGTCCGGTAAGTTCAGCATAAACCATAGCAATGGTACGGTAGATGAAATGAGCAAATTTAGTATATGGAGCATAATAAATCCTCAGAAAACAAGCAGGTGGGCGGAAAACCGGTAATAATGTGTTTCACATTTCCGGAATTTTATAATATTCATTAATTTCGATAAACTCTGTTCTTATTCTTTCAGGTTCAAGCATCATGGTTTGTAACGTTTCCTGTATGTTTTCTGCCCGGGTTGATATGAGTTCACTACCATGAATAAAATGACACTGATAGTCGTCTCCAGGTTTACATCCTATTTGTAATATCCCGTCAAATCCTTGCGATAGTGCATCCGAGATCCACACATTATTAATTGATCCAATGCATCTGACCGGGATTATTCTAACATACGGACTATATTTCAATCGGTTGAGCCCTGCCATATCAAATGCAGGGTATGCATCATTCTCACAAACAAATGCCAGTATTCGCGGTTTTTCTTCGAACTCATCAGGAATCTTAATAGATTTGATCATCGATGATATAGAGTTAATAGAAAAGTCAGAGAAATTTATTATCCTTTCGGGACAGGATCCCAGACAAATTCCACATCTCCGGCACCGATTCGGGTTAGGCAAAGGTGTACCCTTTTCGGTTTCATCGTAGGCTGCAAAAGGGCATTCTTCCGTACATCGCTTGCAATCGGTACATCGCTGGAGATAGAGATCGGGAAAGCTCCGGTCGCCCGATCTGGGATGAACCGATTCTCCGCGTTTAACACACTCGAGGCATTGTATTGCTTTTAAAACAGCTCCTGTTGCATCTTCCATACAATTAACGATATCAGAAGGAGCCCGCAGGGCGCCAGCAGCATATATTCCGGTTCTCCTGGTTTCGTATGGAAAGCAAATAAAATGAGAATCCGGGAAAATTATATTTTAATAACGGTAATCCTTTGCCCTGGCGGTAGGAAAAATTCAAATCTTCGGTTTCAGCAGGGGTCATACCTGTTGCCAGAACAACCAGGTCAATGATTTCTTTTTTCATCATCTCCCAATCGTTGGTTTCTGGGTTCCACCCGCAGTTAACAAAACATTTCCATTCTTCTTTCATTTTCGGGAAATCGGTTCTGAAGTAATAACCAGGCCATCTCGTTTCCTCCCTGAAAAGGATCGTACGGATATGTGATTCAGCCTGCCAGATCCTGTGAATGTTCTCCCAGCATCTCATCAATTCATGCGTATCTTCTGCTGCAAGTTTTTCCACATCTTCCCTCATAAACCGGAAGAGTTCAAGACCTTTCTCCAATAGTGGTTTCGAGATACGGAAAGCATTGAAAACCCCTCCGGCATATTCATCCATTATCTTTTGTAGTCTGAACATAAACATTTGAGGTTTGACAAAATTCGGGTTTATGTTCGGATCAATTGAATAATCTTTAAATCTTGAATAGGTTTCGAGTGGCTTGAATATTTCAGCTTTTATTTCTTCAACCGCTGTAGGGCTAATTGAAGGTATATCAGGAAAATCAACACAGAAACTGATGGCAGCTTTTGCAGCGATTCTTCCTTCGGTGAATGATCCTGACGAGAATTTATGGCTGGAAGCGCCCGAAGCATCACCGGCAGCAAATAAACCTTGTATGGTGGTCATATTAGGGAAACCCCACCTGTATTCCTGTGGAGCCAGATTTTCAGGGCCACTGACCCAGGCTCCGGAGCCACCTGAATGCGAACCGATAAAATAAGGCTCACATGCCGCTATTTCGGAGGGTTGCTCTTCCGGTTTAACATTGGTTGAAGCTCATAATAAAGCCTGGCTCACGGTCATATATGGTAGCCAGTTATTAAGTTCATCTGCCCGGGTTTCCATATAATCCTCTCCCAGGACATTTGTTGCTTTGGCTTTGAACAGGAAAAACCAGGCCCCCACAGGACCATAAGCATCCTTGAACCGGACCGGGACAAACCTTATTTCCTGACAGGTCATTTCCGCACCGGCCTTAATCGTAAAATATGTACTGGCACCTGAATTGAATGGTGGATACCATGAGCGCCCGAGCCCCTCGCCAACAGACCGGGGTTTGAATACATGAACGGCACCCCCCATTGCTGCCAGAACACCCTTGCCTTAAATACATAGAATTTATTTTCTCTAACACTGAATCCAACGGCACCTGCACATCTGTTGCCATCCATAAGTGGGCCGGTTATAAAGATCCTTTCATACCTCGTTTTCTCCTAATTCTGTGAGGGCATTTTTTGCCGCTTCAGCTACAATGGTTTTATACGATTCACCATTGATCATAATTTGCCAACGTCCTTCATTTACATAATTACCCTGCTCATCTTTCCAAATGGGCAATCCCCATTTCTCAAATAAATGAACCGATGAATCAACATGTCTCGCAATATTGGCCACAAGATCATCGCGTACAATTCCCATCAGATCATTCTTTACATAGTCCACATAATCCTGAAGGGTATTTTCACCCGTTTTCAAACCGATATATTGATTTATGGCTGAAAGCCCCATTGCAACGGCACCACTTCTGTCCATGGTGGCCTTATCGACGAGGGTTACCTTGAGGTTATGTTTTTTAGCCCAGTGTGCGGCTTCAAATGCAGCTCCGCAGGCGGCCATACCTCCACCAAGGATCAGGAGATCGGTGGTGACTTCAATGGTCTTAAAATTCTCAGTGATTTCCATATTGACTAAAGTTTAGGCAGTTCCGGTAATCCTGAAGAACCGGGTTCTGTTCGAAGTACAGGGCTTTTCAGATCTTCGGTCCCGGTCGACCAACCCGCATCCGGTTCTGCACTGCCCTCCGGTATGGTTCTTATCGGGAATTTAAACCTTTTTACCTGCCCGTTGCGGAATTTCACCGACCATAAAATGGAATCGGAACTTTTCATGAGTTGAACCACACCGCCTAAAGGCATAAAATCAGCGTATCCCCTTACCTAAATTGCCTGGGTAGGACATATCTTAACACAGTTAAAACATTCCCAGCACATTTCAGGTGCCCGGTTGTAAGCCTTGTTTTTCTCCTTATTAAGAACCAACAAGTCGTTCGGACAAATAAACTGGTTTTCTGTAAGCTAATTGAGGATCATACCTTGGTTGATCTAATTAAATTTTATTGTATTTTAGCATATGAATACATTAAAAATATTTACGTCTATATTGCCCGTTATAGGCATTTCGGCACTTACTGCATGTACCGGTGAGAGTGATCCATCCGAAATTACAAAACGGTCAAACATCATTCTGATCATGGCGGATGACATGGGTTTTTCTGATCTGGGGTGTTATGGTTCTGAAATATCAACACCTAATCTTGACAGCTTTGCATACCATAGGTTAAGGATTTAAGATTGTGAATTGTAAATTTTTTTGTTTAACGTGTAGACAAATATCAGGACAAGACATGGAGTGGAGAGCTGAACAAGTAAACAGTCCCCCACCAAAAGAATTTGGAAAAAAAGAAAAATAACAAAATTTGAACTTTCTAATATACAGCCAGTTGAAAGTTTAGTTATATAAAAGTACTCAGTTTCCACCAAGAGAGTAAAAGTAGTATGTTGAAAGAATTACGAATATCGATTACCTTCGGTGAGATCGCTTCGCTAAGTTAACGATTTACGAATAACCAAGTGATTATGAATTTCGAACGTTTTGCGCAGCAAAACCTCACGCCTGTCCCGTTTTTTCGGGGAGTGGC
>CAZEWS010000107.1:0-11032 GCA_964515985.1 uncultured Rikenellaceae bacterium | reverse complement strand
TTTTTACGCCAAGATTTATGAAGGTAGCCTCATACACTCCTTTTGCATCATTCAGCAGGACTGAAACTTTATCAATTATCCGGTGAGAACCCTTTTCTTTGATAATTGATTTGATTAACTGTGCCTCATCCCTGTGGACAAAATGTTTCGCAATAATATTTTTAACTGTCTCTACTCCGGATTCAATGGTGGCTTCATCATCGGTAGCGCAGTACTGGCCCAAAAGGTATTCCAAAACATAAGTAGGAACAATGGCATTACCTTTTACCAGTTTCGTAAGGTCTTTACGCACAACCTTCCCGGCATAATGCATGTTTAGTTTTTTATCAAGTTCTTTCATTACTAAAGATTATCAAAATCGCTTGTAAAAGAAATATTTAGTGTGTATAGATATTCTTTGTATTGCTTCCACTTGCTACTACCTTCGACCGGTTCTTCCAACACCAGTTTCACCCTTTGGTTCTTATACTTACTATTTGCCAGGGAACCTAATTGAAACCGATGCTTTACTTCTCTTTGCCTTACACTTCCCTGTGCAGAGTCAAAAAAGTACATAAACTGGTCGCTAAGCAAGGCACCGTCCTGTGCATAAATTGCTGTCCTTAGTTTTCTTGGCAAAATTTTATCTGTAACAAGTTCAAATTGTAGGAAGGAAACAGCCAGAATATTGGTAGTAATCTTATCGGTTGATTTGATAATGTCCACATCAACCAGTTTTGTGGTGTCGCTGCGTTTACGAATAACTTTTATCAAAGGCACCATAATCTCCTGCAGAGAAGTTCCCCCATGAACAAAACGTGAACCGGCGCCTTTAACCCGGAGACGGTTTATAGACTTTGGGATTAGGAATTCCGCATCTCCTGTTAGACCAAGTTGAGCCGAAGTGAAATGTTTGGTTGAATCATCACCTTTTAAACCTTTCCCGATCACAAAGCGCCTTGATTCTTTCCATGCTTCCCCTTTATATGAAGCTGCGGCAAAGTCGCTTTCATCCAATTCCTTATGCTGATAAATGAAACCATGGTCTGAGGTAATGAACATATGTGTGCCGTTCATGTTGGCTATTTTTTTCACGATATCCATCAGAAAAGCTAACTCCTCATTTACTGCATCAAACACCTTGTCTTCGGTGGTTTTATCGTCACCCACTTTATCAATGCGGTTATGATAAATATAGATGAGATCGTGTTGCTTCACAAATTCCCTTCCATCTGTTGCAGAATTCATTTTCATGAAATCTTCAGCATTGATGGCTACTGCCCTCACACCGGACAACTCCTGCAATATATTTGTTCGCCCCTGTACACCCTGTGTTGACCTGCCATTAATTAGAACGGAATCAGAACCTGGAGTTATGCTTATTTCACCGGCTGGAAGAAGAGATGCCATCCCCAGTTGCGTGTATGAAGGCAAATCAGTAAACATATAGCCCAGCTCACCTTCATAACGTTTTTCTCCCTGAATTCTTTGTAAAAATTCTCTGCCACACTCATAACGGAACGCATCGGAAATAATGACAAACAAACGCTGCTTTTTTAATATTAAAGGTTTGGCATGTATATCGAAGAATTTCCTCAATGAATACCTGGAATCAAACGGCCAGGCACCGGCTTTGTCAAGGACTTGCTGCCATTTATCATTGAAGGCGAGAAGCCAATCGTTGCTGTATACCTTGTCGATCTTCTCCGCAAGCGGTTCAAGCACTTTGTTCTGTGTTGTTTTACGGTAATGGAAAATAAACTTGCGGTAGTGATGATCTATCCTGAACAATTCTTCCGAATATATTTTTACACCTTCTTCAAATGACCGGATATTTATCTTTTCATTTTTACGCACTAGGGATATAAGATCAGCACCATGTTTTAGACAGGCATAAAAGGACTCAAAATCGAGATACCAGTATTTATTCTCACGTTGTTTGATGATCTGGTCAAGACGATCATTAGATATTATCTCATCCTCAACAAGCTTTGTTAGTTCCGAAATGATTCTTTTATCCACTAATTGGAACAGATCATCCTGGAGCACCTCTTCAAAAGACACCTCGTTTAATGCCGTTTCGATATCCAGGTCCCGGGCAATAGTATCCGACAGTTTCCTGAAAGATTCACGGTATGAAATTGCATCTTTCCATAAGAACAGCAATATTCTTGATTCCTTATCTATTCCCGTCATCCTGCCCTGTGAGAAGTTGTTGCCAAATACCTCGAGGAGGAAATCATAAATTGCAGGCTGTTCGTTATGATAGTTATATTTAGCGGCTATTTCATGCCAGTAGAAATCTTTGAGGTTAAATCGTTCAAGCTCCTTGTCAAACCTTTGGTTACCATCACTGTATGCCGTAGCATGAACCTGCAGGTATGCCGGCAAACTTACATTTTCGGTATTAAACAGCACTGCCAACATTTTGTAACGGATAGCGAGATGTTCGTCTCCCTTACCCAATAGCTCTTTGAGTGCAGCCCTGCGTTCTTTATTTTTAAAAAATTCAAGGTGGGTTGTCACAAGTTCTTTAAACTGATAATCCAGTTCAAGTTCTTGCAGAAACAAGGCCTCCTGGTCGGTATGGAACAGGTAGTTTGCCAGTTCCAGGTCAAGCAGCCAGTTTTCTGCGTTTTCAGGTCGTTTCTCCGTGAAATACAACAGGAACTTATGCCCAGGTTTCTGACTGGTTACCAAATGCTTTATATAAAAGCTATTATTTTGCACGTGTATTTTCTCTATGCCCGGTAATTCAACCTCATCATACTGGCCAAACAAATCCGTCTTTTCATCATACCAGAAAATAATGCGGTGATCATTAAACAATTTTTGCAATGCTTCTTCTATTCTGTTCATTTTATTGTGCTTGTATCAATCCAATCAAACTCCTTTACCTTTTCTTTCGTCTTCGGGTCATTGATGCCTGTGACTTGTTTTACGGCTTTGCCGAATTTGTTGTAGTTCACCAACACACCATCATCCAAATCTATTTCAACGCGATCAGTTGCCAGGGGATAGAGGATCTCCCGTTCGTATTTCTGTAATTCCATCAGTTGTTTTTCAATCTTGTCCTGTTCCTTCATGGCTTTGTTCTTTTCGGCGGCTGAGGTGCTTGTGCTGCTTTGCACCTGTATCAGAAATTCTTTTCGGGTGCGGAGTTTTTCCTGGTACTCCCTCAGGTAGCCGTTCAGGATGTTGCTCACCGTATCGGGCGTGTAGCGGTGCATGTATATAAGCGCGTTAAAAGTACCCTGGGGTGATGAGAACATCCAGTAGATGGGACGCTTCTTGTAGCGCCTGATGTGGTCATTATAAAAATCTTTGGCGGAATATTTGCGGATGTTCTTACCCAGGCATTCTTCCACAAAGGCCAGGTTCTTTTCGAAGTTTTGTTCTCCGAATGTAACCTTCAAGAACTTGTTGAACCGCCCTGCAATGTCATCCTCAAACCATTCATCATCGAGTACGGGGATGATATTATCTTCATCAGGCATGAATGAAATATCACTTTTTTCTTTTATCTTTTTACTTTTTACTTTATTGACGAAGTCAATTAATATTTCACCCTGGTTGGCAAGGATCAGGCTTTCTTTATCGAGCGAGTAGCGACCGAACATACAGCCAACAGCATAAGAAACAAACTGATGCATTACTTCTGATTTGTTGAAAGGCAACTCTATACCTTCGTAAGACGCAACCAAACCTGTTTCTGCATTTCTTTGCAGTTTAATATTTTTTAATTCATTCCTGTTTAATTCATTCTGCAAAATAGTGATATCTTTAAGCTCAACATCGGGTGTAAATTCTTCTTCTAATCCATATATCTCAATGAATATCTTATTGAGTTCTTCTTCATTTTTATGTAGTTGGAAAAATTTGTTTTTCCAGTATTGTTCGTAGCTTTCGTAAGCATATTCAATATTTTCGGTTGTTTTATTATTTATTAATTCGTTTAATTGGAAATCCCAGGAGGTTTCGTGGCAGTCCCAGTCTGATTTAGATATTTTAACATTATCTTTTATTGATATTTCAGGTAAACAATAATTATCTTTGATAATAGGATATTCTCTTATAGTTCCTGCTTCATAGTTTAGTGTTGGTGATAAAATTTCAAGTATAATATTAGATGGTTTACTATTTAATATGCCTAACAATTGTAGCATATCACTTTCTTCTTGACAAAAAATACAACAACCAGCTACATCAAATAAAAATCCATTTGGAAAATATCTCAATGAGAAAGCAGAATTTGATATTTTTGACCAACTTAAACAAGTTTTAAAATATTCGGAAATACTTTTAATCGTTCTTGTTGGGCTACCATATAAATTAGATGCATATTCTAATATTTCATTTCCGTCATTTCCCCAATTAACTAAATATGTTTGATGACCATACCATTTCCTAAAAGCACCACCTTTATTATAAGGAAACCATTTTTTATTGGATAATGATGCTTCTTTTCTGTTTTTATAGGATAATCCTTTTTTATTATTTTTCACTTCATGCCAAACCCTTAGGAAACGCTTATTATCACTGGTTGCCATGCCTTGCCGCGGATCTCCATACCTTTCTAATTTCTGTGATTTATTAAAAATACCAATTGTTTTTTTACTCACCCAATAAGCAATAGGACATCCCGGTATCTTCTCAAAATCTTTTTGGTTGGCGGTGTAGAACCAACTGCAGTTTGGGTTTTGGATAGCTTCGAGGGTCTTAACGGGCTGGTTTTCTGATCCGGTAAAATCAGATAACTTAATGTAACTGCCCCTGTAATCCTCAACATATTCATTTCTCAATGTAAACGTACAAACCGGCACGCAGGCAGGTTCAAATGCATTGTATTCAAGCTGTATTAAAGAAGAAATAGTGGAATTTGTTATAATGTTACTCCTCAGTTTTTCATAAGATTTTATAAACATCCAAACAAAGGGACAAATGAAACCAATTAAGCCATCAGGTTTTGTCAACTGTGTTACCTGCATAAGTAAACAGGCAAAAAGGTCTGATTTTGTTTCCGGATAGTTCTTCTCAATGAATTGTTTGAGAGTTCCCTCCATGTAAGAAGAGTTCATATACGGAGGGTTGGTAACACATAGGTCGTATTTTCGGACTAATAAAGATGCCTGAAGTAAATGTTGTTTTTGCCGGGGTGTAAAAAGAGACGTGTCATCAATTCGAATCTTTTCAATGTCAGAAGGTTCAACCTGAATCAAGGAACCATGAATCTTTGCATTCAGGAACCTGGGATCTGATTCGATATTTTGGAAAGCCGTAATATTTGGCTGCACATTTTTTTTTAGAAACCGTCTGTAGTATTTACGTCCTTTCATCATCAATGCAAATCCAGCTAATTGTGCAGCACGGTCATCGATGTCAATTCCATACAGGTTTTTGGTGATAATAAGTTCGGGTATATCACTGGAATTATATCCTTCTTCTTCGTATATCTTGTAAAAAATATCAAATGCATAACATAGTATATGTCCGGAACCAACACAGGGATCAAAGAAGGTTATTTCTTCAGGTGAAGTAATCTGCCGTTTTGGTAACTTAGATTCTTCAATTGGTTTGATATAAAATTCAAGTTCATTGGTGATTTTGGTATTTAGCCTGGCTTCTTTCCAATACTGCCCTAAAGTATTATCCACCATGTACCGTACAATCCAGTCGGGAGTGAATAATTGGGTTACGGGAGCTATTTCATGAGCTTTGTATCGCTTTTTGGCATTAATAAGCTTATCCTTTTCTTCCGAGATGTAGAATTGATACAACCAACCTATAATCTCTACCTGCCGGCAGTCTTCGGTACTCATGCCTTCACGGATGTCAAACACAACAGAGAACTCACTGGTAAGGTCGTCTGGCAACAGGAGTTCGGTGTAGTCGTTTATGTGTTCAAACATAAAAGGAAACACCCGGTGAAGGTGGTTGCAGGTAGCAATTAGCAGTTCTTTATAGGCTTCGTTCTGCGGGTTGGAGCTGGACAAACGGCTATCCAGTAAATCGAACACCTTTTGGCGGTTTATTTTTAGTTCACCAGGGATATTTCCCTGTTTTGCTTCGTCGAGGATTTCAGGAAGGGTATAGCCGTCTTTTGGCGAAACAATATGAATGCCCAAAGGCTGGTAGTCGTTGGCATCCATAAATCGAAGCGCCATGAGCCGGTTGAACCAGGTGTAAGCCACCTTTTCTACGAGCTGTTCTCTTGTAGTTTTGTTCAGCTCTTCCCTTAAAGCCTTTAGCTGATCTGTTTTTTCACGTAACTCAACAGAATCGGTGGTCAATACAAATTCCAGTCGTGCTTCCACCTGTTCCATTAACTTTCTGCGTGCTGCCTGGGCGAATTTTTTGAGCCTGTTGGTGTTCATTTATAGTGAATCGTGAGTTGTTAATTGTTATACGTTATATGTTACATGTTATTTGCTTGCCACGTTTACCCCATGAAATTCCTTTTATTTCATCGGGGTGAAATGCGACGCCTGCCCTGTGAAATTTGAGGTGCGAAAACATTTCATTAGGGAAGGAGCATATTTCACTGTGGTTAGCCGTTTAATCCACCATTTAATCGGTTAAAGTAAAATAACCTCCTGTTTTTCTGCTACCACGCCGTTCTATCAGACTTAGTGCAGTTAGCTTACCAATATTTTTATTTATTGTATCATACGGAATGTTTAATCGTTCGGACAATTCTACTGATTTTATCCCCGGATTATCACTTATAGTATCATAAATCAATTTTAACTTGCCACTTAACTTGCCACTTAACTTGTTGTCATTCATTGTTATTTTACTTTTAAGAAATCAAGGATTTGATAAACTTCCGATTTTGAAAACTCGCCTTTCCCTTCACCTATTCCTTTTATTGCATTTTGACGGGCATGATCCTGAAAAGGTTTTAATACATTATAAATATTCTTTCTGGTCAGGTATATTACCGTTTTTTCGTAATCGGCAATGTGTTTTTTAAGTTCTGTTTCCAATTGCCTGTAATTATTAAAAAACCTGGTAGTTTCTTTATAATGCAAAAGAAACCAAAACTCCATGCAGGGATTGTTCTCAATAAAAAAGATATTACCTTTATTATGATATCTTTTTCTCAGTTCAAAATATTGATCTTTAACCACCTGGTTTCTGTTTATTTCATCAATATCAATAACACAAAAGATAACATCAAACTCTTTTTTCAATAAGTCTTTTGCCTTAGTAACAATGCTTTTAATATCCGAATGTTTGGGCAGGTTTGGTTTTAGGGTAAAACTTAACTTCTCCATTTTCCTAAGCTGAATGAAATAAATTTGTTCGGTGATACCTTGTCCAACGATTGCAATAGCAGGGTATAGTTTCCTGGCTTTTATATGTCTTCTCCTGCTCATTTGTTTGTAAGGTAAATGCTTCCGAGATTGGGTTTGGCGCCAAATTTTCCGGATTTGTATGCATTAACAAACGATAGAGTTTTTCTGAAATTGAAATCACTGATAGAAAATAATTCAGTATATCCGATTTTGTTTTTTTCGGTAAACCAGATAACATCTTTGCGCAAGCTATCCTGTTCTTCCATTATATTTAAGTCGTGAGTTGTAAATATCAACTGTGCTTCCCGTGAGTTAACCAAAAAAGTATTAATGAAATGTACTACCAGATCAGGATGCAATGAATTTTCTATTTCATCAATCAATAGGCATCTGTCATGTTTTAGGGCGTCATTTAAAACACCTCCCAGTCCGTAATACCTTTGTGTGCCCGCTGATTCCAGAAAAATTGGTAACTCATAATTCTCTTTTTTGTTAACCAGGTGTGTGAAATAAAATTCTTTTAATTTGATCTTATCTTTACTTAATAGCTTTTCTTTTTCTTGGGTAGGGATATTGGAAGATTCGATAGATGATTTTTTTACATCATCTAACTCAAATTCTCTTTCTTTTAGATTTATCTTAGTGATATTAAAATCGGCATTATTCAACAGGTTCAGGATAAAATCCATGGTTTGTTCAGACTCTTCCACTTTTTTACTTGTCCAACCGAAAAGATTTGTTCCCGGTTGGACCAATCGCATTACTTCATTCCTAAAATAATGATAAACCATTTCCAGCTCGCGAAAATCAATATTGGTTTTTGAAAAGGCAGAAACCACACTCATATTGCGAATGGTATTTCCCTGAAGAACAGCTTTGTCAGTTGATTTAAGATTTATTTTACTACCATATTCCATCTGAGTAAGCTCTCTGGTTTCATCATAAGTTCGATGAAAGATAAGAGCAGGCCTGCTGCCTGGATAGTACATTAATTTTTCGCTGACAATATAATTTGCATTCAGTTCAATCCGGTAGTTAAACAGGTTTTGATCAATAAAAAATGAAATTTCAAAATGCCCGTTTTGTCCTTTTGAAAAGTCATCGAGCAGAAAGGGGATATATCCTGTTTTGTCTTCTTTATTTACTTTGGGGTTCAAAATCAAATCCCTTAAAAAATCCAAAGCCAGTAGGATATTTGTTTTGCCCGAAGCATTGGCTCCATACATTATTGCCATTTTTAGAACTCTGGTTTTATTTTTTGTTACCACATAATGTTCTTCCAACGTTTTATCCTTTGTTGCTTCGAAACTCAGGACTTGTTCATCTCTAACAGAACGGTAGTTTTTTATTTTAAACTCAAGTATCATGATTATAAAGTTAAATATTGCAAATAAAATGCAATATTACTGATTATAATTAACAAAATCAAGTTTTAAACTGTTTTTTGGAACATTAGTTCTTGCTTCTTTTACCTTAAAATCTTCCCATTCCACATCTGATAACCGTGCAATTAATTCATCTTTAGTCATTTCTTCCTTTAATTATTCTCCTCTCATTTACTTTCAACTTTTTACTTTCAACTTTTTACTTTCAACTTTTTACTTTAAAAATCTACAACGATATCCTCTTGTTCTCCCTGATATGTTTTAAAAACTCTTTTTTCAAGGCTTCCACATATTCGTTCACATCCGCCTCAGTTCTCAATTCACTATTCGGGTAATTTACCTTAATTGTACTTCTTGTTATATAATGAACTTTGGGTTCATGTGTTTCTTTTTCCGTATCTGCCGGTGTTGCCAACTTGACCATTTCATTCAATTGGGTTGTCAACAATTCATTTTCAACGCGTTCCCTGGCTTGTCGTATGTTAGCAATAAACCGTTGTTCCCGGAGTTTTTCAATTTCCTCATTAAAGGGTTTTAACACTTGTACTTTCTTGTCATTATTCAATTTCTCAAACTCCACATTCTTCTTCAAGACATCTATTACTCTTTCAACCACACGGATGGCACTCTTCTTTTCTGCTTCAATCTGATCAAGCACCTTTTGAGTAATTGTATCCCTGGCTGTCTTGGCATCCCTGATCAAATTTCCGGAATAAGGTTTTGAATGGGAATAAACCTCTTTCAATTTTGCTAATTCATCACTTTGTATATATTCTAAATTCGACTGGTTATCCTGAATAAAAATCCGGATAGAATCATAAATTTTTTTCTGTTCTCCGTGCCAGAATTTCTTAATCGGGTCAAGTACATCTTCTTTGGCATCCAGAAGTTCATCTTCATATTCTTTAACATTGGTAAACAACCAGGCGTACTCTTTATCAGCCAGTTTTTCCAGAAGTCCGCCTAAAGGTTCCATGACTCTAAGGAAAGGATAATTCTCCACTGAAGCCAGGAGCTGATTTATAGCTACGAGTTCTGATTTTACCATATCCCTGAAAGCATTTGCCACATCTTTGGCTTCCCTGGCAGGACAAACCTCATCAAACATTTTATGATACATCTCTGAAAGCTGTCTTACATGACGAGGATCAACTTCCATCTGAGGTACAAGCAAGGTATTATTATGTGTTCTGGTATTCAAAAGAGCATCGAGTGCCTCCTCGTCTGACAGCAGGTTGGCGTCCTGCCGTATCTCTATTTTTCCACGTTTGAACAGCCGTGCTGTAACACTCCAGATACCATTTGCATACCAGCCATACGGCTTTTTAGAAAAATGTTCTCTAATGTCCTGTAATGAAGTTCTGTCTGATTGTTTCTTCCTACGAACCACGAGATTCAATATTTCACTCTCTGCTTCAGATATGGCAGAGTCATCGGTCCCGAAAAGATCGTCCTGTGTGCTGCGGATAATGCTTTTTATTGTATCATCTGTATACACCACCTTACCCAGCATTCTCAGGCTTGGATAGGCGATTTTGATAAGATCCTGAAAACCTTTTACAACTTTGGTTTTTCCGTCAGAGGTACTTATCATTTCATGTTTACTGCCATTAAGGAAAACATCTGCCTCACCCAGCAACTTTCGCAGAATCAATACCAATTCCTGTCTTCTTTCGTTGTTTTGCTGGCTTTTATCATATAGGATTTGCTTTATATTGTCTTTATTGGTAGTTGATCGGCTCTGCTTAATGTATTTACCGGTTTTCAGGTACATGCGCATATCCTTCATCAGCCGTTCATCCGAAGGCAGCACCATCATCATTAAGGTATTGTAACCCATTGTCTGAGCTTTGAAAAGGCTCTCATTGCCATAGTCATCAAAATTTGGAGTAATGATCTCGATAGTAAGCTCCCGTTCCCTGCCCAGGATAATCCCATCAATTTTACTTGTGTATTCATATTCCTGTTTGTTATCGAGGTATCTGATCCTGGTGTCCCTTATGATTTCATCAAACAGTATCTCTTTCAGCAATTGTGTTACCTGCTGGTTATCTATTTCCATTGATTTAATCTCTTCTTGAATATCCTTCTCGTCATCAGTCAGAAATTCATATAAATCACCATTGCGCTGGATGTAATTCTGTGTTTCAAGAATATTCAGGGCTTCCTGCACCTTTTGCTCATGTTTTTTTAAGTCCACGTTGATGTCATCTATCATTAACACTGAGACATTACGTGCGGTGGTCTTGAAATTGGAATAATATTTAACCAGGAAAAGCGCTTTGAGTACCCTAATTGCAAATTCATTATCAAGGTTTTTTTCAGCCAGAGTTATAGCGTTCTGAATTTCACCTCTTATGGTAGAACGTA
>CAZEWS010000106.1:9661-11106 GCA_964515985.1 uncultured Rikenellaceae bacterium | reverse complement strand
CAGTGCAGCCTGCGTTATCAACGAAAGCGCGGTCAGACAATTTGGATTTGAAGACCCTTTTAATGTCAGGTTTATGCAACCTGCTGACAACCAGGCAACCCGGTGGAATTATCTGCAAGTGATCGGTGTTGTTAAGGATTTCCATTACCAATCCCTTCATGATCGTATTTATCCGCATATTTTCATCTTTAAACCGGAATCCTTTAATTGGGGATATATTACTATTCGCCTTATGCCAGAAAATTTAAATCAAACCGTTAAGCAAGTTGAAAACCTCTGCCTTGCCATCCTTATCGCCAGTTTGGGTTTATTCGGGCTCACTTCCTTTACCGTTGAGCAACGAACCAAAGAAATTGGAATAAGGAAAGTAAATGGAGCTTCCGGCAGAACGATTATTTTATTGCTTTTAAAAGAAATAGCCCTACTGGTGGGCATAGCAACCCTGATTGCCTGGGCTGCCGCATACATTTTTATGAAGGGCTGGCTTCAGAATTTCTATTTCCGGATCAGCTTGTCGCCTGTTGAATTTTTAATATCACTGCTTATTGTTTTGGCTATAACCTGGCTAACGATCAGCTACAGGTCATTCAAAGCCGCTAAAACCAACCCGGCAGAAGCTCTGAAATATGAATAAAAACAAGGTTGTAATACCTAACACTATTTTAAATTGACTTATTTCTGTTCCGGTCTATGGATCGATTTCTCCTTGATGAGTCAGGGTAACAAACCGGTATACCTGTAGCTTAACAACAATATGTAATAAAACCATTTTTAATAACTCGTAACCCGAACTGAAGCCTGCCCCGTGAAATAGTGGCGGAGCCACTGCTGCAAAGCAGCATTTCACAGGGCCTGTACGGCTTACTTGACGGGTCGGGGTACAAGTAAATCTGACTATAAAAATCTTCTTTTACTGTTATAACAGTAAATTATTGTGCTTTAAGCTCCAAAAATGCTTTAATACATCTGATAACACATATTTATACTGCTATGGCAGTAATTTATGCTGTTTTTCATCAAAAATATTAGGATATTAAATAAAGAACATATATTTTTACTGTCATAACAGTAAGAAATAAATATGAATATAACTTTATTTGGGGCAATGATCAGGTTTCACCGGAAAAAAGCTGGTCTTTCACAAAAAGAACTGGCTGATCTTTCCGGTGTTGGTAAAACTGTCGTGTTTGATTTAGAAAAAGGGAAAGAGACTATCCGTCTTAATTCGCTTTTAAAAATCCTGGAAGGTCTGAATATTCAAATGGACTTCAGCAGCCCATTAATGGAACACTTTAAACAACAATACCATGAGAAAGGCTGAAGTTTTCATGCACGGAGAACCCTCCGGGGTTTTAGTTGAACTGGAAAAAGGGAAGAAATACCGGTTTAGCTATTTTGAAAATTACCCGGGAGAACCGGTTTCTCTAACCATGCCTGTTAAAGAT
>CAZEWS010000106.1:0-9651 GCA_964515985.1 uncultured Rikenellaceae bacterium | reverse complement strand
GGAATTCGAATTCGATGAATTTCCTCCATTTTTCGACGGACTGCTACCCGAAGGATTTCAGCTGGAAGCCCTGCTGAAACAAAAGAAGATTGACCGTGATGATCTGTTCATACAACTAATCACTGTTGGAGAAGATCTGGTTGGAGCCGTAACCATTAAAGAATCCGATGAATAGATGTCCTATTACATATGAGTATTGTAATAATAAAAAATATTCGGAAAAAGGACTTAACAAACTATCCCGTAGCCTGGTCATTTTTAATGACCTTCCTTTTACTGCTGATGAACAAAGACAGGAAGCAGCTGCCAGGGCAAGGCAAAATGTCAATCCAGGGTATTCAGCCCAAATTAAGTGCTGTTCTTAGTATAAAGAATAACAGTTTTTCGATTGTTGATAAAGGGGGCAGGTTCATTCTGAAACCTCAGCATATTTTCTATCCTGAATTGCCCCAGAACGAAGACCTCACCATGCGGATTGCCGAAACAATCGGACTTGAGGTGCCGCTTCACGGGATGGAATATTCAAAAGACAACTCTTTCACCTATTTTATTAAGCGATTCGACCGGTTCGGAAAGAACAGGAAACTTCCCGTTGAGGACTTTGCGCAGTTGGCAGGGAAAAACCG
This sequence comes from uncultured Rikenellaceae bacterium, assembly GCA_964515985.1. Taxonomy (GTDB): domain Bacteria; phylum Bacteroidota; class Bacteroidia; order Bacteroidales; family VadinHA17; genus CAZEWS01. Next base: position 9,025 of record CAZEWS010000106.1, on the reverse strand, counting down.
GGAGACAAAATATGATTATTCCATGGAAAAACTGGCAGGGATTTTGGAGAAATATTGCACTTTCCCAACAGTAGAAAAACAGAAGTTATTTAAGCTTGTGATCTTTAACTTCATTATCGGAAATGAAGATATGCACCTTAAGAATTATTCTCTGATCCGCAGGAATAACATGGTTGAGCTTTCTCCCGTTTACGATCTGATTAACACTACAATTGCTTTAAAAAATGCAACAGAAGAAATTGCCCTTCCCATCAACGGCAAAAAGAGTAACCTGAACCGGGAAACCCTGGTTGATTATTACGGGGAAGAAAGGTTAGGTCTGAACCGAAGATCTATAGGAAATGTCCTGTTTACCATCCAAAATGCCATTCCAGCCTGGATAGAACTGATTAAAATCAGTTTTCTTTCGAAAGAAAAAAAAAGCGCCTATCTGGAATTGATTGGAATAAGGGGGAAACGGCTGGAATGGTAGAAATTCATCTTTTTTTCCTATTTTTATTTCAAATGGTTTTCCAACCATGAAGAAAATAACCTTCGTATTTAATATTCGGAATTCTTTTACAAAACCTATTTAGAACTGTCACTATACATCTTAATCATGAAAAGGATCTTAATTTCCACCATTTATATAATTATTGCAATTTCCAATATACTTGCACAATCAGTTATAGAAAAATACCCCGTAATAATTGATACCGATTGTGCTCCTGATGATTTAAGGGCAATATGTCTTTTTGCAGCTATAAAAGAAGTCGATATTCTTGCCATTACAATCTCAGATGGAGCCCTTGCGCCTGAAGAAGGGCTGGTAAAAGTAAACCAGTTATTAACACAAATATATCCGGAGAAAATTTCTATAGCCGCTGGAAGAAAACTTGAAACTACTCCCCCTCCCTGGCGTGAGTACTGCCAGAAAATACCCTGGGGAAATAAACCGGATGCCGGCAACATTACAGATTTAAATGCAGCCGGATTAATTATTAATAAAATCAATACTGCAGGGGAACCCGTAATTTTTATATGTATGGGCTCCCTTACAAATTTATATGATGCATATATAAAATCCCCTGAAACTATAATGAAGATCAAAAAAGTTATCTGGTATAATGACGAGATTAATCCTCCTGCCGGTCCTAATTATATGCGTGATAAACAGGCAGCAGACTTTATTTTATCAACCAACCTGATTATTGATATTATCTCCAATTTAACTAAAGATGAGGCATATTTTGATGAGATATTATTGGAGAATATCGAAAAAATTACAACTCCTTATGCAAAATCAATCGCCGAATCGCATCGAACTACTGTTTTATATGAAAGAGTAACGAATGGGCATTTACAAATATGGGATGATTTAATTCCTGTTTATCTTCTGTATCCGGAATTATTTGACATGGAACCTGTTCTTTTTAAACCCAATATTAGTATTAATATCGATTACAGTATTGAAGAGGTAATAAGTAAAATGATCCGGATTATCGCCCAAAAATATTCCCTGGAAAAAAACATTGTATTTGAAAGTTTTCCTGCTGATCCGGAATTCTTCAGAAGTGATGTGAAGGAGTATATGGGAAAGATCATCAGCAAATATGGTAAGGAAGAATGGAAAATTTGCGTTTTAACCAATGAAATACATGGTCACCTCGGAATATATTCCATTATCGGTGCAAAAATGGGACTGAAAGCAAGGGAGATTTTCAAAGCTGGAATAGATCAGATAAAGGTTTATTCCTACGCAGGAAATATACAACCTCTCAGTTGTATGAACGACGGGATACAGGTAAGTACCGGATCCACTCTGGGACGCGGTACGATTACTGTTTTCAACGATTCCATATTTCAACCTAAGGCGCTATTTATCTTTAATAATAAAAAAATCGAAATTTGTCTGAAAGAAAATTACAAAAAGCAAATAGAAGCTGATATCAACCAGGGAATTATTAAGTATGGTAATTTAACCTCGGGTTATTGGAAACTCATCAGGAAACTTGGTTTGAAATACTGGAAAGAATGGGATAGGAATTTTATTTTTAATATCAAAAACCTGAAAAAAGATCTTTAACTTTACACAGATAAACCCCGTAGGAATTTCCAACGGGGTAAGCCCCGTAGGATAATTATTCCAACTGGGTAAACTTGAAATTACAATAAACAAGCACAAGTTTTGTTGTTCCAGCATGGCAAAGGCATTATTGCTATTCTTTTTTAAAATTGTAATTTTTGACTAGCTATGTCTTACTAAAAATTATCTGTTGGATTATCGCGCCGAAAGCAACAGTTCACCCCTGATCAGCTAAGGCAGTTTCGGCGCTTTTATACACTGTCTGTAATTTCTACAATAATGGAACCTCTCCGATGTTCTTTTCTTTGTAAGGATTACTCGTATCCCGACTTCAGTTCGGGCTACGAGTAATTAATTCTGGCAAGATTCCAGACCCAACAACCTTCCAGTGTCTTCTCCCGAAGGGATGCCCATGGCAAAACCTGGAAGAGTTGCTCTGAAACATCGACCCCGGCGGGGTCGTATTATTGTAGAATAAAGACTTATAATAGAATACCGGTCCAACTACCTGGGCTCATCAGGGAGAAATAGCTCCATTGACCGGAAAATAAAAGCCTTACTATTTTATCCGCTAAACAACTATTCATCCCTGAGGGTTTCGACAGGATTCACATTGGTTGCTTTCAGTGAATGAGTCAAAATAGTTGCCAACACGATAATAATCGAGAATAGAGCCGAGATCAGAAAAATGACAATCCCTATATTGATTTGATAAGCAAAATTCTGAAGCCATTTACTTAAAAAATATAAAATCACCGGCCAAGAAATAACATTCGCAAGGAGAGTTAATACCAGGAAGTCTTTCCCATACAACCTGAGTATATCAAATGTTTGGGCACCATGGACTTTCCGGATCCCGATCTCCTGTGTTCGTTGCCTTGCCATAAAAAAGGAAAGGCCAAACAGCCCAAGGGAAGCGATAATTATAGCAACAAACCCAAATATACCGACAATACTCCCGAGTTGCTTTTCTTTATAATACAGATCACCAACTGCATCTTCAAATTGCTGGAATAACATGTATGTATCAGTAGCAAATTCCTCCCATTTTGATTTACAGAATTGCATAACACTATGATATGTCCCGGGCTGGTACTTAATGATTAAGTTGCTGATATATTTAGGGTCAATAATATTAATTTGCAAGGGTGTAATCTTTTCATGCAATGAATGAACATTAAAATCCTTAACAACTCCAATAATTTCTGAATTCATTATTTTTTCACCAACCGGGTTTTTTAATCCAAGCATTTTTACAGCTGTTTCATTTAGCATGAATTTCCCTGAATCGGTAGGAAACTCTTTTGAAAATACCCTTCCTTTAATGATTTCGAGCCCAAGCGTATTAAAAAAATCAAAATCCACACCCATTCCCTCAAGAGAAATTTTTTTGTCAGGATCTTCCTTCAATGGCACTGTCACAACCATTTTGCTGTTATCAGGTGGAATAACCATGCCTCCGGTTATACTCAGAATATTCGGATTCCTGAGCAGTTCCTGTTTAAATGGTTCATAGCTATTTGTTAACTGCCGCCGTGCAACCTGCATAACCGCCAGATTTTCCTTATTAAACCCCAAGTCCTTCTTTATACCATAATTGATCTGCCGAAAAATTATCTGTGTACCGGAAATCAGGCTCACGAAAATCAGGATCTGAATGGTTACCAGGAGTTTTTGAAAGAAGTATTTCGATCTGCCTTTGATAAATCTGTTCTTAAAAACATCAACAGGCTGAAAGGATGCCAGATAAAAGGAAACATAGCTGCCGGAACTTATACCTACAATTAATGTAATCAGTATAAAAAGCAATAAAAGAACATAATTATCTGCAAGGTTAATCTCAAGCTGTGTTCTAAATAGCTGATTGACCTTAGGTAACAAGACATCTTCCAATATCAGTGCAATAGGGAAAGCCAGGAGGGCAATCAAAACCGACTCCCCGTTGATTTGTTTAATGATTTTCCACCTGTTTGCGCCAACAACTTTTCTTATCCCGATTTCTTTCACACGTAAAGTGGATTGAGCGATGGAAAGTATGATATAATTGAAACAAGCGATCAATAAAATAAATATTCCGAGCAGTGAGTATAAATATATGTTTTGTAAATTCCCAATACGCCCCGGGTTTACCAGGTGTGAGGAGTGAAGATATATATCGGTGAGTTTTTGCAAGTGAAACTCTGAATGAACATCCGCTCCCATATACATATTTTCAATCTCCCTGATCTTTTTTTGTACCAGGTCGGGCTTAACTCCCTCACGCAGGAGGATAAAAGTTTGGAGAAAATCCAAATGCCAGGCAGTCCTGATATCTGAAGACCATGCTTCATTTTCAAAACTTTTTAATGTCAGTTCAACATTCCCAATAAAGTCAGCTTTGAAGGAAGAAGTTTTTGGAAAATCCTCTATAATTCCTGTTACTGTAAGGGTGTAAATATCCTGCCGGTTCATTACCTCAAGCGTTTTTCCCAGAGCATTCCCATCAGGAAAGTATTTTTCGGCCGCGGATTCTGTAAGAACAACAGAAAAAGGATTAGTTAAAGCACCCGCCGGATCACCTTCAATAAAGGGAATGGTAAAAAGGTTGAATATTTCATTTGTGGCAGTACTAAAGCTTCTTTCCCTGATGAATTCATTCTCTTTCTCTACTTGTGCATAAAGCAATCTGCCGATTACTGCAATGTTTTCAATTTCAGGTATATCATTCTTTAAATAGGTTGATAAAATATAGGGAGTTTTCGGCTCAGTCCATGAAAAGTCTTTTTTTTCATTCAGTATCCGGTAAATCCTTTTTTTCTTTTCATGAAACCGGTCATAACCGGTTTCATTCAAAACATAGTTCAGGATGAAAAATGAAGCCGTTAATCCGAGCGATAACCCCAACAGGTTTAGTATTAGATTTAATTTATTCTTTCTTAAAAACCTGAGGGCTGTTATAAAATAGTGGATTAGCATTTTGCCTGATAGTTTAGTAATTTGTTGTCCTGAAATATAATGAATTTACTTAAAAATTCCGAGTTTTGTTAATTATGAATTTGTTAAAATTTGTTAACCACGGATTTTGTCTGGAGGAATAGATATACAACTTAAAATAAATTGAAAATTATTGCAATATTTGTAAAAACTAAAAGAAACTATTATGAAACTAAAAAATCTGTATGTTTTTATTCTGTCAATTATTCTGTTTTTAGGATTTTTATCCACTAAAGATATTGCCCGGGCACAAAATAGTAAAGAGGTAGCAACGTTTAATCCAAACGATCTCATACCCTTTGATCAGGAAGTGACAACGGGCGAATTCAATAATGGTCTGCGGTATTACATCAAAGTCAACAAAAAACCGGAAAACCGGGCGCAACTATGGTTGGTGGTAAATGCCGGCTCTGTTCTGGAAGATCCTGATCAGCAGGGATTAGCGCATTTCGCCGAACATATGGCATTCAATGGAACCCAACATTTTGCCAAACATGAGCTTATTGATTATCTTGAGTCTATAGGGATGAAATTCGGTCCTGAAATTAATGCATTTACCAGTTTTGATGAAACCATTTACATGCTCCAGGTACCTACCGATAGTTCTCAAATAGTGGAGAAAGGTTTTCAAATCCTGGAAGACTGGGCTCAATATGTCAGTTTTGAAGGAGAAGAGATTGATAAGGAACGGGGTGTAGTCATTGAAGAATGGCGCTTAGGCAGGGGTGCTAACATGCGGATGCTGGATAAACAATTGCCCGTCATCTTTAAGGGATCGAGATATGCTGAACGCCTGCCGATCGGCAAGAAGGAAATACTGGATACATTTAATTATGAAACTTTGCGCCGTTTTTACAGGGATTGGTACCGCCCTGACCTGATGGCTATTGTCGCAGTAGGGGATTTCGATAAATCCTGTATCCAGAGCCAAATAGAAAAACATTTTGCATCGATCCCCCTGGCAAAGAATACAAGAAAAAGGGAAATATATCCTGTCCCTGATCATAAGGAGACACTTTTCGCCATAGCAACCGATCCTGAAGCAACAAATACCGGAGTATCCGTCTATTACAAAACGGATCCATTACCAGATCAAACGGTGGGTGATTACCGGAGAATTCTTATGGAACGCCTCTTTGTAACCATGCTGAACAACCGACTCTATGAACTACTCAACCAGGAAGACCCACCCTTTCTTTATGGTTACTCAGGTAAAGGTCGTTTCGTCAGGTCGAAATCAGTTTATACACTTGGTGCCGCTGTTAAGGACGGTGGTATTGAACGGGGTTTGGAAACATTACTTTCCGAAGCACTCCGTGTGAAACGATTTGGTTTTACTCAAACTGAGTTGGACAGGACAAAAATAAAACTTTTGCGCCAGATGGAACAGGTATTTAATGAAAAGGATAAAACCCGGTCTAACGTCTTTGCCGGCGAGTGTGCAAATCATTTTCTTGAAAGTGAACCCATGCCGGGTATTGAATATGAATTTAAGCTGACTAAGGAACTCATGCCCGGAATTAAACTGGAAGAGATCAATGATCTTGTCAATAAGTGGATTACGGAAGAAAACAGGGTGGTTTTGCTGAATGCTCCTCAAAGAGAGGATAACAGAATACCATCAGAACAGGAATTACTTGCCGTATTTAAAACCGTTGAAAATAAAAAAATACAGGCATATGTGGATGAGGTTTCAGCAGAGCCTCTTGTAAAAGAACCTCCAAAAGCTGCAGAGATCATCATTGAAAAAAGTCTCGATAAACTTGGAGTAACCGAATGGACACTTTCGAACGGTGTAAAAGCAGTTCTTAAACCTACTGATTTTAAAAATGATGAAATCCGGTTTCAGGCTTTCAGTTCAGGCGGGAACTCATTAATAGATGACGATGATTATATGTCAGCCAATGTAGCCACAGATATCATAAAAGAAAGTGGTGTTGGAACATTAAACCTTACAGAATTAAATAAGAAACTCTCAGGGAAGGTAGTTAGTGTATTTCCATATATCAGTACACTAACCGAAGGATTTCTGGGAAGCGCTTCTCCCAGGGATATGGAAACCATGTTTCAACTAATTTATCTTTACATGACTTCCCCCCGGATCGACAACGAATCATTTAGCTCCTACATTACCCGAATGAAAGGATTTATAGCAAACAGAAGCTTAAGCCCGGAATCTGCATTTTACGATACTATCCAGGTAACACTGGCACAATATCACTTTCGGGAACGGCCCTGGTCGGTAGACTTACTCGATGAAATCGAACTGGAAACCTTATATGAATTTTACAAGGACCGTTATGCTGATGCGAGTGACTTTATTTTCTTTTTCGTGGGCAATTTTGAGTTTGAAAAAATAAAACCACTGGTAAAATCCTATCTGGGCGGGTTGCCATCCCTCAACCGGAACGAAACGTGGAAAGATCCCGGCATCAGGCGTCCAAAAGGCGTTATAAAAAAGACCGTTCGGAAAGGTATCGAGCCCAAAAGCCAGGTCAGGTTAGTTTTTTCAGGTCCAATGGAATGGTCAAGGGAAAATAACTATGCTTTGAATTCCATGACGGACGTAATGAGCATTAAATTGAGGGAAATTCTCAGGGAAGATATGGGTGGCACTTACGGCGTAAGGATATGGTCGTCCAGTTCATTGTATCCAACGCAAAAATATAGCATTTCCCTATCATTCGGCTGTGACCCTGAACGGGTTGAGGAACTCACTAAAACCCTTTTTGAACAGATAGACAGCATGAAGATATCAGGCCCGGATGATATCTATATTACTAAAGTCAGGGAAACGCAGAACCGTGAATATGAAACAAACTTAAAGGAAAATTTATTCTGGCTCAGAAACCTGCAAAACAGTTATTATACCAAACAAAATCCTGAAAAAATCCTGGATTATCCACAGTTAGTAAAGACTTTGTCAGCGGAAATGATTCAAAATGCAGCCAGAAAATACTTTAATATGAATAACTATGTTCAGGTGGTTTTGATACCGGAAACCGGTGAGAAGTAACTAATTCAATTGATTATTGTTGATTGATAATTGATTAGAAATTAATTATCGACAACTTGTACGATGCTGTCGGATTTTTCCATCCGACAGTTAATGATATGGCAAGATTTTAATTACTCCAGTATTCAATGTCAGGTGGAAACACCTGACATCATGTAATACATCAACCCCCGATTGATGCAAAAAAGGATTGCCCGGAAAACTAGCTTGCTTCCCGGGTAAGGTTAAATTTTGGCGGACTGATGGTATTGTCAATAAAACCTTCTTCCTTTAACTCTTCTATATATTTATACCCGGAGGAATAAGATAATGACAAATTTTTGATAATCTCTCCCAAATAGGATACCCCGTTATCCGTCAAAAATTTTACAATAGCGCGTTTTGTTGGATTTTGGATATCCTCCAAATTCCCTGATTTCGAATCCATAGTATAACTCCTAATTTATATATGCACTTTATATTTAATAACAAACCTTTCAAGGGATTGTTTAATTGTCCTTACTAATTATTTTGAAAATGACTATAACTATTTGTTAACCAATGTAATACTTGTATTTTAAGAAGGCAAACCGGTACCGTCAAATATCTTCTGTTGAATGATGGATGTCCTTCAGCAGGGAAATATTTTTCACCATCAATATAATCCCTTATATTATAGATGATTAATTTGCTAAAAAGGTTGCTTGGAGATTGAACTTTTTTTAACTTTTTACATGAAGTTATTATTGGAAGGGACGAAAGGGGGAATTGAAGTGATAAAAAGTATTTACTTTCAACGTTGGAAAAGATAGAAAAGAGATAAAATTGAGGTCTGAGAGTTTTGAGGATTATTTAATGCGTTGATAATATTTAACGGGTCAAAAACAACCAGGATATATTCCCATGTCAGTAAAACACACTTACAAAATATTAAGGTTCATCCGGATAATGCATAGGTTTGTGATATTATAATATTATGAATACCTCTATGA
>CAZEWS010000105.1:2933-11177 GCA_964515985.1 uncultured Rikenellaceae bacterium | reverse complement strand
GGGCTACATCATCCTGATTTTAGGGTGTCATATTAAACATGAAAATCTGTGTTAAATTTGTTATTTACCATTTACAGTAAGGTTCTTTACATAAAATATTAAGAAGCGTTAAATATTATCTTGTAAGAGAAAACTGGAAATATTAAGACAAACAAAGGATAATAGGTTAATGCTCACGTCACGGCGTGGGCTTAATTTATTTTGTTTGTCGGGTATTCCAGTACCTCTCTTACGGATAAGTTACAGTTCCACGCTTTTTTATTTAATCCTGTTTTTGGAATTGGAACAGAATAACTTAAATCTTTACAATTATGAAAAAAATAATGTTTTTATTATTTATGACTTTAATGTCATTTGGGATTTCTGCTCAAAGTATTGGAGATACTATTATTCTCAAAGCTGGTGCTAAACTTAGAGATGAACCCAGAGCTTTTGGTAAACAAATAAAATTTCTTAAAGAAAATACAATCGTAATATTGTTAAAAAAAGGGGAAATTCCAAATGATGATTATTATTACATTATTACCGAAAATAAGGATGAAGGTTATATAAATGAGATATGGTTGGAATTATCAGGTTATACTAAAGATGATACAAATGAATATAAAAGTGGCAACTATCATTCAATTACATATACTTATTATTGCGCTGGTGGTAAATATAGAAGTATAGATTTTGTTAAAACACCAAAAGGTTGGGAAAAAGAATCTGAACATACTTCAAATTGTATTAAATGAAAATTAATCTAAATCAATATACTATGAAAAAATCAACATTCCTATTAATCGGAATCCTGTTTGCAACTCTTGTAATGTCGCAAGACAGATATATAGAATGGGCAAAAGAAATAAGTAAAGAATTTATAAAAGAGGGATTCTCTGATTATCATGGACAAATTGTAAAAGAAGCTAATAAAAAATGGGGAAATGATTATGAAATGGTATCTTATGAAATCAAAAATCAATGTGAAGCCCTTTATAAAATGCTTCATTTAGAAAAACCTGAAAGAATGACAAAAGATACATTTTTGGAAATACAAACAATTGCTATGTCTAAATGGGGTGAATTTAATGAAGAAAACAAAATTATTAAAATGGATTGGGAAATGGCTTTATATGAAACTCAAAATCAGATTAAAGCATATCTTGAGATATTTTAATGAAATGAAAGAAGTACAGATTATACTAACCGAATCTTTAAACCCTGATGACGACCTGGCACACAAATAACCTACCGCATGCATCCCGCCTATACGATTTCGGGTGCTTTCGCCCCTCAGATAAGAAATAGTACCATCAGGACAAAAAAGGGCTTGTATAACCGAATATACAGTCCTTTTCTTTTTTGTTTACTTAAACATTACAGTTTTTGAATGGCATGTATAACCACATCTGCAATTAAATAAATAGCATAGCAGGAAAATACAATTATTAAAACAGTAATGACTATCCCAAGTGGTAATAATTTAATAAGACACTGGACAAAGGGAAGTATAAATATGGAGATAGCCATTAAAGTCCCTGTTAAAATAATTGCCCGAATACCTCTATTAATTACATTAGATTTTAAATCAAATTCTAATTTGAACTGGTTATAATTTCGATTAATAACATCATCCTCGCCTTTAAAGCCCACAACTATTCTTCTAAATAATTCATCATAATATTTCTTTTCAATATATTCAATTTCGTTAAGTATATTTAAGTATTCATCTCCAATACGTTTTCTAATTTCCAATATATGATAATCTGTCTGCTGGTCAATATAATTTCTGGAATCCTTCAGAATTTTAAACATCTTTTTATTTGATTCTGCAACAAAAAATATTAGAAATGCACCAACTAAAGCAATACCCCCAGCCAAAACCTGAGGGACTGTGCTATAGAAATAATAAAATGATTCTTCTGTAAATATGTCTTCCATTGGTGGTAAATTTCATCTTAAATTTACAAAAAAAAAAGAGTCATCCTTTAGAAAGAAATATTTACTTTTTTATACTATATAGGTAATCCTGCCGGAGCTTCTCTATTTTCACCCCTGAACCATTCTTTTTATAGACAATGTAAAAATTAATGATTTCTCAAACATTGATTTTAATTGATTTGCTGGTATTTCTTATTTAAGGCTGTTTTGAGGTACTTTCTCAGGTCAATCTATAAACAAAAAAACCCTGAATTTGATTTACGCAGAACTATTGTAATGTATTCATTTTAGATTGCTGCTATACTTTAGAGATTGTATATTACCTTATTAAGACCTATTAGAAGTTTTGTATTTCTTTTGATTTTGTAACCATGTATTTCCTTTAAAAATACAATTACTTGATTAGCTATCAATTCACTACTAAATTCACTGGGATTTCTTGTTTCAAGAATTTTTGGGATTGGAGCATCAGTATCCTTGACCTCTGGATAATGAATCCATACATTTATTAAGCCATTCATAGCAAGAGAGTAACATAAATATCCACTATGTTTTACTGGTTCTATAAAGCCATGTTTTTCATTTAATTCTATTTTTTCACCCGGTTCTGGTAATACTAAACAGACAGATTCAGGGTCGCTTTGATAATTTATTCCTACTTTCCAACCCAAGTTGAAAGCCTGGTGAAAATTAAGTAGTTCTGATTCTATTGACAAAATATCCACTTCACACCATTTGTCTTTTGTCTTGATTAACTTTTCATTAAGATTTTTTAATTGCCACGCATTTTTCACAATTTCCTTAAATAACGGTTCGTATTTTTCCATGATTTTACAGGTTTAGTTATTGACTATGTTGATTAATGACTTTATCAAAGTTCCGAAAAAAGCGAAAATAAAAGTCCCCGGATTGGAGGCTTTCTTGTATTAAAAAGACACGATTGAAGGGTGATTGATTCTTTGGTATATTATATCTTCTTCAACTTCTTTAATTGATCTAATTGATTTTTTACTTTTCGAAAATCAGGGGGAGGGTCAATATTAAAAGCATCACATATATTGCAGACAGACCGGGGATAATAACCCCTTTTTTGTATTTGGATGGGTATTTCTTCCTCGCCTTTTTTAAAAACTATTACATTTTCATTTAAATACTCATCACAACACTGTTCACAACCATTTTCCTTAAGATAATTAAAAAAATCATCAGGACTTAAATGAAGAATAACCATATTTATGCAAGAATAAAATTATATTCTTCTGTGGTCACATTCTCTGAATGTACTGCAATTTGTTTTTTCCTTTCAAGCTCCAATTTAATTCTTAGAATTTTTAAAAGTTCTTGTTTTGCTTCATTCAATGTTTCACCCTGTGCCACTACACACCTTATTTCATTTATCTGAGCAGTAAATAGGTTTTTAGCATCTTGAAAAATGGTTGCAGTTAATTTTATTTCCATGATTTGATTGTCTTAGGTTTTTTCCTTGTTCGTTCAGTATATCATTAATGTAATGCCATATCTTCCGTAAGATCGTCTAACTTCAATTGATTAAAATAAATTTTGATTACGTATTCCCTTATAAAGACGATTTGTGATGTAAAAAAGTTGCTCCGGTTTAGTTGTTATTTGGTTATTTCTCTTTATTAGAACGAATTACACGGCTAAATGTTACCCAATCAGGGTTTAAAAGTAACAATTTTTTGAAATATGCAAGTAAGTTACGAAAAATTTTCCCATTTGTCAAGTATCAAAAAATACCTAAAATCACCTGATATCAATAGTTGCTTACATTTTGCCCCATTATAAAGCCCTCCAACGAACGATCTCACCTCAAAAAATAGGGACAGCTTCCATTTTTCTATTTTTAGTACCTTTTTGTAATGACTGTACTTTGAGGTGCAAGTAACTAAATCAGTTTATTGGAGGTTTGTAGTTGCACTGCTGATTACTGATGCTTTATGATCCGGGTCTGCCCTGTGAAATACCTGCCCTATGGAATTCTGAAAGAACATTCCATAGGACAGGTATTCCGACAAGTCGGAATATTTCACAGGGCGAGCCCGGGGCTATTATTATTTGACCTTTAAGTGTCATTTTCAAGCGATTCACTTCGTGAGTAATTTGGTATCTTCCTATATCACTTCAGCCACCACAAACGTGCTCCCCCCGACAAAAATTAAATCATCCCCTGAAGCCTGGCTTTTAGCAGATTTTAATGCCATGGAAACCGTTGGGTAAGCCTTTCCGTTAATACCCCTTTTTCCGGCTTCCATAGAAAGCTGGTTTTCATCCATGGCACGCGGGATACCGGCTTTTGTGAAATAATATTGAGCATCTTTAGGCAATAACACCAGAATAGAATTCAAATCTTTGTCATTTACTACACCAAAAATTATATGCAGTTGTTTATATGCCATATTTCCGATCTGCCTGAAAACTTCAGCCAAACCTTCCCTGTTATGACCGGTATCACAAATAACAAATGGATCCGTATCAATTATTTGCCACCTTCCAAAAAATCCCGTGTTTAAAATAACTTTTGATAAACCAGCATAAATTTGTTCCCTATTCATGTTTAATCCCTGATCCGCTACTACATCAACCGCCTTTAAGGCTATTATGACATTTTTCCGCTGATAACTGCCCAAAAGATCGGTTTTCAGATTACTATATTCCAATTTATTATTCTGATATACATTTAATAGTTGATAATTATCAAGGGTTAATAAGGAGTAATCCGCTTTGTAATATGAATCTGCGAAAAAAATCCGGGCATTTTTTGAAGAAGCTGTTTTTAAAAAGATGTCCCTGGTTTCCTTCTGTGTTTCACCAACCACAACAGGAATTCCATGTTTTATGATACCTGCCTTTTCTTTGGCTATTTTAGGAATCGTATTTCCGAGAAACTCCATATGGTCATAACCAATATTGGTAATAATGGACAATAGGGGTTGGAGAATATTGGTGGAATCCAACCGACCTCCCAATCCAACCTCAACAACAGCAACATCAACTTTTTTTTCAGCAAAATAATAAAAGGCCATAGCCACGGTCATTTCAAAAAAAGAAGGTTTTATTTTTTCGATGATTTCCATGTTATTCCCTACAAAATCAACAACTGACTTTTCCGGAATTTCACTTCCGTTAATTTTTATTCGTTCACGGAAATCTTTCAAATGGGGCGATGTATACAACCCGACTTTAAAACCTGCTTCCTGAAGGATGGACGCTAGAATATGGGACACAGAGCCTTTCCCGTTGGTGCCGGCTACATGAATGGATCTGAACTGTTTGTGAGGATTCCCGAAATAGTCATCCAGCGCCAAAGTATTATCCAGATTGGCTTTATAAGCCGCCTTGCCCATTCGTTGATACATGGGTAGTTGACTATAAAGAAATTGTAATGTTCTTGGATAATCCATTTGTTCAATAAAAAATCTATTTTTTCTTTAGACTATTTTTTTTCTGCTTAAGAAAAGATTTATTTTATAACGTAATAAAAATTATTTTTAAGTTCCCAAGTTTAATTTGTCCTCATGCCCCCGAGTAATCAGGACAGGCGGGCGGGCACTTACTTTTTTTCTTCCATAAAAAAAGTAAGCAAAAAAATCACCGCTTCCGAAAAATTTGCTAATAATCAACTCGTTCCGCTATTCGCTTGTAAACTCCCCCGCCGTTGGCGGGGTCAAACAAACAAGCTCATGGCCGTTTCACTCATCGATTTTCCTCACGCAATTTTTCGAAGACGGAATAAAGTGTCATTTCTAATTTTGGTACTTTAAATTAAATCTTGGCTCGTAACTCATAGCTTTCACATAGTAGTCCATTGTTATTCAATAGCCATTCAGTGGTTAGTCCGTAGTCTTTTGGTAACCATTGAATAATAGCCTTGCCATGCTTTCTGCTCTTTGCTCTCTGCCTTCTACTGACTGGGTATTTATTCCTACCTCCTACCTTAACTACCCACTAAGGCATTTGACCTTAAACATTAAGGATCAAATAACCTCTCATCTTTTACTTTTTCGTTTTTTCATTTTTACTAATGTAATTCATACAATTTAATAAGCATAACTTAAAAAGTGAATGCAAAGATAAGGAGAATTACCATTGGTTTTTATGTATTCGTTCCGGTTTAAACCGTTGAGGAACAGGTTTCTCTTCGGCCGGATAACCAATTGATATTAAGGAGAATGGCTGAACATGATCCGGCAGGTGGAAAATTTTTCGTATCCCAGATTTTCTTTCTTCCCTGGGACGCACTCCAAGCCATACAGCCCCCAGACCGATCCCATGGGCTGCCAAAAGTAAGTTTTGTGTAGCTGCTCCACAATCAACCACCCAGTAACCTTTACTTAATTGAAGCCTTTCATCTCCACAAACCAGTATTGCCAAACCGGCTTCCTTTAACATTTTAGCATAAGGATGAACTTCCATGATCAGGTTAAGTTTTTTACGTTCATCGATTACAATAAAATGCCATGGTTGCTGGTTCATTGCAGAAGGTGCATACATGGCAGCTTTTAAGATAATTTCAATTTGGTTGTCGGTTATTTTTTCCCTGGAATATTTTCTGATACTTCTCCGGGTTAGGATCGCTTCAATAACTTCCATTTTCAGTAACTTTAGAATTTATTTAACAAATTAAATTTTTTAATTATTTTGTTTAACCTAAGATAACCTGAGTTCGATTTATAACCTATTAATAAAAAGGCAACTATTCAGTTTTCAAGTCTTTTTTTTTCATCCCAATACACTGATTGGTTACATAAAAAGTAAATTAACAAAAAATTATAAGTTCACAGTTAAAATAAAATGTAAATCAAGTTGATTTAAAAAAATTACTTTTGAAATCAAAAAACAAAATAAAAATTTAAAATATAGCACTCCCCTACACTCCTCTTTATGAAGGGATTAAAAGGTATTTTGTTTTTTAATTTCTTACATCGGATTCACGTTAAGATAATAAAATTTAGTACATTTATTGTAGAATAATGTAATTGAAGGTCTGTAAATGAAAAAATCAAACAAGGTTTTTGTCCTCGATACCAACGTTTTGCTTCATGACTATAATTGTATTTATAACTTCCAGGAAAATGATATCGTTATTCCCATTGTAGTTCTGGAGGAGCTGGACAAGTTTAAGAGAGGGAATGATATTTTAAATTTCCATGCCAGGGAATTAACACGCGAACTGGATAAATTATCCGGAGATCTTTTATTTACTGAAGGGATTTCATTAGGTGCAGGGAGAGGGAAATTATACATTGAAACCGGGAAAGAGTTTTCTCACCTTGTCAGTGAATCTTTCCCTGAAAAAACACCGGATCACCGAATCCCTGCTATTGCTGATTATGTCCGTGAAAAAAATCTTAGCCGGAAGGTTATCCTGATCACCAAGGATATAAACCTTAGAATGAAAGCTAAATCACTGGGAATTCAAGCTCAGGACTATACAACTGATAAAGTAACAAATGTTGACAGCCTATACAAGGGCATTACCACGCTGGAGAATTTCGACGATGAATTGATTTCCAGACTTTATATGGAACATCAGGGAATTCCCATTGAAGATTTTAATTTACAGGAGGAGCCTCACGCCAATCAATTTTTTATCCTGAAAGGCACTAAATCAAGTGCGTTAGCCATTTATGACCCTTTCAATCATATAATAAGCAGAGTTGAAAAGCAGCAAGCATTTGGAATAGAACCACGGAACGCTGAGCAAACCTTTTCGGTGGATGTTCTTACCCGCCCCGATATCCAGTTGATTGCCCTCACGGGGAAGGCAGGTACAGGAAAGACCCTGTTGGCTCTTGCCACTGCTTTGCATCAGCGAAAAAATTATATACAAATTTTTTTGGCCCGTCCGATTGTAGCGCTGGCAAATCGGGACCTTGGATTTTTACCCGGAGACGTGAAAGAAAAAATTGAACCTTATATGCAGCCTTTATTCGATAATTTGGCAGTAATTCGGCATAAATTCAGCACGCAAAGTAAAGAGTATCAAAAAATTGAAGAAATGCTAAAGGAAGAAAAATTAGTTATAACCCCTTTAGCCTATATCAGGGGAAGAAGTTTATCAAATATATTTTTTATTGTTGATGAAGCACAAAACCTTACCCCTCATGAGGTAAAAACCATTATAACCAGAGCCGGTGAGGGTACAAAACTAATTTTTACAGGAGATATTGAACAAATTGATTCACCATACCTGGATATTGCCTCAAACGGGCTTACTTACTTATCGGATAAGATGAAGGGAGAAGATATTTTTGCCCATGTGAATCTGGTTAAAGGTGAAAGAAGTTATCTTGCTGAACT
>CAZEWS010000105.1:0-2833 GCA_964515985.1 uncultured Rikenellaceae bacterium | reverse complement strand
CATTGTCAGACACGGAAAATCGGACTGGGGTAATCCAGACCTAAAAGATATTGACAGGCCACTGAAAGGCCGGGGGATCAGGGATGCTACTAAAATGGCAAAGAATCTTAAGAATAGAAAAATATCTGTTGATCTCATTTTAACAAGCCCGGCCACACGAGCTTTTCATACAGCAACAATATTCATAAGGGAGATGAACCTGCCAACTACCAAAATTCAAATAAAAGAAGACTTGTATTTTTCAGGTACGGAAGAAATTTTACAAATCATTAAAAAAACTTCGAATGATATAAATTCATTGATGATATTCGGTCATAATCCTGATTTTACTGGTCTGGCAAATTATTTCGTGCCGGATTATATTGATAATGTTCCAACATCAGGCGTTGTAGGGCTTGAATTCGAAACAGACGATTGGCAAAAAACAGATAAAACAAATCTTAAAAAATATTTTTTTGAGTATCCTAAAAAACTCATGAAACATTAGAAATGATGTCAGGTGTTTCCACCTGACATTTAAAGTGGATAACGTTAAACAAATGAATTGTCGGTTGGAAACAACCGACAACATAAAGAATATCATATTGAAATCAAAAAACAAAATCATTAACCGGGAATTAAGCTGGTTGGCATTTAATCACAGGGTCCTTCAGGAAGCCGCTGATCCTTCTGTTCCCCTGGTTGAGAGGATGCGGTTTTTAGGTATTTTTTCAAATAACCAGGATGAGTTTTTTAAAGTTAGGGTTGCGTCGGTTAAGAGAATGATGGAATTTGAACCTGACGCAAAAAAAAATATTGGTGGCAAACCACAAAAAATACTTAATAAAATTCAGGAAAGGGTTATCTCCCAAGGGAAAGAATTTGATAAAATATATAAGGACATCGTTTCGGAGCTTGAAAAAGAGAATATATACATCATCAACGAAAGCCAATTGGATAAAAACCAGCAACATTTTGTAAATCATTACTTTCACGAAAATGTATTACCTGCCCTTTCTCCCATAATGTTGCACCATATTGATAGTTTTCCGGAACTGAAAGATCAAACAATATATTTTGCAATTAAATTAACAAGTAGAGAACCGGAAATTACTGATGAATACGCACTTATCGAAATACCATCCAAGGAATTACCCCGTTTTATTGTTCTTCCGGAAGAAGAGGACAGGAAGTATATCATTTTGCTGGATGATGTAATTCGTACTTGTCTGAAAGATGTCTTTTCAATTTTTAATTTTGATCAATTTGAAGCCTTTACCATAAAAATCACAAGGGACGCAGAACTTGACATCGATAATGATCTTACAAAAAGTTTCCTTGAAAAAATCTCAAAAAGCGTAAAGAAAAGAAAAAAAGGACAAGCCGTAAGATTTGTCTATGATAGTACGATCCCAGATGATCTTTTGAGGTTTATTACATCCAATCTTGATTTTGACGAAAGTGATAATCTGATACCCGGAAGCAGGTATCACAATTTTAAAGATTTCATCAACTTTCCCAATATTGGAAGCGAGTCGCTAGAATACAAAAAATTATTTCCTGCCTCACATCCAAGAATAAATACAGGTCAAAGTATCCTTGACCAAATTGCAGTGGGAGATTTTTTTCTTCATTGTCCGTATCATAATTTCACCCAGTTTATTAATTTGTTGCGTGAATCCGCCATTGATCCGAATGTTACTTCCATCAGAATTACTTTGTATCGTGTGGCGAGGATCTCAAAAGTTATTAATGCCTTGATCAATGCGGCTCAAAACGGAAAGAACGTTACGGTTGTCATAGAACTCCAGGCAAGATTTGATGAGGAATCAAACATATACTGGTCAAGAAAACTGGAGGAGGTTGGTGCTAAAGTGATTTTTGGTGTCCCCGGATTTAAAATCCATTCCAAGTTAATACTGATTACCAAAAAAGAAGAAAGCAAACAGGTTCACTATGGATGTATTGGTACCGGGAATTTCCACGAAGGCACAGCAGGAGTTTATTCTGACATATTTCTATTTACTGCCGATACGCGGATCACACAAGAGATTCGAAAGGTTTTCAAATTTATTGAAAATCCTGTCAAACCCATTATGTATAAACACCTCATTGTTTCGCCAGTGTATGCAAGACGAAGGCTAAATGCTTTGATAAACAGTGAAATTAAAAACGCCAGGGAAGGTAAAAAAGCATATATGATCCTTAAATTGAATAGCCTGGTTGATAAGGACATGATCAATCAGCTTTATAAGGCAAACAAAACCGGAGTAAAGATCACATTGTTGATCAGGGGTGTTTGTTCACTGATTCCCGGAATACCGGGGATGAGTGAAAATATTGAAGCATTTAGCATTGTTGGACGATATCTTGAGCACGCCAGGGTTTTAATATTTTGCAACAATAATGATGAACTGTATTACATAAGTTCAGCAGATTGGATGATACGAAACCTCGACCACAGGATTGAAGTAACTTCCCCGGTATATGATCCGAAGTTAAAACATGAACTGCGGGAAATCATTGATCTTCAACTTTCTGATAATGCAAAAACCAGAATTATTAACGACACGCAGGATAATCAATACAAGAGATCCGTTTCAGGAAAAAAGATCAATTCACAAATTGAGCTGTATCATTTAATCAGCAGAAAACAGTTGTACACGTAAATATCCACCCTCTAAGAAGGTGGCTTTGAATTGCACCCATATGGCGTTTTATTAATCAAGGAATGATGGAAAAATGGAAAAATTGTTACTTTCAAAGACTCGAACAGGAGCCAATTCCAACATTCCAATATTCCAACATTCCAATAATTTCTATCATGTATAACAAAAAAAGAACATAACCACCA
>CAZEWS010000104.1:0-11183 GCA_964515985.1 uncultured Rikenellaceae bacterium | reverse complement strand
AGTGGTCAGACGAGTAAATTTGGGTATTATTTAGTTCAATTATGCCAGATGCATCCTTTTGGGAGAAATTAGAGTAATTAGAAATTGACAACACCCTGGTTTTAGAATTTAAAGGAAAGGCAATAGGCAAAAGATAAAAGATAAAAGTTTACCCTGTGAAATACGAAGTAATTTTGCATGCAAGATTATTTCACAGGGTAAAAAGATAAAAGTCTAAGAGCAGAAGGGGCGTAAAGTAGGACGAAGCTCCCTGCCCGAATGACTCGGTCAGGCGGGCGGTTCGTCATTTTATTTCAGATAGAGCAAGGGGCAAGGAGAAGGATGTAGAGCCGAATTGTATTCGGCTGGCAAGAGACCTGCCAGCGTCTGAGCGGGAGACCTGACAGGGTTTGGAAAAAAAATAAATAAAATTATTAAGTAATGAAAAAAAGATCACTCCTCGTTTTTTTGTTATTAATTATATGTTCCGGTTTTTTATCAATAAACGGATATGGCCAGTCAAAAGCCCGGATTGAAAACATAGATTTTAATCTGGTAGGAGACGATATCATCATAACTTATGACATTATCAACTCTGCTCCGGGGGAAAAATTCGATATTGAGATTGAAATATTCACAGAATCAGGGAAAAAACCGGATGCAAAGTCCCTTTCCGGAGATGTTGGCAAGGATGTTGCCGGAGGAAGAGGTAAAAGCGTAACCTGGAACTTTCAAAATGACAATGCAGACCTGACCGAGGGTATCTATGTTGAAGTTAATGCAACAGCGCATTTGGTACCGGAAGTAAAAAAGAAACCGGCACGCAGGGGCGGAAGCCTTGGAGGAGCCTTTGTGAAGTCGCTTGTATTCCCCGGTTGGGGTAATTCCAGCATTAGTGGCGGACCGTATTGGTTGATGGGCTTTGTGGGTTACGGTTGTATAGCGGGATCAGTGATGATGAATCAACAGGCAAGCCAGAGTTATGATGATTATCTGAAGGCTTCGGATGCCGGTAACAGGGATAACCTGTTCAGTGATGCAGAAAGCAAAGATCAATTGTCGAAGTTGCTTTTCGGCGTTGGAGCGGTTGTTTGGGTAACCGATTTAACGATTTTGTTAATAAAAGGTAACAATCCCCGAACATATGCGTATAATACCAGCAGAACAAGTCCGTTAGTAGGATATACAATTGATCCAATATCAAAAAAACCAATGCTATCGGTTCGAATAACCTTCTAAAAAACCTACAGTCATGAAAACAAAAATTTTAATCCTTTTCCTCTTAGCTGCTGTAAGTTTTACTTATGGACAAGAGAAAGTGATTACAGGGAAAAGCAAGGTTAAAAAACTGATTATCCCACAGGAGAAAACAGTAAAGGAACTTCCCAACCTGGAGATCAGAAACAAAGCGTTTACAGATCAGAACAGCAACAACATCATTGACGGTAATGAAAAAAGCCAGATCAAATTTCAGGTTTATAATTCAGGTAAAGGATTGGCTGAGAATGTGCAGGTAAAGGTTTCCCTGAAAGGCCCGGATACCAAAGGGATCACCTTTGATAAAATAATTACAGTTGGCGACATGACCGCAAAACAATCAAAGGAAATTACCATTACTGTTAATGCTGACAGGACAGTTCAAACCGATACAGCTACATTTATGATCGAAGTGGTTGAGAAAAACGGTTTTGAAAGTGGGTTTATCATGGCCATTGAAACCCGGGAGTTTACATTACCCGTAACAATAGTGGAAGGAGTTAAACAAGAAGAACAGCCGCAAGAAGTGATTTCGGCACAACCTGAAGTTACCTTGAGGGGAGTCGGTGATCCGCTAAAGGGACTGAATGTTTCCGGAGATAGAGCGGAAATGCAAATTGGAAATTATTATGCCCTGATTATTGGAATAGATGATTACTGGGGAGCTTTTGAACCTCTGAATAATGCAGTTACAGATGCCGAATCTATTGAACGTTTATTGAAATCCAAATATAAATTTGATAATTTTATTACTCTTTATAACCGCCAGGCAAACAGAATTAATATACTTAATGCTTTTGAAGAATTAAGTAATACAGTTAAGGAAACCGACAATGTTTTTATTTACTATTCAGGACATGGAGAATTTAATGAAAGACAGAACAAGGGTTATTGGGTTCCTGTTGATGCAAGATCAAACTCAATGGCGGAATTAATATCCAACAACGATATTCAAACAGCCCTCACCGGTATTCCTTCAAAACACACCTTACTGATATCCGACGCCTGTTTTGCAGGAGATATTTTCAGGGGTAGTGCATATTCGATTCCTTTCGAGGATTCAGATAGATACTACCGTGAAATTCATCAATTGAAATCCCGTAAGGCTATTACTTCAGGAGGAATTGAACCTGTAATGGATGGCGGCAGAGAAGGTCATTCGGTGTTTGCTTTTTATTTACTCAGAGCCCTGGAGAATAATGAGAGCAGGCTTTATGATGCCAGTCAATTATATGACCGGATAAAAATTCCTGTTACAAATAATTCTGAACAAAGACCAAAATTCGCTCCCATTAAATATTCCGGCGACGAAGGAGGACAGTTTATCTTTATCAGGAAATAAAAATGTAGAACGACTTTCCAAAGTCGTTCCTGCAGCACTTTTTTAAACGGCCCAAGGGTCGTTTTTTTTTAACATATATCGTTTGTGTAGTATTTTTTTAACGACTCGGAGAGTCGTTCTACAATTATCCGGAATTTTTTCATTATATTTCTTCTGAAAATAAAACTATCTTCAAAGGTCAGAAGGAACCTGCATGAATTTTATTTTTATCAGGTGTTAGTGAATTTCATTAAATTCATGCAGGTTTCTGTAAAATTTATCGAAATGAAACGGTTTCTTATTTTATTCATGTTCCTGGTATCTTTATTTTCTACGAACAGTTTTTCTCAGGTTAATAATTTCAAAGTTTATTCTATTGATCAGGGACTTCCTGTTTCTACTGTAGTTACTATGATTCAGGATTCCAGGGGCTATTTATGGCTTGGGACCCAAGGAGGTGGTGTATGCCGGTTCGATGGGTATAACTTCCTTACTTTTAATCAAAAGGGTGGACTTTCCAATAATAACGTAAGGTCTATCCTTGAAGATTCAGAAGGGAACCTTTGGTTTGGGACCTATGGTGGAATTAATTTATATGATGGGTATTCCATTAGAAATATAGGTCAGGAAGATGGACTGTATGGGAAACAGGTATGGAGTATATTAGAGGACAAGAATAACATTATTTGGGCAGGAACAGATAATGCTTTGAACAAAATTGAAATAATAAATGATTCAGTTAAAATCAGATACTATTCATTCCTGGAAGGTTTAGATGCCCGTTTAATATTTGATATATATGTGGATAAGTATGACCGGCTGTGGCTGGCTACTTATCTTAATGGAATTTACATTGTATCCTTCGAAAATGAAGAAATAAGCAATGTTAAAACATTGACAAGAGGGGTCATTCCAAGTGATAATATTCTTAACATTGAAGAAGATAAGGAAGGTAATCTTTGGTTTGCTACAGGAGATGCAGGTGTTTTTAAAATTGAGGGGTTTACCGGTTCAAGTTGGGGTCAGATACAGGTATATAATTCGTCCAATGGTTTGCCTGATGATTATGTTTGGGATATCCTGTCGGATAATGCGGGTAATCTCTGGTTTGCCACGGATAAGGGAGGAATAGTAAAACTAGTGAACAAAAAGTTTGTGGCGTATTCTGTTGAGCAAGGTTTCCCGGAAAACCAGGTGCTTTGTATTGAACAGGATGATGAAGGAAACATTTGGGCCGGCACCTGGAGTTATGGTATTGTAAGAATGATTGGGGATCATTTTTCGCATTATATGGAAGAACAGGGCCTTTACAGTAACCAGGTTTACGATATTGATCAGGATAAACAGGGAGATTATTGGCTGGCATCCCTGGGAGCAGGTTTAATAAGATTACGTTTTGAAAAAGGGAATCCGGATTTTAAATATTATACAACTCAGAATGGATTACCCGATAATTATATAAACTCCCTCTCTTTCGATGCGAAAGGTAATTTGTGGATAGGTTTAAAAGAAAACGGAATATCCAGATTTGACGGTAAGAAATTTGTTAACTATAACGAGGATAACGGATTGATCGACAACCGGGTAATCTGTATACTGGCTGATACCAGGGGTGATATATGGATTGGAACCAAAATCGGAATTAGCAGATATAATGGTTATGGTTTTTTCCCGATAACTAAAGAAGAATTCGGATTACCAAATAATGAGATTCAGACCATTATTGAAGATACTGAAGGCAGAATCTGGGTGGGAACTTATGACGGATTAGCAAGGTTTGAGAATGGTACCATGCAAACATTCGATGAAGAAGAAGGCTTGGATTTTAAGCAGATTTATGCACTTGATGAAGATGTATATGGAAATATCTGGATTGGAACTCATGGAGGAGGTTTGTATAAATGGAACAAAAGTGCTGATTTGAAACACTCCATTAAGTTTATTGTTGGAGACAGCCTTTTGAGTTCCAATAATATCGTTTCAATGATTTTTCAGAATGATAGTACTCTCCTGGTGGGCACTAATGTAGGATTTGATAAAATTGTTTTAGATAAGGATCAAAATATTCAACAAGTAAAACATTATAATAAATCAAATGGTTTTATCGGGATGGAAAATAACCTGAATGCCATCCTGAAAGATAGTGAAGAGAATATTTGGTTTGGAACCATAAAAGGAATTACCCGCTTTAATTCCAGGTTTGAAAAAATTAACCTGACACCTCCTAAATTACATTTAACCGAATTAGATCTTGAATTTGAAAATATCGACTGGTCGGAAAAAGTTGATAGTATCCTGCCTTATTCACTTTTACCATTTAATCTTAAATTACCCCATCACCAGAATCACCTTACCTTTAAATGGACGGGAATATACCTTGGAAATCCTGAAAAGGTAAGTTATAAGTTTAAATTGTATCCCCAGGAAAAAGAATGGTCTCCGCCCCGCCAGTTGTCTGAGATGACATATTCCGGTTTAAATCCGGATGAATATACATTTATGGTAATTGCTGAAAATGAAAATGGCATTTGGAACGAGCAACCACTTACCTTTAATTTTGTCATTAAACCTCCATTCTATAAAACCTGGTGGTTTATAACTATCATGGTCATTGTTGTTTTAATTGCCATCATCGCGTTTATAAAATTCAGGGAAAAGCAGTTAATAAAGGAAAAAAGAATTCTTGAACAGAAAGTAACTGAACGAACCGCAGAGATACAGAGACAGAAAACCCATATTGAGGAACAAAAAGATATCATTGAAAGGAAAAATATTGATATTACAGATAGTATCCGGTATGCAAAACGCATCCAGGACGCTATTTTGCCTGCCGATAAATTACTCCGGGACAATCTGAAAGATTTCTTTATCCTTTTTCTGCCAAAAGATATTGTAAGCGGTGATTTTTACTGGGTAAAAGAAAAGGATGGATTACTTGTTATCGTTGCTGCCGATTGTACCGGACACGGAGTGCCTGGCGCTTTTATGAGTATGTTGGGAATCAGCTTTTTAAATGAAATTGTTGAAAAGGATAATATTGTATCACCTGAAAGGATATTAAATAACTTGCGTGAGGATATTATATTAAGTTTAAAACAGAAGGGCGCGGAAGGCGAATCGAAAGATGGAATGGATATTGCAATTTGTACCGTCGATAAAAAAACAAAACAGGTTTCCTTTGCCGGTGCGAACAACCCTTTATACCTGATAAGAAATAATGAATTATTTGAAACCAAAGCTGACCGGATGCCGGTTGCCATCCATGCAAAAATGGATGATTTTACAAAACACGACATCGATGTAATGCCTGGTGATTCGTTGTATATTTTTTCGGATGGATTTGTAGACCAGTTTGGTGGACAGGAAGGTAAAAAATTCAAATATAAGCAATTTAGACAATTATTACTGGATATCCAGGATAAAGATATGAAGGCGCAGGGAGACCTTATGAATAAAACACTCACCGAATGGCGGGGAGATTATGAACAGATTGATGATGTTGTAATTATGGGTTTTAAAATCTAAGGTGAATCTGGATATATAAGGAAACAGAAGGGCAACTGGTGTAAATACTTTTTTATCTTCTGAAGGTTCTCCAACCATTATTCCGGATGAAGTTACCCGGGCAACCACAGAGGAAAAGAAATATCAGGTCGAAATGTTAAACAAATTACATGCAGGAAACAAGGAAAAGGCTTGGGGACTTCTGGCCAATCTGAAACAGACGGTTAAAAGCAATAAAAATATTTTTGAAAGCCTGATGGAGGTTACCAAATATTGTTCCCTGGGACAAATTACCGAAGCATTATTCGAAGTAGGAGGACAATATCGTAGAAATATGTAATTAAGAACATAGCTACGCTATTTAATTAAAAATGAAAAATTAAAAATTAGAAATTATGGATAGGGGATTAGGAGAAAGGTTATTTAAGTTTGCGATAGATGTAATAAAATATTTAAAGCTCTTGACATTAGAGATAAAGAAACAGGAAAATATTTGGTTAATGAATCAGGTGAGCTTAAAAAGATTTTAGGGTCAATTTCAAGCAAAACATCTAAATAACAATTTTTTTAATTTTTAATTTTTAATTTTTAATTGTTTGTAAACCTCAAAACATTGAACTTAGCCCCGCTTGGGCGGGGCGATCTCATGATCCGCCAGGCGGAGAGTAAATTCCGATACATTTAATTAATTTGTAATTTTAGCATAACTTTTAATCCTGATAAAATGAAAACCTCCGGTATTAATTTGGCATCAGCACTGATTTTGGCTATATATCCAAGGGATTTTAACACACAAATAGCTGTTTACCGGTTGAATAAACCAATTTTCCTGAAACGCATCCGGCATAGTCCGGAAGATCTGGCATCTTTTGAAACATATTGTGATCAGGCTGACTATCGTAAAGAATTGATTCTTAATGTACTGAAGGAGAATGACATTCAGATTGAGGATATTAAGGTTATTATGGGTAGAGGAGGTTTGATCGAACCGGTAAAATCCGGCATTTATGAAGTAAACGAAAGAATCAAGGAAGATTTACGAAAGAACTTATGCAGGGATGTAATTAACCTGGGAGGTATTGTTGCTGATGTAATTGCTGCTGAACTACTCAATGCCAAAGCCTATATAGCTGACCCGGTTGTGGTTGATGAATTTGAAGAACTTGCAAGGGTTTCAGGTCATCCGCTTTTTGAAAGGAAGTCAATTTTTCATGCATTAAACCAAAAAACAGTTGCACGTGAACATGCAAAATCGTTAGGCAGGAATTATGAAGAGATGAACCTGATTGTTGTGAACCTGGGACGGGGCATTACAGTGGGAGCGCATTATAAGGGACACGTTATTGATTCAACACAGGGTTTTGATGGAGATGGCCCCTTTTCGCCCATATGTAGCGGATCGTTGCCAATGGGAGATATTGTAAGGATGTGTTTCAGTGGTAAATATACCGAAGAACAAATGTTAAAAATGATTCGCGGCGAAGGAGGCTTGAAAGCCTATCTTGAGACAGAGAGTTATTATGAGGTAGAAAAGAGGATAGAAGCCGGGGATGAAAAAGCAAAGTTTATTTTTGAAGCCATGGCATACCAGGTTGCTAAAAGTGTTGGCTCAATATATATGGTGCTTCCGGAAGTGTTGGACGCTATACTGATAACAGGCGATTTGGCAAACAGCAAGTTATTCGTGAATTTGCTGACGGAAAGAATATCTAAAATAGGTCAGGTTATTTTATATCCCGGGGATGAAGAACTGGAAGCCCTTGCAAAAAACGGCTTGATGCTGTTGAAAGGAGAAAGAAAAGTAAAGGAATATAAGTAAAATCAGGACTAGCATTTATACCACCATCTCACTCAAATACCTTTCCGCATCCAGCGCTGCCATACAACCTGAACCGGCAGCCGTTACTGCCTGACGGTAATGGGAATCCTGAACGTCTCCACAGGCAAACACACCGGGGACATTTGTTTTCGCCGTATCAGGAAGCGTTTTAATATATCCTGTTTCATCTCTTTCAAGGTAATCCTTAAATATCTCTGAATTCGGAACATGCCCGATAGCGAGGAAGAACCCGTCGATCTTGATCCTGACCTCTTCCTCTTCCGGGGTTGCTTTTTTCTTAATCAGTACAGCCCCTTCAACAACCCCGTCTCCAAACAGGTCTTTGGTGTTATGTTCATATAAAATTTCAATATTTTCCTTGTTGGTTACCCTTTCCAGCATGATCTTTGAAGCCCTCATAAAGGGTTTACGGATGATAATGTATACTTTATTACATAGATTGGACAGGTACAATGCCTCTTCGCATGCGGAGTCACCGCCACCTACCACTGCAACATCTTTTTCTTTATAAAAGAAACCATCACATGTAGCACATGCTGAGACTCCCGACCCGGCGTATTTTTGTTCAGCATCAAGTCCCAGGTACTTTGCTGTTGCCCCGGTTGCAATGATCACAGTATCTGCTTCGATTACGGTTTTGTTATCGATAGTAACCTTATGAGGTAATGTTGAAAAATCGGCAGCGGTTGCCAAACCGAATCGAACATCCGTACCAAACCGTTCAGCTTGTTTTTTCAGGTCTTGCATCATTTCCGGTCCGGTAATCCCTGACGGATAACCCGGAAAATTTTCCACCTCGGTGGTGGTGGTAAGCTGGCCTCCGGGTTGCAGACCTTCATACATTACAGGCTTTAGATTGGCCCTGGCTGCATAAATGGCAGCCGTATATCCGGCAGTACCTGAACCGAGGATCAGGCATTTTACTTTTTCAATTTTTTCACCTGTTTTTTGAGTATCCTTGTTTACCTCAAGATTATCCATTGGTTTAAAGAGTTCCATTATTTTGCAATTTTAATATGATTTAGAAATGAAATCTAATAATAATCTTAATCTTAATAACTACTATAGCATATTCCCCCTTAAAAAAGGGGGTTAGGGGGATGTTTACATGTAATATGGTTGCCTCTAAAACATCCCTATCGTCCTCTTATTTGGAGACAATTTGCTAATAGTAAGTAGAACTCACAAATTGAATACATTTTAAATTTAAATAAATAAATTAAGAGTTAAAGGTTTTCTTCAGACAATATCCGTACCAATTTTATTTTCCTGAAAATTTTGCAGATTCCCATGGGTTCTTTAATTTTGTGTGTCGTTTTCGGGATGTAGCTCAGCCAGGTTTAGAGTACACGTCTGGGGGGCGTGGAGTCGCGAGTTCGAATCTCGCCATCCCGACAAAAAGCAAAAAAGACCAGCACAAATTGTGCTGGTCTTTTATTTTCGAAGGACGTCGGAAACTTGTTTACGTAAGTACGGAGAAAATAAATGATCTAAACTGCCGAAGGCAGTGGTCTTTTTTGCTTTTTGAATCTTCCCAAACTCGAGATCACGATCCCGGCGCAAGCCGGGAGAGTAACCATTTTGTGAGCTTGCCCTGTGAAATGCTGCTTCGCAGCAGTGGCTCCGCCACTATTTCACAGGGTGGACGAACAAAATGTCTCACGAGCAGGTTTGAGCGAAAGATTGTGGGAGCGAGTAATCTCTGATTTGAGAATAAAAACTTGTTTTCAAAAGTGACGAGAAACAAAAAAACCTTGCTCTCAGGAACCTGAGAGCGGTCTTTTTCATGTTTTGAATCACCCCAAACCGAGATCACCCCGCCAACGGCGGGGTAATCTCTGGGTTGGGGAAGGACACTTGTTTTCAAAAGTGACGAGAAACAAAAAAACCTTATTCTCAGGAACCTGAGATCGGTCTTTTTCGTGTTTTGAATCTTCCCAAACCGAGATCACGATCCCGGCGCAAGCCGGGAGAGTAACCATTTTGTGAGTTAAGCGAACAAAATGTCTCACGAGCAGGTTTGAGCGAAAGATTGTGGGAGCGAGTAATCTCGCCATCCCGACTGGGTTTCAGAAGATCGGGAAAAGGATTTGCACACAATTTGCACGCAAATCCTTTTCTTATTTAACCATATTTGAAAATTATATAGAACTTCAATTGGTCAAAAGACGACTAAAAAAATCACCCCCAAACAATTTACAACGCAGATTTGTTAAGAAAAGTTAGCAAAAACCTCCCCTGAATATAGACAGTAAAAAAAGGAACCTTTATTTGAACAATAATAAGTTTTAATCATCTATTAATTTTTAGTCCCATTTAGTCCCACTTCATTTGAAGATATACATTTTAAGCATAAATAGTCCTTTGGAGGACATGGATTTTTGATTATATTTGGAATAAAGTGGAACAAACTTCCTTTTATCCGGAAATATCGGAGTATTAATGTGAAGTTTATTCCCATTATAAACAAGTTAGCGCTAATTTTAATAATACAATGAGGAAAATAAGAGCAATTATATTAATCTTTCTGACAGTCCTAGTTTTTATTTTAAGCTGCACAAAAGATGAAGGAATTAATATTAATAAATATGATCCTGACAAGCACGACTTTGTTGGAGTCCTTTTGGAGCACAGGTGTATGCTTGGTCCTTGGGATAATCCCCCTATCCTTATGCTATATGATTCAACATTTAACCATGCTTCAACCTTAATTGGAGATATTTCCAATGAAGACTCTGAATTAATAATTGGAATCAATGGTGAAATTGTCGGCATAGATTCAATATTTGTATCATCTTATGATTTGTTAAGTGCGATACCCTACCATGATTTTTTAGTTAAAAAAGCAGGAGAATTTACAGCTAAAAAATATCCTTGTTTATCTTCAATAAGACCTGAAATAAATGAATATCTTACTAACTGGAATAAAACATTTAGTTGGGGTTTTGAATCTGAAGATTATACTCCAATTTTAAAAGTTCGGATGACAAATACTTATTCAACAGATACTTTTAAGCCATACTATGAATTGTGGTACAATGGAATAACCGGACAATTTATAAAGGAAATTAGAGTCCCTGATAAAGATTTTTGTAATTAAAACTAGCGCTAACATCGGCTCAAAAACAAGCGGGCGGATAGTAGTAAAATGAAACGAATTACGACCAATAAACAATAGTACTGATTGATACGGAAGTAGGTAGAAATGCCCGCCAGTTTTTAGCTGTAACCGTCAGACTGTGCAAAAACTCAGATAAATTGTTAAAAACTTGGCCCATGGCA
>CAZEWS010000103.1:1975-11195 GCA_964515985.1 uncultured Rikenellaceae bacterium | reverse complement strand
ATCGCCCCGCCCAGGCGGGGCTAAGTTCAAAATTGTTTATTGATTTACAATAAGTAAGGTTATTATAATTTCTTTACAAAATGAATTTTCTTAGCTGGTATTGAGTTTTATTTGTCTTGATGGAATAATTTCGTTCACTTCCACTCCTAATCTTTAATTCCCAATAACCCAATTGGGACTTGGTTTTTGGGATTTATTTAGAAATTAGGTCAATTAGGTTAATTAGATTAATTTAATTCTTCTTTATTTTCTTTTTTCCCTCAGCCTTATTCCACAATCATTCAAATTTAGTAGTTTCATTTGAATAATATTAACCTTTTTATCTCACCCCGTGAAATAATGCTTCGCATTAAATCTTAGATTTATTTCACAGGGTAAATTTGCGAAGCTATGTTCTTTTCAAGCGTTTAAATTCTTCAGCTTTTTTTCCTGATCTTAATGGTCTGACCCGGCATGATTCGTTTGGCATTCTTCAGATTATTTATCCTCATCAGATCGGTTTCTGTTACTCCCGGATATTTCTTTGCAATCTCCCAAAGCGTATCGCCGTGTTTTATCCTATAATAAATGTAATTATCATCCAATGGTTTCTTAACCGCCAGAATTTCTTCCGGCCGGGTGGAACTTTTGCCGATGCTTCGTTGTTTCTCTTCAAAAGTCATTGAGTTGATTTTCTTATACTTCTGAGTATTTTTTGGAGGAACATACACCACCAGTTTTTGTCCGGTTCTGATGAGGTTTCTGCGAATATTATTCCAATACCTGAGATCTGATGCTCTTACATGATACCACTCGGCAATATAACCAAGATTATCACCCGATTTAACGGTATAATAAAGTTTTGTTTTACCTGTGGGCGGTTCATGCACATATCTTGAACGGGTAGGAATGGTTATTTTTTCCCGGGGATTAAAATAAATTGAATCTTTATATGCAAAAATGGAATCCTGCAGGTCAATAAATGACAAGGAATACTCAAAGGGCAATGTTATAGCTAAGCTATTGGTATTGCCCGGAATAATATCCCTTCTGTACTGCGGATTCAAATCCCTAAGCATTTTAACAGGGATATCCAATACCTCAGCAACTTGTTTTAAATGAAGATCTTCATGGATCATAATAGTATCCCTGATGAGAGGCAAGTCGATCTCCCTCGGATGTAAATTATGTTCAGGATAATAATTCATTATATAGGTTGCTGCTATGTATGCCGGAATGTGACCTCGTGTTTCCCTGGGTAAATAGTAGTAAATGTCCCAATAATTTTGTTTCCTGCCTGCCCGCCTGATTGCTTTTCGAACATTGCCCGGCCCACAATTATAGGCTGCTATTACCAATATCCAATCCTCATAAATATTATAGAGGTCTTTAAGATACCTTGCGGCGGCATAGGTGGATTTTACCGGGTCGCGTCTTTCATCGACCAGGGAATTTATGGTTAATCCGTACATCCTGCCTGTACCATACATAAACTGCCAGATTCCGGTTGCCCCAGCCCTTGAGACAGCCCGTGGATTCAGGGCCGATTCTACAATTGTCATGTACACTAATTCTGTTGGAAGTCCATAGATATCGAAAATCTCCTTAAAAACCGGAAAATAAAAATCAGTCAAACCCAGCATTGCTTCAAGATTTTCACGGCGTTCTTTCGTATATACATTGATAAAGTTTCTCACAATCCGGTTATACTGCAAATCAACCAATGAAGGAATTTTCCCTATTCGTTCCACATACACTGAATCAGGGAAATCCGGTACCAGGGAATCGTTATCAATGATTTCTGACAATTGTAAACTATCCTGTTTCCAGGTATGCTGAACATACCACATATGAACCAGGCTGTCCAGATTACTTTTAAAATTCAACAAATTTGTTTCTTTGGATATAGGGATTGTATCCGCTGGTGTGTTAAATCCATAAGCGAAATTACCAGTCACAATAAGCAGAATTGCAGTAATATATTTAATTTTTTGTAGCATTTTCTTGTTTTTAGAATCAGGTAAAAGTAATAATTTACCCCATTAAAAACGAAAGCTAAATTTTATTCCCATTGTATGAGTATACCTTGAAGTCGGGAATAGTTCCGGCTCGATGTGTAAGGTTAATTCATCACTTATATCGTAATCAAATAAATGAGCATCTACCGAAGCATCCACAATATTCAGGATATACCATAATCCTATACCAATGTATGACAGATCTCTGTTTCGCCTGTAGTAATCTTTATTTAATTTTAAAGCGTTTTTAAACCACTCGTATTTAGAAGGGTCATAAGTCTCCTCATCTCCATATAATTCTTTAACAATTTCTCTCTCATCCAATCCTCTTTCATTTATGATTGTAAGGTAACGGGTTGTTAAGGTATCATTATCGATAAAATCACCGTATGCATGGATATACTTCGTAAATTTCGTGCCATTAAATTTAACCAGGTAAGCCAGGGCCCCAAAACCCGCATATATAACCGGGACTTTCCAGTATTTTTTATTATAGATTTGGCCAAGTCCCGGGATCACCATTGAATAAAAGCTAGCCCTTTTGGGTGAATGGCCGCGTAATGCAATGGAATCCCGGGATATAGAACTGTTAGTCTGTTGAGCGAAAAAAGGTTCACCAGAGACAATCAGGAAAAGGAAAAGAATACTGAATAAATATGTTCGAAGTGTGGATATCCTCAAAATAATAATTCCATTAAATTATGCTACAACCTGATATGGCAACAAATATAAGGAATTTAAACATTTAGTTTATCCAAAATACCAAGAATCCGCTCCAGTTCTTCACCGGATTCAAAAGGAATTACAATTTTACCATGACCTTGTTCATTTACCCTGAACTGAACATTTGTTTCGAAGAATTTTGAAAGATGGCTTTGTAACTGAGTGTATTCAGCATTTAATCGTCGCTTTCTTTCGACTTTATCATGGTTTTTGTCTGGTTTATTATTCAACCCTCTGACCAGTTCTTCGACCCTTCTTACCGAAAGCTCATTCTCCAAAATTTGATAATAAATGGTAATTTGAGTCTTCGGATCTTCGATGTTGACAAGGGTACGGGCATGTCCCATTGATATTCTACCGTCACGAATACCCAGTTGAATTTCGGCAGGTAATTTTAATAACCGGAGATAATTGGCAATGGTTGATCGTTTTTTTCCGACTCTTTCACTTAAGTTCTCCTGTGTCAGGTTACATTCTTCAATTAATCGCTGATAGCTGATAGCCACTTCAATAGCATCCAGGTCCTCCCGCTGTATATTTTCAACAAGCGCCAACTCCAGCATAGCCTGATCATCAGCGGTGCGAATATAAGCAGGAATTGCCAGTAATCCGGCCATTTTTGCAGCCCTGTATCGACGTTCTCCGGTAATCAACTGGAATTTATTATGTCCCCGTTTCCTTACGGTAATGGGTTGAATGATACCCAGTTCTTTAATTGATGATGCCAATTCAACCAGTCCTTCTTCATTGACCCTGGACCTTGGTTGGAATGGATTCAATTCAATATTGTCAATCTCTACTTCATTTATGGAACCAACTTGTTCGAGTTTTTCCTTGTCGGCATCCTCGATCAATGCTCCCAGTCCCCTCCCTAATGCATTCTTTCTAGCCATGTGTAATAAAATTTGGCTGTATTCTAAATATTATATGATATAACATGGAATTATGGAATGTTGGAGTAATGGAATATTGGGAATTCCAAAATTCCAATACTCCATTATTCCTGAGCATTTACAATATAGATAATGATATAAATACTAAATAAATCATATATTATTTAAAACATAGCGTATTATTTCTATTCCATTATCCTTTCTGCATTTTTGATCCTGGTTTTCTCGTTCTTCTGAAGCAACTCCCTTGCAAGGTTCAGGTGGTTAATTGATCCTTTTGAATTTACATCGTACATTAAGACCGGTTTCCCAAAACTGGGCGCTTCACTTAACTTTATATTACGTTGAATAATAGTATCAAAAACCATTTGCTGAAAATGCTTTCTTACCTCTTCCACCACTTGGTTCGATAACCGTAATCTTGAATCATACATTGTGAGCAGAAAGCCTTCAATTTCAAGATCCTGATTAAGCCTGCTTTGAATTATTTTTATTGTATTTAGCAATTTTCCCAGGCCTTCAAGTGCAAAATACTCACATTGAACCGGGATAATAACTGAATCGGCGGCTGTTAAAGCATTAACCGTAAGCAAACCCAATGAAGGAGAACAATCAATAAGGACAAAATCATAGTCATCCTTAACCCTCCCGATATCCTGTTTTAGCTTCTTCTCGCGGTTAGGCAAATTTAGCATTTCTATTTCGGCTCCAACCAGGTCAATATGTGACGGGACAAGATATAGATTATCAATCTCCGAAGTTAATACGATATCTTTAGGGTTTACATCATCGATCAGGCATTCATATATGCTGGTTTTAATGTTTCTGACATCAAAACCAATGCCGGAGGTGGCATTTGCCTGCGGATCTGCATCCACAATTAAAACTTTACTTTCAAGAGCAGCAAGACTGGCTGCTAAATTTATTACTGTGGTGGTTTTACCCACTCCCCCTTTCTGATTCGCAATCGCAATTGTTTTACCCATTAAAAATTGGTTTACCTATTATTTTTTTAATAATTTAATCATTTTACAGGTGCTCAAAATTAAGATTTTAGGAATATTTGTAATTTTTATGTCAGGCAGATTTGTAAACAATTTTTGCTCTTTTATAAACATATTATTAACATCCATCAGACCCCCTGATTGGCTAAATCTTAACCCTAAAATATAATTTACTACTTTCATTATCACAAAATCCTTAAATATTGAAAAACATGTCCTGCGATCCCAACAAAGAATGGTTAGTCATCGTAAATCCAAATGCCGGAAAGAGAAAAGGAGGAAAAGACTGGGAAGAGATTTCGCGGCTTTTGAGTGAATCCGGAATAAAGTTCACCTGTTTCTTTACTGAAAAGAAATTGCACGCTACGCATCTGACAGTTCAAAACATTGAGCAAGGCTATAAAAATATTATTGTAGTCAGCGGAGATGGAACCTTGAATGAAGTTGTTAACGGTGTTTTTACTCAAAACAAATACCCCACTGAAGAAATCGCCCTGGGAATGATAACAGTGGGAACCGGCAATGACTGGGGAAGGATGTATAACATTCCGAGAAACTACAAAGAAGCAATATCTATCCTGAAAACCTGTAAAACCGTTAAACAGGATATCGGGGTTATACAATATTACAGCTCAGGTAAGCAAGAAAGAAGATACTTTATTAATATCGCCGGATTAGGGTTTGATGCCAAGGTCGTTGAGAAAACAAATCGGCAAAAAGAAAACGGTCGTTCAGGAGTACTGATCTATTTAATCAATATTCTTACCACTCTTTTTAAATATAAGGATGTTAAAGCGGAAATAATCATTGACGGAAATAAGATAGAAGATGAAATATTCACCATAAGTTTAGGTATTGGCAAATATGCCGGAGGAGGTATGATGCTGACACCCAATGCAATTCCTGATAATGGATCATTTGATTTAACCGTTATCAAAAAAATGAAAAAAATTGAAATCATCCGGAGTTTACCAAAACTATATAATGGTACAATCTTGAAACATCCAAGAGTAGAAAGCTTCACGGGCAGGAATATCCTTATCAATGCCGATCCTGTAGCTTACCTGCAAGCAGATGGCGAATCCCTTGGACATACTCGGGTTGAATTTGAAATCTTGCCCAGGAGTTTGAATGTAATTACGAATTGAAGGCTATGGTAGAAGTGGCAGTTGCAGCTTATCCGGTAATTGACGGATGGCAGCAGATAGGAATAAGTCGCCAGTATGCAGTACGCAGTACGCAGATGTTGTAGAGAGCTTAGTTCCAAATGTAGAGCCGAATTGTATTCGGCTGGAAATAGCGAAAAAGCTAAAGGCGGAGAGCAGAGGGAAGAATAAATGATGATTATTCCATTGGAGAAGCTTGTTACCAGATGCTGGGTACGGGTTGCAGGATGCTGAGGAGAAAGATTGATTATTGAAAATTGTCCAAAGGATTCCTTCGGAGAATATTGAGAATTTAGGATTGAGGAACGGAAGATTGGAATATTGGAAGAATGATGGAGGATGATTGAAGATTGAAGTATATAATAAAAAACATTATAGCGAAGAAGACGGTTATTAATAATTTCTTGAAAAAAAATTTAAGTCCTATAATTTATAATTTTCTTATTCGTACTTCAAGGTAATAGAAGGATTTATTTTGGACGCTTTAATGGTATGATAAAGGATGGTTAATAAAGAAATAATAACAACAATTATCCCAGCTAATAAATAGTAATGAAAATTGTTTCCCACCTTATAAGCAAAATTTTTCAACCAGTTGTTTATAAAGAAGTACGAAACGGGCCATGCCATAAAACAGGATATAGATATTATTCTCAAATAATTCCATTGACAATAGCAAATCCTGCCAAGCCAACAATGCCTTTGAAATTATGAATCAAATTAAAGTGTAACGTTGTACCGAAAAAATCATTAAATAAAGGAATCAGCCATTTAATAAGAAAAACTGAAAAAATCAGGGAAAAGAATGAAAGCATTAAAGATTCCCCAATAAATTGAATTACCAGGTCCATTCCCTTTGCACCCAGAACTTTTCTAAAACCTATTTCCCTGGATCTTTTTACAGAATATCCCATGGAAAGGTTAATAAAATTGATGGATGCAATAACTAATAACAGGATTCCCAAAAGAGAAAAAAAAATCCTGTATGGAAGCAGACCTTAAGTGGATTTTTTTTAAAGGCTGCAGTGAAAGCCTTATTCTTTTTTCATACCCATATTTTTTAAGGTAAAAACTTAATTTTTTTTCAAAATTACGCACATTGACATTTTGATCCAACAAAATATAAGTAGTATTCCAACCTACGGGTTTCCAGGAATTTGTATAATAATTCACACGCAATGCATCAACCTTTAAGGAAGATTTTGCTGGTAGGTCATTCATAACCCCGGTAACAAAATATGTTTGTCCAAACTCTCCAATTAATTGATTTCCAATAGGGTTTCTCTCTCCAAAATATCTTTTTGCTATTGATTGAGTTATAACAATTGAATTGGCGGAAGCAAGTACCTCTTTCGGATTCCCGGAAACCAGTACAATCGGGAAGATCGTAAATACAGAGGTATCAACCAAATAATACTCCAGTGAGAAACCTTTTTCTTTAAATTTTAAAAATTCAGGGCTCATTTTATAAAAGGAAGAGGCTGATTTTATTTCTGTAAAATCTTCCATTAATCCTGAAGAAAGCGCAGTACCTGAATAAGCCGAATGCTGAATTTCCCCTCCTACCCTGGTGGTTGTAATGATACGGTAAATATTAGGGTAATTAGGAAAGCCCTTATTAAAACTTAATTCATCGAAAACCCATAAAAAAATAAAGCCGGCAGAAATAATGCTAATAGAAAGTCCAAAAAAATTAATTAAAACAGTTAATCTATTTTTGGATAAAAACCGAAAGGATATTTTTAAATAATGAAAGATCATGGTTTTATTAATCTGAAATTTTCGAAGTCAGTTTAAATAATTCCGGCTATTTTAAATTTAATATTACTACTGAAATTATAATAATCAAGATAAATGATAAATAAAAAAAGTATTTTCTTTCTCTCTTTTTTAGATCAATAGTATACGGTAAAAAGTAAATCTACAAATTTCGGTGGACAACCTATCATTAGTCAGATTTTAAAATGAAACGAGTCACGAAATGACGAGCAAATTTACCCCGTGAAATAATGGCGTAGCCACTGCTGCGAAGCAGCATTTAACAGAGTGAAAAGTAAAACAACCTAATATCCACCTAATGACGCGAGGAGCATAGCGACGAGCTAATGACGGCGAAGCCGAATGACGCGATCCGCCAGCCGGCGGAGAGCAAATGACTATTGAATTCACTTCATCAGAACTAATTCAATTTCAAATAATTTTGGCCACATCTTTCCCGTTACAAAAAGCCTGTTTTTTCCCTGATCATATGCAATTCCGTTCAATACATCAATCTTTTTATGATAATCTTTTTCTGATAGCAATCCTTCCAGGTTTATCCATGCCAATACCTTTCCGGTTAAAAGGTCAATTTTCACGATTTTATCCGTCTGATAAACATTTGCATAGATTTCACCATTAATAAATTCAAGCTCATTAAGGTTATTTACAGGCCCCTTATTGTCATACACCTCAATTCTTGATAATTCAGTGAAATATTCCGGTTCAAGAAAATAAATTGTATTGCTACCGTCACTCATAATCAGTTTTTCGCTGTCGGAAGTAATTCCCCACCCCTGGGTCTGATATTCAATTTTATTTATAAATTCAAAACTTCTTTTATCATAAACAAACCCAATCCGGGATTTCCAGGTCAATTGGATTATTTTGTCTTTGAAAATACATACTCCTTCACCAAACAGGTCAGGTGGTAATTTCTTACTGCTGATCAGTTTCCCCGTTTCAGGCTCTATCTTTCTTAATGAAGATTTACCATACTGACCGGTACTCTCAAATAAAAAGCCCAAATCAAAAACCAGCCCTTGTGTATATGCATCCTGATCATGTGGAAAAATATGAATAATTTGAAATCCATATTGCTGGGGAACTAAATCCGAAAACATAAAAATGGAAATGTTATTCACTTCTTTCGGATGGCTTCTACAATATGTGATTGTTTTGATATTTCGTCTGCCGGCTTTTGCCTCTGATGAATTCCATGTGTAGGTTCTTTTCGTTCCGGTGGAAGTCCCAACGAAAACTCCATCAACAAAGAATCGGACTGAATCGATATTTACGGATGTATCCAAACGGCTCACTGTTATGGTTACCAAATCGCCTGTTATAAAATCTGAGTTTGGCTTAGGGTCATTTATTACACTAATATTTTTTTTAACCGGACGGTCTTTATGTGTCTGATTTTTCTTGTTACTTATGGAGGAATTCCCTGAAGAACAGGAAAGAAAGCTTAGCATTACAAAGCAAGTATATATCAGGGTAAAAATATACCTGTATTTAACCATCTTCATTTTTTTCGGGGGGTTTTTTTCTCTTAAATAATTTTAGTATTACTGACAGGAAGGATGGACCGGGTTTTGAATATTGTTTTTCAATTGTTAACTGTTCGTGTTCAATCTCCGGATTTAGCATCTCCCAAACCCTGTGCCATTCATAGAATC
>CAZEWS010000103.1:0-1965 GCA_964515985.1 uncultured Rikenellaceae bacterium | reverse complement strand
GAAAAGCTGATTATGAGTGACGGCAGCAATACAATTTATTTTCTTGAACCGGAAGGTCTTTATATGTCTGTTTTTCCTTGTTACTTATGGAAGAATTCCCTGAAGAACAGGAAAAAAAAACATAGAATTACAAGGCAAGTATGTATAAGAAGAAAAAAATATCTGTATTTATTCACTTTCATTCTTATTATGTTATTAAGAATTAGAATTTATCTGAGAATGATTGGTTACGATTTTTTCTTTAGTTTTAAAAATCTTTGTATCAATGAATTGAAGGACAAACCTGTTTTTGAATATTGTTTTTCAATTTTCAACCGTTCAATTTCAATCTCCTGATTTAACATCTCCCAAACTTTGTTCCATCCATGGAATCCGCCAATATTACGGTCATCAATATATATGTCTGCCTCAATCTTCCGGGCAACATCTTCTTCAAACTTTTCCTCCGGATAGTTCTTATTCACAGCGTAAAATTCCACTCCCTTTTGTCTGCAAAATTCAACAGCTTCATCAAGTTCCCTGCCAGTTCGGATAGTCCATAAAATCAGCCGACACCCTTGTTTTTGAAGTTCCTTTAAGGTTTCGAATACAAACAATTTTTCCTCGCCTATTTCCGGATACTTATGTTCGACTATCGTTCCGTCAAAATCGACTGCAATTTTAATATTTTGAAACACTTTGTTTATATAAATTTAGTTCCATTATTTTTCAAACGGATAAACCAACCCTATTTGTTGCCTGATGTTATCCATAATTTGCATATTCATCAGGGATTCATCCAAAGACATAGACTTACTCTCAAGCTCACCTCTTTTCAAGCAACTCATTACTTCAAGGGCTTCATAATTATATCCGTTACCCTCAAAGTCAGGTTCAACCATTTTTGACTTTTTCCCATCACTGGTAATTCTGGCCTTTCTTGCTTTCCAAAACTCAGGAACAAATATTGATCCACCTGTACCTGTTATGGTTGCACTTTGGGAAGCTAAAGCCTTGAGAGTACTTGCCAGCATGGCTAACTCTCCATTCCCGTATTTTAATATATAAGCTGACTGTTCATCGATACCCGTTTTGCCTAAAATTGCCTTGCTGGAAATGTCAACCGGAAATTGAGCAAAAACCATAGTGGAAAAATAAACAGGATAAATGCCTAAATCAAGCAATGCACCCCCAGCCAAATTTGGATTAAAGATGCGACTTTCCGCATCGAAGGGAAAATTAAAACCAAAATCTGCAAACAACATCTTAACCTCTCCCAGTACACGGTCCTTTAACCAGTTTTTTATCATCTCAATAACTGGTAAAAAGCGTGTCCACATTGCTTCCATAAGAAAGACCTGTTTTTCCCTTGCCGTTTCAATTAATTTCCTGGTTTCTTTTGCATTTACACAAATGGGTTTTTCAATAAGAACACTTTTGTTATGATCTAATGATAATAAGGTATGTTCAAAATGAAAATTATGCGGAGTTGCTATGTAAATAACATCCACGTCAGGATCAACTGCTAAAGACTCATAATCAGCATAATTTCTTTCTGCATTGTGTCTTTTTGCAAAACCGGCTGCCCGTTCGCCTGACCTTGAAGCAACAGCCAATAACCTGGCAGATGGTAAAACGGATAATCCTTCAGCAAAAGCATGAGCAATTTTACCACAGCCAAGTATTCCCCAATTTATTTTTTCTTTTATCATAATGTAAGGGTAATTTACTATGAATTAAATGAATTACCGGAGTTTATTCATTAAGGGATTAAAAAAAAATTTAGCAATATTAGTTTACAAAATAAAATCTTCTAAATTTACCAAAAAGGTTTTAAACATCAATTCCAACCGGATTTTCTGGTTTACAGGAATTAAAAATAAAAAAATGATAAGAAACTTAACCCGTCATCTGCCCAATTTTATTACAGCCATAAATCTGGCCTGTGGTTTCACAAGTATTGTTCTGATCATCGAGGGCAACATG
>CAZEWS010000102.1:0-11217 GCA_964515985.1 uncultured Rikenellaceae bacterium | reverse complement strand
ACTTTATTATTTATCATTTGATATTCGAAATTTGAAATTTATTTCTGAAAATTATTTTCTTACCACAACTATCAATCCGTCAGCTGACGGAAACTATAAAACAATCACACCAATTTACAAAGTTAGATTTAATTATTGAATTTGAGCGCTCTAAACGTCTATACCTATAACCTTTTTAATTACTTTGCGAAGCTATGTTCAATATAGTTACTTTAAATTTAGTGGATATACCGACGATTCCTGTATAAGATGTCCCTTATGGCTAGTTTTAACGCTTCACTACATTGAAAAATCATATCAAAATCATGAGGAAAAGGTACAGGATCACTTTCCACAATCTTCCTGGATTCGGAAGACAAAGCCCCTATATCTCCAATGGCTCTGGCTGAATGATGCTCAAAGAAGGTTTCTGCACCAATTGGATCTTTTTTCAATAGCCTCCTGGGGTTGGTTTGAATAATTTCAACATCACCTTCAATATGAACCGACTTCTGCTGCACAGTTTCGATAACTGTACATGTTAATGTTTTATATTTCTTGAGTTTAATATCATTCCCCACTGAATCTTTCGTTACATTCCCATTCTTGTCAAGAACATACTGCCATCCGTCATCAATTTCTTTTTTTTCGATCCTGTCGGTTTCTTTAATCGACTCAGGAGATACATCAATGATCTTAAGATTTATAAAAGAAAGATAATCGTAATCGATATTGTCATCCAAATGCCGTGTATGGTATTCAACCCATTCACTATTTAAATTTTGGTGATTAATGGCCAAAAGGTCTTCCTCGAATTCTTTCGATAGCTTCAGGTGTGTTTTATTCTCCACAGTTACCAGCACCCTGCTCATCCCTTTATATTTGGTTTCA
Source organism: uncultured Rikenellaceae bacterium (assembly GCA_964515985.1). Classification (GTDB taxonomy): domain Bacteria; phylum Bacteroidota; class Bacteroidia; order Bacteroidales; family VadinHA17; genus CAZEWS01. The sequence continues at coordinate 10,347 of CAZEWS010000102.1, read as the reverse complement.
GCTATTAAATCATCAATATTTTCATAGTCTCCCCAATATTCTTTTGCTTTTTGAAATTCATAATAAGCTTGCCTGTAAGACTCTTTTGTATTATTTTCCATTATTTGTTTACCATGGGCAAAATAATATTCAGCAGCCTTTTGTTTGGCTTCAACAATTTCCCGATCATAATTAATGTATTCATAATTTATAGTCCCAGTGGGCAATTTTAGCGGAAGCACTGTTCTCACTAAAGTCTGGCGGTTTTTCAACCACGAATACAATGTTAATATTTCATCCCAGGAACCTGGATTTCCCTCTAATCTCAGGAAATTGATCCGTTCAATGTTTTGTTCATTTACGACGTTATACGATTTGTCCAAAATGAGAATATCATCTTCACTACCCGGATTTTTTCTCAGCTTTTTAACCGCTTTTCCAATGGCGGCATCATAATTACCCCGCTGCAATTGTTTTTTTGATGAACCACACCCGGATACGATTAACAGAACAAGAAAGAGACGAATGAATTGTTTCATTATTGAAAAGAATATAGTTTAAATGAAAAAAAAGTTCAACTAAAGTAAATAATAAAAGGTATAATTCCTAATCAACACTGATTTTCAAAAAAAAACCCTGATCAAGAATCAGGGTTCGATAGAAAATCTATTTTTTATTGCAGTACAAAATTAATCGGGATTGTATAGGCTACCCTTACTGGTTTACCTCTTTGTTTCCCCGGAGTCCATTTTGGAGAAGACTTCACAACCCTGATTGACTCAGCATCAAGAGCAGGATCAACTCCACGGCTAATTGTAACTTTACCCATCGTACCGTCAGTCTCAATAACAAACATAACAAATACTCTTCCACTGATCCCATTTTCAGCAGCAATTTCAGGATACTTCAGATGGTCTATTATCCAGGTCCGGAATTTTTCTACGGTTCCACCTCTAAAACCAGGCATGTCTTCCACAATGTAAAAAATGGGAGCTTCTTCTTCCTCTTCATCTGCCACCTCAAAATCAATAATCTCCACCTCCGTCTCCAAATCAATTTCAGCATCTTCAAGGGTTAATTCATCTTCAAGATCTACATCATCTTCAACAACTTGAAAAGTTTCAATTACTTTTGGTGGCTCAGGTGGTTTTTGAGGTTCAGGCTGTTCCTGACGAGTAATAGGAATGATTTCTTCTTCGATTTCTTCATTGATACCCGTATCAAACCCACTTTTTGACAAGCCTGTGCTTGTCCATTCAAATGCAATGAGAATTATCGACAGTACAATAACCAGTCCCAATTGGAAAAATATAGCTTTTCTCTTTTCCAGATCAACTTCCGGGTTTTTCTTTAGTTCCATTTTACTTGATTTTTAATGCCCTAAAAATAAAGAATTCTATAGTTTTTTCAAATTATTCCTGTATTGAATGGATAAAATTAATGTATTTTCTGGTTTTAATCAAAATTCAGAACAATTTATTATGTCAAAAAATTATAAATTAAACCTCTCTGTTAGTAAAATTTAGCAAAAATCGAACCAAACGATTCGATTTTCAATACATTTTGAATACTTATCTGATAAAAAACGTAAATATGATCATGTTTATTTTACATTTTTTCTACTTTTGCATTCCTTTACAACCGGGGCATTAGCTCAGTAGGCTAGAGCGTCTGACTGGCAGTCAGAAGGTCAGCGGTTCGACTCCGCTATGCTCCACTAATAAGGCGTCCGATAGTCGCCTTTTTTTTATCTGCATGAACTTTTATGCCTACGTAATTCAAAGTTAACTGGACCAACGGTTTTATTTTTTTTTCAGAAAGGATCTTCTGCTAATTGTACGATGGTTCATAATTATCAGCTTTCAATTTTAATTTAATATCAACTTTCCCAAATTCTGTTTTCACAAGATAGAAAATAAACTTCCAAAAACAAATTATTGACCAATGTGGCTTTTGAGTAATAAGCCAAACCCGGCATAAACCTGGTTTGGCGGGTATTTTTCGTCGAATAAATTGGAAATATTTAGAGTCTGTCTATTAATTCAGAACTTATGAAGTGAATGAGAAAATTCCAAAATACAAATAACAAATCTCAAATAAAATCCAAATTCAAAATATCAATTTCGAAAATTTCTCCTGTCAGTCTATGGAATTTTAAAAAGGATGAACTTATATTTGCTATTTAATAAACATTTATTTTTCAAGCATCCTAAAATATCCGTAGTCCTCCGATGAGATTTTTTTTTATTCCTTTGAAGAATATTCCTTTCATCAAAAAGAGCTCCCGGATCATCTTTTTGATTGGGATATTTACTTGTTTATTGGTAATCTTTCTGGCAGGAAAAGGAATAAAATACACTTCAACGGACCGGTATTGTATGTCCTGTCATTCCCATCCTCAAGCCAATCAATCATGGAAACAATCAACACATTATGATAATAAATCAGGCGTAATTGTCCATTGTGTGGAATGCCATCTTCCTCCAAAGGGTAAGGGCCATCTTCTGGCAAAAGTGAAGCATGTAGCAAAAGATATTTATGGTGAATTTCTAAAAGATGCTGAGAACATTAACTGGGATGATCGATCAAAGCTGGAATTCGCAAAAAAATATACTTACAGGGAAGGTTGCCTGAAATGCCATCAAAATCTTTTTCCAAATGCACTCTCAACGGATGGTGATGATGCTCATTTATATTATACTCAGCATCATGAAGAATTGAGGTGTCTGAACTGTCATCTGTTTGTTGGACATTATAATAAAGCAGCAATCCATGCCAGTAATATTGAATTTGGGAAGGTTAAAGAGATAAGCAGTGAAGTTTTTACAGAATCTGCCAGGGTGGAGAGGTTTGAAAATTTTATTGAGAAAATCCCGGGGACAACTGTGTCATTTGAAATGGTTGCAATTCCGGAGGGATCCTTTAATATTGGCAGTCTGGATTCTGAATCATTCCGAAATCCGGATGAGGAGCCGGTCAAAACCGTAAAAATCAGTAAATTCTGGATGGGGAAGACTGAGATTAGCTGGAATGAATATCTTTCTTTTTTTAACGCTACTTCATCTGAAGGAAGAAAAGAGTTCAGCATGCAAATGAATAATGCTGATGTTGATGCAATTACAGGCCCAACACCTCCTTGGGGTGCCCCTGACCAGGGTTGGGGAAAAACTACAGGCCCGGCAATTACAATGTCTCACTACGCAGCCGAAACCTTTTGTAAATGGCTCTCAAGGGTCACAGGAAAAACGTACAGGTTGCCTACGGAAGCAGAATGGGAATATGCCTGCAGAGCAGGAACCCAGGGACCCTATTTCTTTGAAGGCGATCCCAGGGATTTTTCAAAGAACACTTTTAAGAATAAGCTATTTGGCCCTGATACAACTACCATTAATTCTTATGTGATTTATTCTATTAACAGTAATGGTAAAACGCATTTGCCATCAGAAGTAAAACCCAATCCTTTCGGATTACTGAATATGCTTGGAAATGTAAGTGAATTTTGTCAGGATTGGTACTCGCCTGACACCTATGCATCTTATAACGAAGTAACTATAATAGACCCCAAGGGACCTACCGACGGATTGGAACATGTCATCCGGGGAGGTTCCTATAAAAATGACGCAGCTGATGTGCGTTGTGCTACCAGGGATTTTACCAAAACCAAAAAATGGTTGATTACTGATCCTCAAATACCTAAAAGCATCTGGTGGTATTCAGACTGCACTCACGTAGGTTTCAGGGTTGTTTGTGAATATTACATTTCAGATAAAAAATAAGAAGATTTAAAATATAGAAAACGAAAGAAATGTCGTCTTAAGCATAAAAAAATATTTATGTTTATCTTTGACAGAACAGTAAAACAATTAAATCCTTTCAGAGATGGAGAATAACAAACACAGTTACAGCAGAAGAGAATTTTTAGAAACAGTGGAATTGATAGGTGAAATAGCCATGCTTACCGGGAAAAAGCTCCAATGGGATCCGGTTAAAGAGCAATTCATTGGAAATGAGATTGCAAACTGACTGTTGTTCAGGCCATACAGGAAGCTCTGGGAGCTGGATTACTAAATAAAAAATCATTAGAGAAGAACATACTATTATGAAAAAAATATAGCAAAAAAATACACCTCTGATTACATTATCGTTGATCAGATAAAAATCGAAATTATGAATAAACATGGTTTTTTCTGTTGCCTTTTTGTTGCAATGGTTTTATTATCAACATTTACAAAAACGGATGCACAATCTCAACCTAATGTTGTAATAATATTTACCGATGACCAGGGATATGGTGATATCGGTTGTTTTGGTGCAACCGGTTTTGAAACTCCAAACCTTGATCGCCTTGCATCTCAGGGCATGATGTTTACCAATTTTTATGCGGCACAGGCTGTATGTAGTGCCTCGCGTGCTGGATTAATGACAGGATGTTATCCTAACCGGATTGGAATTAGCGGAGCTCTTTTTCCTTACCATGAAATCGGACTTAATCCTTCAGAAACAACAATAGCCGAGATATTTAAAAGTAAAGGGTATGCTACTGCTGCTTTTGGTAAATGGCATCTTGGTCATCACAAAAAATTCCTTCCATTACAACATGGATTTGATAAGTATCTGGGGCTGCCATATTCCAACGATATGTGGCCTGTAAATTTTGATGGAACAAAAAAGAAAGAAGGTAAGAGAAGATCTAATTATCCGGTATTACCATTAATTGAAGATAATGAAAAAATAGATGAATTGTCTACTCTCGAAGATATGCGCAAACTGACTACTCTTTATACCGAAAAGGCTATCGATTTTATCGACAGAAATAAGGAAACGCCTTTCTTTTTATATGTTCCTCACACTATGCCTCACGTTCCATTAGGCGTTTCCGGCAAATTTGATGGAAAAACAGAAAAAGGAATGTATGGTGATGTTATTGAGGAGATTGATTGGAGTGTAGGTGAAATACTTAAAGCACTTGAAAGAAACGGACTTTCCGATAATACTCTTGTTGTATTTACTACAGATAACGGGCCATGGCTTAATTTTGGTGATCATGCAGGATCTGCCGGTGGTTTGCGAGAGGGTAAACTTACAACTTGGGATGGTGGTCAAAGGGTTCCTTGTATTATGAGATGGCCCGGTGTTATACCAGAAGGAACAACATGTAATAAGCTTGCATCTACCTTAGATTTGCTGCCTACGGTTGCTGGGATTATTAACGCAGATCTACCGGAGGAAAAAATTGATGGAGTAAATATTTTGCCACTTATGACTGGTAATAAAGATGCCAATCCGCGTGAAACAATATTATACTATCTAGGGGCCAACGAATTGAGATGTGTTAGGAAGGGAAATTGGAAACTTGTATTGCCACACTCTTATGAAAGTTATGAACTTGGAATGCCAAGGAATGGAGGTTTCCCTGGCAAAAGGGTTAGAGTTAAGGTGGATTCAATGATGCTGTTTAATATGATGCGTGATCCTGGTGAGCGAAATAATGTAATTGATATGTATCCCGAAAAATTACAAGAGTTACTTATGGTGGTTGAATCTGCCCGTGAAGATCTTGGTGATAAACTTACCGGGAGAAAAGGGAACGGAACAAGACCTGTTGGAACTTTGCAGAAATAGTTACTAATGCTTCGGTGTACATGATTCGTAAACGGCATTAAAAAAGTTAATTTAGCTATTTTATAAACCAATAAAATTAAATACAATGAAGCGAATATTTATAAAAAAGATGGATTTTATTATTTGATGGCTGCCGAAGGAGGTACAGAAGAATGCCATTCCGAAACAATAGCTCGGAGTAATAGTATTTGGGGGCCGTATTATTCAAATCCCTCTAATCCAATCCTGACCCATGCCAATGCAGCCGGGCAAAATAATCCTATACAAGGCGTTGGGCATGCCGACATAGTACAGGCTTATGATGGTTCATGGTGGATTGTTTTTCATGGGTATCGGACATTGGAAGAGGAGTTCAGCATATACTAGGCAGAGAAACATGCATTGCTCCTGTTTCCTGGCCCAAAAACGGATGGCCGGTAGTAAATGGAAATGGCACAGTCACAGTAGATATGACTAGCCCCATCCTTCCATTGAACCCTTTCCCTGAAAAACCTGCTAAAGTAAATTTTGACTCCGATAAACTTGGCCTGGAATGGAATTATATTCGCCATCCTGACTTTGACAATTATTCGCTTAGCCAACGTAAGGGTTATTTACAGATGACAGGATCGGAACAAACAATAGAAGATCGTAATTCACCCACCTTTGTAGGCCGAAGACTTACAGATATGTATTTTACCGCTACAACCCAAATAGAATTTGACCCAAAGAAAAATAATGAAGAAGCAGGCCTGATTCTCCTTAATAATGGTGGTCACTTTGACTTGTTAATCAAGGAATCGAAGGGAAAACGAGTGCTGGTTTCAAAATTCTGGTTCGGATCAATAATTCATGAGGAAAAGGAAGTGCAATTAAAACCAGGTCCAGTTCAGTTGAGAGTTGAAGGGGAAAAATCATCCTTTACGTTCTCATACTCACAAGACAATAGTCCTTTTGAAGAGATGGGAAAAGTCGATGCTAAATTCCTGAGTTCAGAAACCGTTGGAGGATTCACCGGAGTTTATGTCGGTTTTTATTCAACAGGAAATGGTAAGCCTTGTACAGTAAATGCATATTATGATTGGTTTGAATACATAAAAAATGAAACACCAATAAATAGAAACAACAGGCGTTTGCCAATGCACCTGTTTGTGCCCCGGCACGGTCGACCATTATTACTGGCTGTTATGCCAGTTCGATGGGTACACAACAGATGCGCAGCAAATACCCCATCCCGGAGTTAATCAAATTTCTTCCCGAATACCTTAAAGAGAAAGGTTATTACTGCACAAACTGCTCAAAAGAGGATTACAACACAGTAAAAAAGAGTAAGGGCTGGGATGAATCGAGTAAGACAGCAACCTACAGAAACCGCCCTGAAGGTGTTCCTTTTTTTCATGTCCAAAACTTTACCGTATCGCATGAGAGCAGTCTGCATCCTGCAAAACGGATAGCCGTTGAGAATCTGATCCACGATCCGGCAAAAGTTAAACTTCCACCCTACCACCCCGACATACCCGAGATGCGTATTGACTGGGCCAGGTATTATGATGTAATCACAAAACTGGACACTCAGATTGGTCAGTTCCTTCAACAACTGGAAGATGACGGTTTGGCAGAAAACACTATTGTGGTCTATTATGGCGACCATGGCGGCGTGATAGGCAGAAGCAAAAGATATATTTATGAGAGCGGCACAAGGGTACCACTAATTATTCGGTTCCCTGACAAATATAAACATCTGTCACCCTCTAAAGCAGGATCGTCGGAGGATCGCATTGTAAGCTTTGTAGACCTGTTACCTACTATGCTTAGTCTTACTGGTATCGAAATTCCTGAATACATTCAGGGCAACGCCTTCCTTGGTGAACAAAAAACCGACGATCCGGAATATGTTTTTCTTTTCAGAGGACGTATGGACGAACGTATTGATATGGTAAGAGCTGTAAGAGACAAACAATACCGTTATATCCGTAACTATATGCCCTACAGACCGGCACTTCAAAAACTCGATTACCTGTGGAAAGCAGAGTCGATGATGGCATGGGAAAAAGCATGGAAAGATGGTAAATGTAACGAGGTACAGTCGCGATTTTTTTTGCCCAAACCTTCGGAGGAGTTATACAATGTTGAAGAAGATCCGTGGGAGGTAAACAATCTTATTGACGACCCCGATTACCAAAAGATTAAAGAGCAAATGAGCAAGTCTCTCGACCAATACCTTATAAAATATCACGATACAGGATTTATACCCGAAGGGAAATGGTCGCGAAGAACCGAAGGAACAACCATCTACGAGTATTTCCATAGCAACCAATACCAGGAACCTGACGTTCAAGCTGCCGCTAAGCTTGCAGCAACAGCCACCTCAGCTGACTTAACCACCCTTAAAAACTACCTTAAAAACGAAGACAGTGCAATACGATACTGGGGCGCAACAGGACTTTTATTGCTTGGAGAAAAAGCAACAGGGGCAATAGATGTTTTGCAAAATCTTACGGATGATGATTCGTATGATGTACGTACCGTGGCGGCAGAGGCTCTATATCATCTTGGGGAAAAAGAGATAGCTCTGGAGGTGTTAAAAAAAGTGATTACAGGGGGTAACCAAATGGAACAAGTGCACGCTCTGAATGCGCTTGACTATATGGACGATGGGGAAAAGCTGAAGGATGCTGTGGCAGAGATTGTTGCTAGCAGTGAGAGACCACGTGGTTATAACTGGACAGCAGCTAAAAACCTTATGCTAAAATGGGGATATTAGTTTGTCGAAAAAAATATTTATGGATAAGGATCAATGAGTTAGTAAATAACATGAATTCGTTCTTGTTTAAAACAGCGCTTGATAAGACAAAAAACAACGTAACGAAAAATGTCGAATATGACGAAATTGACCCGGTAAAGTGCCGGTATGTCAGGTTGACCATTACCGGAGCACCCCCTCAGGTTCCTGTCGGCATCATCGAATTTACCGTTTTTGGCAATCCAGTAGAACCCTAATCCCAGTTCCGATTTAAAAATTACCTTGAGATCCTGGAAAATAGAATAAATGCAATTAAATAGGTAACAACAAACACTTTAATAGAAATCAATATAATGATGGAAATTATGTAAATTCTATTTGATAACTCATTTTGAAAGGTAAGAAAAGTTTACCGAAAGGTACTTGACTACAAAACAGTGTCGTAGTCTACATTGATTATCAACACAATATAAATATAAACAATATATTCTAATGACCGCCATTAGAAATTTTGCTTATTGACAAATCCGGGTTTAAATTAATTATAAAAACACTTTTAATAATAAAGAATTATGGTTATTTTTATACTTTGTATTCGAATGGGGGTGCCTAAAAAATTCGGGCTGAGATCAAACCCTTTGAACCTGATTCGGGTAATGCCTGCGCAGGGAAATTAAGGAAATCCAAGTTATAAGTAGAGTGTATTTCAGCAGGCATGAAAGAATCCTCCTTGGGGAAAGTAGTGTTTATTATTTACGTTCCTATGGAACTAAAATTCAATATAAAACTCACCGAAAATTATTAACCTGAAACCTATTGCCTATGGAGAAACCCTGACAAAATGAAAAGTAAAACGGGAAAGTGATGGCACACTCTCCCGCTAATTTCGTATTCATTGCCAAATTGACTTTTCTTTTAGAAAAATTTAAAAAATTGTCAAACCTAAAATAAAAAAAGTATGAAAAAGAATTATTCAATGTATAGCCGGCATCGAAATTATATCCGGCTATGTAAAATCCTAAAAATTATGAGACTTTCAGTACTTTTATTACTAGTTGGCATATTTCAGGTATATGCGGGTAGTTCCTATTCCCAGGCAGCACGCTTGTCTCTGGATCTGCAAGGAACTACGGTACAGAATGTTCTCTCAGAATTTGTTGATGTCGACCTGCAGCCCCAGGAAATAGTTGTTACAGGAAAAGTAATCGATGAGGACGGTAATCCGCTTCCGGGGGTTAACATTGTAATTAAAGGAACCATGACAGGTACTATTACAAATGCGGATGGTAATTATAGTATTGAGGTGGATGACCCCAACGCAACGCTTGTGTTTTCATTTATTGGCTATATAACCCAGGAGGCTGAGATTGCCGGACGTGAGGCGATCGATATTACTTTCGCTTTAGATGTTTTTGGTTTGGAAGAAGTTATTGCCATAGGTTATGGTACGCAAAAGAGAACAACAGTGACCGGCGCAGTAAGTATAATGAAAGGGGAGACTATTGAAAAAACCCCGGTTGCTAATATATCCAGTGCCCTTTCCGGGAGAATGGCAGGAATAAGCATGAGGCCAGACGGAGGAGAGCCTGGGGATGATAATCCTGACATTTATATTAGGGGAGTCGCAACTACCGGGGAAAATGCACCATTAATTGTTGTCGATGGTATTATAAGGAATAACATCAATCAGATAGACCCAGCTATCATCGAATCGATGTCGATTTTGAAAGATGCTTCTGCGGTGGCACCTTATGGATTAGGAGGAGCTAACGGCGTAATTTTGATCACCACCAAAAAGGGACAAACTGGCGCCCCTACTTTATCATATAACACCTATTATGGCATTCAAAATCCTACTTATTTACCAGACCTTCTGGATGCGAAAGATTTTATGAGGATGCATAATGAATGTTATTTAAATGAGAATCCTGGCGCGGAAGCTACTAAACCTTATGCAGATTCTTTGATTAATGAGGCTATAGTCTAAATTCCATATGATTCATTGCAATATTCTTAAAAGTCAT
>CAZEWS010000101.1:11004-11235 GCA_964515985.1 uncultured Rikenellaceae bacterium | reverse complement strand
GTACCGCAGGATCTGCAGTAAACAGGGAATAAAAAAGCCTTAAGCTACACGATAAAGACAGTGACTTATGGAACGGAGTGCTCATAAGTTGCTGTGCGAATTGACTTTCCCACCTACGGACTTCGACAGGCTTCAAGGCGTACAACGAGTTGCTGAACCAGAAACTAAAAAGTCGGCTGCCGCCGGCTTTTTTCACTTCAGGAAATCTATTATTATTTATTAGTTCATCAA
>CAZEWS010000101.1:0-10956 GCA_964515985.1 uncultured Rikenellaceae bacterium | reverse complement strand
CGGCTGCAGCCGGCTTTTTTCTGTTGTCCCACTAGGGCTCGAACCTAGACTCTTCTGAACCAAAATCAGATGTGTTGCCAGTTACACCATGGGACAATTAAAAGTGAAACAAATTTATAAAAAAATTGCACACCGGAAAATTTTTTGAATCCCCTGAATGAATTAATTCTTTAATAAAATATACGTCTGCATGATAACCTTCTTGTATTTTGTTTACGATCTCTTTTATAATACCCACTTAATTTACAATAAAATTGGATAATACTACGGATTTCCTGAAAGAATGTTTGAATTAATCCTTTCTTTTCCCAAATATGTTGTTTTGAATCATTGAAATACATAAATTTACCTAATTATTCATGTTTGAGCCTACTCTGAAAAGTCCATCGCTTTGGAATATTGGAAAAGTGGAATATTGGAAACACCCATTATTCCAGCATTCCATTATGCCATTATTCTGTCAAAAATGACTTTTCGGAGCGGACTCGTGTTTTAAACTAAACTTTGTTAATATGTCTGAAACAAAAATCAATTCCATTCCCCGCCGAAGATTTCTAAAAGCAACGGCGGTAGCAGTTGCAGGACTTTCGGTTGTTCCATACATTCGTTGCACCAGGGGAGCTATTACCGGCCCCATGAAAAGAACATTTGGAAAGTTGAATTTCGACGTGACCACACTTGGTCTTGGCGGACAAGCTTCTATTCAATGGACACCCGATGATGTCGATCCCATAAGCATAATACTGAAAGCCTTCAACCTGGGGGTAAATTATTTTGACACATCCAATGTTTACGGCCCCAGCCAGTTGAATTATGGAACAGCTTTCCGCAAGCTTGACCTGATTCCCAGCCATACAGGCTATAAAGAAAGTCTCAGAAAATCGATCTGGCTTACTTCGGGTGTCCATTGAATAGAAGCTTGTCCGCCAAGACCAAGTGTGGTCACTTACAGTAGATGATCTGAAAAGATCCCTGTCCCAGATATTTGGTGATGGGAAGGGAAATTACCCGGAAGGCTCTTATCTTGATATGATATTGATCCACAACCTTAATACACTTCAGGAGGTTGATGTTCTGTATGAAGGACTTGAAAATCCGGATCCAAAAGCCGAACACATAGGGGCCCTCGCTGCTTTGCGTGATTACCGTGACGGAACGAACCTTACCGGACTTAACCCAAAAGAGGAAAAGCTGATCCGGCACATCGGTTTTTCAGGACATTATTCTGCACCGGTAATGATGGAAATGATCCAGAGAGATAAATTCAACGTGCTTGATGGAATGCTGGTGGCCATCAATGCAAACGACAGACTTAATTTCAACATGCAGCATAACGTAATCTCTGTGGCATCCGCAAAAAACATGGGAGTGATTGCCATGAAGGTTTTCGCCGACGGGGCTATGTACACAAAGGATGCCGAATGGTCATGGAAACCCGAACATGTTGTCAGAACGGTTGGGAGTAGCTCTCTGCCATCCAGGCCTCTGATTGAATATTCACTCACCACACCCGGCATTCATACCGCCATAATCGGTATTGGCCAGATCAGCGAAGACCCTGAATTGTGCCAGCTACATCAAAATTTTCAGTCTGCCCTGATTGAACCTGACGGGCTCAATGAAACAGAACGACGGGAAGTTGAACAAATGGCGAGTATGGTGAAAGGAGGCAAAACCAATTATTTCCAGATCCCCGAAGGAGGTCTTACTGCTCCGGGAGATCCTTCCATAAGCCAGCAATTAAAAGATGAACAGCGTGTGATAAACCTTACCTGGCATACGGCTTATGCAGGAAACGAACCAATAAAAACTTACGAGATCCTCCGCGATAATGAAAAGATTGCCGAGATAATCCATAAACCGCAAACAACCAAAGACCCATTTGTTTTCAAGGAAAATGTGACTGACAGGAATGCCCATGAATATAAGCTCGTTTCCGTTGACAAGAGCGGCCGGAAAGCGGAAACAGAAAATCTTGTGCTGCCGTCAATGGAATAAACTATGAATAATCTTTATAAAAGTTATCCGGGGTTCGTCGCACTTTGCGGATTAATACTCTTCCTTTTTGGTCTCTCTTTTGTTCCTCTAAAGATTGGCAAGCTTCTGGAGGATTATATTCTAACCGTAACAAAAAAAGAACAACTTACAGAAGAAATTAATTTTCAGTCTTTTGAACACGATCTTCTAAACCAGGAGATGAATGAGATTAATGCGATTGTGAATACTACAAGCCGGGAAATTAATCTCCTCATCCTCCGGTCCGGAGCAATCAATGATACCATCAACAATCTAATTGAAAAATCTAAAAATGATCTTAGCCTCCTCGACACCATCCAGGATCTTTACAATCATGATATCCTGTCAATCGAAATAAAAATTGACTCTCTCAATATGATTTTTAAGGAAAAATCGAATGAATTATTTCAACAGGTAAAGGCTTTCAACATAAAAGACCGGGACTTGAAGATAATCCAGGCCAAGCATAAAGGAGAGGAAAAACTAATTCTTCTGAGAAAGGTTTTCTTTTTAGTTTTTAGTTTCTTTTTTATTGTTTGCTTTTTCAGCGGGGTATTTCTGTTTATTTACGGAGTGAGAAAGTGGAGGTCGGAATACGAAGAATCAAAAAACCAAAAGCTTTAGCAGTATCATTGATTTAAATTTAACAGCATTTTATAGTTTGATCGTTATTTTTTAATACTTTTAGCAAGTTTTTTAAACGGATAATACTGATCTGATTGATAATAAAACTAAATCACTAAAAAAATGGCCAATGTAAAGAAAACAAAAGGTATAATAGGCATCCTGACAGGTGGAGGTGATGTTCCCGGATTAAATCCTGCAATTCGCGCAATTACCATCAGGGCTAACCGGGAAGGCTACAAAGTTATCGGGTTGAGAAGAGGATGGGCGGGGATAACTGAAATCATCAGGGATAATAAAGCCGATAACAGCAATTGTTATCAAACCCTGAGCGACGATATTGTGAATAAGGCAGGAAGAACGGGGGGTACCTTTCTTCACTCCTCCCGAACCCTTCCCAGTCATATGAAAAAGGATATCATTCCTGAACATCTGACGGACCAATATAAGGCAGAGTATAATGATCTTACGCCGGAAGTGATTAAAAATCTGGAATGGCTTGGTATCGAATACCTGATCCCAATAGGTGGCGATGATACACTCAGTTATGCCGTCCGCCTATACCAGGAAGGACTTAAGGTAGTTGCTATGCCGAAAACAATGGATAATGAGGGTATTTCTGTTTATTTACGGAGTGAGAAAGTGGAGGTCGGAATACGAAGAATCAAAAAACCAAAAGCTTTAGCAGTATCATTGATTTAAATTTAACAGCATTTTATAGTTTGATCGTTATTTTTTAATACTTTTAGCAAGTTTTTTAAACGGATAATACTGATCTGATTGATAATAAAACTAAATCACTAAAAAAATGGCCAATGTAAAGAAAACAAAAGGTATAATAGGCATCCTGACAGGTGGAGGTGATGTTCCCGGATTAAATCCTGCAATTCGCGCAATTACCATCAGGGCTAACCGGGAAGGCTACAAAGTTATCGGGTTGAGAAGAGGATGGGCGGGGATAACTGAAATCATCAGGGATAATAAAGCCGATAACAGCAATTGTTATCAAACCCTGAGCGACGATATTGTGAATAAGGCAGGAAGAACGGGGGGTACCTTTCTTCACTCCTCCCGAACCCTTCCCAGTCATATGAAAAAGGATATCATTCCTGAACATCTGACGGACCAATATAAGGCAGAGTATAATGATCTTACGCCGGAAGTGATTAAAAATCTGGAATGGCTTGGTATCGAATACCTGATCCCAATAGGTGGCGATGATACACTCAGTTATGCCGTCCGCCTATACCAGGAAGGACTTAAGGTAGTTGCTATGCCGAAAACAATGGATAATGATGTTCCGGGTACGGATTATTGTATCGGTTTTAGCACCTGCATCACCCGTACCATTATGATGACCAACAATCTCCGGACTTCCGCCGGTTCACATGAACGAATTCTCGTTATGGAAGTTTTTGGCAGGTACGCAGGATTTACAGCCATGCTCCCTGCCATGGCCGGTGCAGCCAACCGTTGTGTAATCCCTGAATACAAATTCGATATTGATCTGCTGACTCAACTATTGGTGGAAGACCGGAATCAAAATCCCAGCAAATATTCCGTTGTCCTGGTTTCAGAAGGAGCTATGTTTAAAGGCAGTGAAATGATTTTCACAAACCAGGAAAAAGACGCATACGGGCATTCAAAACTAGGTGGAATCGGGGATCTGGTCTCTGCCGAAATAAAGGAACGCTCCACAAAATTCAATGGCGGAAAAACCATCAATACCATAAATCAAAAACTCGGGTACCTTGTTCGTGGTGGCGATCCTGACGCAGTCGATTCAATCGTCCCCATGGCTTATGGAAACCTTGCGCTGGATCTCCTTCTGAAAGGGATTCACGGCCGCCTGGTTGTTCTAAAAAACGGCAGGTATGACGATGTTCCTCTTGATGTAGTTACAAAAACCAAGAAATCTGTAAATGTTGAACAATATTATAACATCAAAAGACTTCGC
The DNA here is from genome assembly GCA_964515985.1 of uncultured Rikenellaceae bacterium. Taxonomy (GTDB): domain Bacteria; phylum Bacteroidota; class Bacteroidia; order Bacteroidales; family VadinHA17; genus CAZEWS01. The sequence continues at coordinate 6,359 of CAZEWS010000101.1, read as the reverse complement.
CCGTTTTACCATAGTTTTGAAATGAAACCTATGTTTCTGATGGCAGCTGAAAGATAGGTTAATTAATAATTATATAATGAATGTTTTTTATAAGGCTTAAAGCAATGCTTTAGGTCTTTTTTTTTAATAGTTGTATGCTAATAACATAATTGAATTAATATGAAAAAAGTAATACAAACAAGCTGTTTTTCACAACGGACCAATCTTTTAATCCTTTGCTTTCTACTATTCACCTGTCTTTCCTGCAAGAAAAAAGAAAAGCCACCGGAGGAGGAAATTCCCGGTCTTTCCACTGAAGCAATTTCTTCTGCTGAAAATCCAATGGGTTTGTCCTTTGATGAAAAAGAAAAAGAATTAATGGCTGATGGATTGGGTTCCCAATTAAAAATGTACGAACAAATGCGTACTTATTCCCTGGATAATTCGGTGCCACCCGCCATTCAATTTAATCCCATTCCCGCTGGTTTTCAATTCAAGCAGGTTCAGAAGGAAATTGAATGGAATTTAGCTAAAGAAATATCCATGCCTGAAAACAAGGAAGAACTTGCTTTTTACAGCGTTGCTGAGCTTTCGTGTTTGATAAAATCTCAACAGATTACTTCTATCGAACTAACCAAACTTTATATCAGCCGATTAAAAAAATATGGGGATACACTGCATTGTGTGATTACACTGACTGAAGAACTGGCATTAAAGCAAGCAGCCAAAGCAGATGAAGAAATCGCCGGTGGTTTATACCGGGGGCCACTGCATGGAATCCCGTACGGGGTTAAAGATCTGCTGGCATTAAAAGGATACAAAACGACCTGGGGTGCTACACCATTTATGGACCAGGAAATAAATAAAACAGCCACCATTATCAAAAAACTTGGTGAAGCAGGAGCGGTTTTGCTGGCAAAACTTTCGATGGGTGCTTTAGCAATGGGTGATATTTGGTACAACGATACCACCAGGAATCCCTGGAATCTAAAGCAGGGTTCGAGCGGTTCTTCCGCCGGTTCTGCTTCTGCAACGGCTGCCGGTTTGGTCGGGTTTTCAATCGGGACAGAAACTCTCGGATCCATCGTATCCCCTTCTACACGGTGCGGTGCTACCGGGCTTCGCCCTTCCTACGGTAGAGTCAGCCGTACAGGAGCTATGGCTCTCAGTTGGACCATGGATAAAATTGGCCCGATTTGCCGTACAGCCGAAGATTGTGCCTTGGTTTTTGATGTTATCAGAGGCTCTGACGGGATGGATCAAACCTTATATGATCTTCCTTTTAATTATAAACCAACTATAGATTTGAGTTTTTTGAAAATCGGTTACCTGAAAGAGGCTTTCGACAATGAATATGCTAACAGGAAAAACGACCAGAAAACACTCAAAACATTAAAAAAAATGGGGGCAAAACTGATTCCCGTTTGTTTTCCAAAAGACCTTCCCATCTCTTCTATGAGAATCATTTTAAATGCCGAAGCTGCTGCAGCTTTTGACGAGTTAACCCGGACAAACCGTGATACCTTATTGGTCAACCAAAGCAAGTGGGCCTGGCCAAATTCATTCAGGCGTTCGAGATTCATCCCGGCAGTTGAATATATACAAGCCAACCGGTTCCGGTACTTATTGATTCAGCAAATGAATGAAATTATGAAAGACTTTGATGTTGTAGTTACTCCCAGTTTTGGCGGTAACCAGTTGCTTATTACAAATCTTACCGGACATCCATGTGTGATAATACCCAATGGCTTCAACAAAAAGGTGAGTCCTACCAGTATCAGTTTTATCGGGAGCCTTTTCGATGAAGCAACCATCCTGGCTGTTGCTCATGAATACCAGAAAATTACTAATTTCGACGATCAGCATCCGTCTTTATTTAGAAAATAAACCATAAAAAATTAATAAAATGGAAAACATAAATATAATTTTAAAAAACTTATTTTATGCGAGCCGTAATCCAAAGAGTAAATAAAGCCTCAGTTACCATCAATGAAAAAACAAAAACCTCCATCGGGAAGGGTTTGTTGGTTCTTGTAAGTATTGAAATAAACGATACCGGAGAAGATATCGACTGGTTATGCAAGAAAATTGTTCAGCTCAGGATCTTCAATGATGAAAATTGTGTAATGAACATTCCAATCACAGAAGCGGATGGTGAAATTCTTGCCATAAGCCAGTTCACACTGCATGCCAAAACTAAAAAAGGAAACAGACCTTCATACATCCACGCGGCAAAACCCGATGTTGCCATTCCCCTTTATGAAAAGTTTGTACAACAATTAGAACAACTGTTAGGAAAGGAAGTTCAAACCGGAGAATTTGGAACTTACATGAAGGTTGAACTGGTCAATGATGGTCCGGTTACCATATTCATTGATACCAAAAGAAAGGAATAGAATCCAATGGAAAGAAATGAAACCGGGGATTCCGGTTTTAAAAATGCTTCCTTGTTGGTTGCCACATTTGCATCATTCCTCACTCCTTTCTTGGGTTCGGCGCTTAACGTTGCCCTTCCAGCCATTGGAAAAGACTTCAATACAAATGCCATTACACTGAACTGGATAGTTAGTTCATATATTCTGGCAACAGCAATGATATTGTTGCCTGCCGGAAGAATGGCAGATATCATTGGCAGAAAAAAAGTATTTACCAGTGGTATTGTTCTTTTTATTACCGCCTCTGTTTTATGCGCACTTTCACCCAATGTATATTTTCTGATTGTCTTTCGGGTCTTCCAGGGAACCGGAAGCGCCCTGATATTTGGAACAGGAGTGGCGATCATTACTTCTGCCTTCCCTCCCGATGAAAGAGGAAAGGCTTTGGGTATTAATATTTCAGCCGTTTATATCGGACTTACCCTGGGGCCTTTTGGAGGAGGATTGCTTACACAATACCTGGGTTGGAGAAGTATTTTCTGGTTTACTATTCCAATTGGACTAATCTCCTTATTTCTGATTATAACCAGGCTTAAAACCGAATGGGACGAAGCAAAAGGCGAATCCTTCGACTGGAAAGGGATGATGTTTTATTCTCTTTCACTCATTTTGATTATGTATGGATTTTCGAGGCTGCCTCATTGGATGGGGTTTCTCTTTCTGGTGTCTGGTATATTTATTCTGGCTGTTTTTATTCTTTTCGAACAAAAAGTCGAATTTCCCTTATTTGAAATGGACCTGTTCAAAAAGAACAAGACGTTCGCTTTTTCAAATCTGGCTGCATTGATCAACTACAGCGCAACATTTGCTGTCGGATTTTTACTTAGTCTTTACCTTCAATATATTAAAGGATTGGATCCAGGAGCGGCAGGATTAGTTTTGGTCTCACAACCCGTTGTAATGGCTGTTTTCTCACCCATAACAGGGAGGCTTTCAGACAAGATCGAACCCCGGATTGTTGCGTCTCTGGGAATGAGCCTCTCTGCCATTGGTTTGTTTCTGTTCCTTTTTATAAAATCGATTACTCCCCTGCCGCTCATCATAATCAACCTGGTTTTCATCGGATTGGGATTTGCATTATTCTCATCGCCCAATACCAATGCGATCATGAGTTCGGTTGATAAAAAACATTATGGGGTTGCTTCCGGATCGGTTGGAACAATGAGAATGGTGGGGCAAATGTTCAGTATGGGTATTGCTTTGCTTCTCTTTTCGATTTTCCTTGGCAAGAACGAAATCCTGCCTGAAAATTATCCCTCTTTCCTTTCCGCCATGCATGTTGCCTTTATTATTTTTACGATCCTTTGCTTTTCAGGGATCTTTGCTTCACTGGCCAGGGGAAAATTACGATGAATAATCCTTTTATTTGCCTAACGGAAAAGATAAGCTGCCGCAAACATACTGAGCAACAAACCTTGATAGGCAAAATGGTCCGCGGTTCAGCCGCTTCCCTTTTTGAAAAAGTGTCAATAGATCAAGTTGTGTTCTTTGTGCTTACCCTCAATGATAGCAGCTAGTTTGTCCAGGGCATCAAACTCTTTGTCACCAGGGTAACCTTTGACAACAACAGGATCCAATATTTCCACCTTTAGATTGGGGATCAAGTCCGCAAGTTGCTGCACCATCTTACCACCCCAGCCATAGGAACCGATGATCGAAACGAATTTCACTTTAGGCCGCAGAGCATTCGCCAGGTATGTTGCGTAGACGACGTTCGGATGTGCGCCTGTAAGAACAGTGGGCGATCCGATCACGATGGTGGCAGCGTCCACCAACGCTATGGCAAGTTTACCAATATCGGTAACAGCCAGGTTGAACTGTTCCACAGTTACCCCTTTCTCGGTCAAGGCATCCACTAAGTACTTTACCATCTCGCGGGTGGTGCCGTGCATAGAGATGTAGGGCAGCACAACGATGTTTTTGGGGTTGTTAAAAACCCAATCTTGATACGCATCCAGGATAAACTCAGGCCTGTCATACATCGGGCCATGACTGGGGGCGATGATGGATATCTTGTATTCATGGACTTTTTTCAAATGTTTCTGTATGATCTTACGGAATGGCATCATGATTTCTGCATAGTATCGTTTGGCTGCTTCATAGACCCGCCCTTCATCAGTGACATACAAGTCTGTTGTTGCCAGGTGGGAACCGAAAAGGTCACAGGGAAAGAGAATTTCATCCTCACGCAGATAGGTCAGCATTGTCTCAGGCCAGTGAACCCACGGTGCATGGATGAATTCAAGAGTTCTATCTCCCAAAGAAAGGGTAGAACCATCTTCAACTGTTAGAAAGCGATCTTGCGGTGCCAGTAACAAGTCTACGAGCATCTCTTTACATTTTGATGTGCAGACAACCTGCGTCTCAGGGTATCTCTCTATAATCTGCGGTAGTGTGCCTGAATGGTCCTGCTCGGCGTGGTTTGTGATAATGTAATCAATGTGCTTAGTCCCCAGTTGGTTCAAGCGATCAAGCAGAACATGTGACATTTCGGTATCCACTGTATCTATCAGCACCGTTTTCTCGCTGCCTTGAATCAAATAGGCATTATAACTAGTACCATCGGGGAGGGGGATGAGGTCGTCGAACATGCGTCGATCCCAGTCAACAGCACCCACCCAGTAAATACCTTCTTTAATCTTTCTTGCTTTCATTTTAATTTCTCCTTGTTTTGGTTTATTAATTTTTAATCTTTACCAAGCGCTTCCAAATCTGATAAATTACTTTTTTTTCCTGAGTAGCTCAAGTTCGTAATAAACCGCATTAAGATCAACCAGCCCTTTATCCGTATCCACATATATCCTTCCGTTTTTCTCTTCAAAACCATACATGCTAAAAGCATTGCCAAGTAAAACCTTGTCAACCCTGGTCAAAAGCCTTACGCTGTAAAGGTATGCTATTTCCTCAATTCTTCCCGGCCCCTCATATCCATACAAATAGTCTACTTGTGCCCACTCCTTGTCAGGACTAACATCCATGAGAACAAGCGACAGGTGTTCTCCTTCTCCCAGATCTTCTTCCTTTTCCAATTCCTTCCTGTTAACAAGAATGATTTTTTCTCTTTTGGTTGTATTTACATAAATTGATCCGTCATCATCATTCTTATAGACATCGGTGATTTTTTCATTGCCTGAAATTCCTGTGAATTTTTTTTCCGAACTGAACCAGATGTCCGAAATGCAGGTGTCGTCCCATTTGCTGCCTTTATAAACTTCCCGGATCTCAATCAGCATTATATACCCTGCAAAGTAATCGTTGTCAGAATCCACAAAAACTTCGCTTCTTTCCTCTATTTCTTTTTCATAATCTTTTCCAAATGACAATAATGCCTGGTTTTTGAACCTATTCACTCTCATCTGATCAAAAGGGAAGTCAATCCTTTGTGCTCCAATGGTATCTTTCAAAAGGATCATCTTAACATCATCGTATTTTAAGGTGTATAAATTAACACCTATTTCGGTAACATCGCCTGGAAGCATAAAAGTAACAAATAATGATAGTCTGACCGCTTTTACCCGGTTATTATAATAATACAGGACATCGGTTTTTTGATAACCATTTGCAACATATAAATAGTCTTTAAGTTCCTTACCGATTCCGATATAAACCGACTCCCCAATGCCATTTCCTTCAACACCTTCAACCCAGGCTGTAGAAAAATCCCGGTCAAACAGATTGTGTGCTCCATATTTTCCTAAGTCCTCAAACGGATTTACTTCATCCAGTTCCGAGCTTGAAAGATTAAGGCCCATTGCATCACGCAAAAATAATTTTTGCCATTGGGCATTTGCCTTGGAGAATAATACAAGTGATAAAAAAATGGAAACTATTAGTGTATGCATGGCTTAATTAAACGTTAGGTATAGGCGTTTAGGTAACATATTTAATTATTGAATAAAAACGTATTGGATTGTTTGCTACCATACTTTTTAGTAGGGTATTGAA
>CAZEWS010000100.1:0-11528 GCA_964515985.1 uncultured Rikenellaceae bacterium | reverse complement strand
TGCTAAAATAAATACAGCCCGGAAAATCGCTGATTGCTATCGGGGCGATCTCATGATCCGCCAGCTGGCGGAGAGTAAATTCCGATACAATAAAATAGGCAGATAATTCTTCATCGTATAAATTTTTATTGTTCGTTCTTATCAACAAATTCCCATCGTACCAGATAGCTTTCAGCACCATTGTGGATCATTGAAACACCCCAGGAAAGCTCATTACCCTCTTTTTCACCGGTTAAGTCAGGGCGGTATGCCCCGGGGGCGTTGGGTCGTTTGTTCCGCTCTATTTTAACTGAAATGGGATTTGTGGTAAAGTCAAGCCCATCAGGAGCATATTCAAACGTACAGCTTATAGATGCCAGGCAGGCAGTCCCGGAGTTTTTCTTCCAAAGGAAAACCTCATGGCTCTGATCTAAAATTGGGTTCCCTTCGTATTTTTCAAAGGAACCTTCCGGCGTGTTGGCAAATGCTACCCCCATCTGTGTATGAGCCGGGCCGTTTTTCCCATCGGCATACTTCCGGCCTTTATAATAGAGCCAATACTTCCCGTCTTTCTTAAACATCACCGCATCGTCAACCCGGTAGCTGTCAAAAAAGTTATGATCGTTACTAACCGTGAGAACCGGCTTTTCTCCACACCGCACAAACGGTCCTTCAGGACTATCAGCTTTAGCCACACCTATGGCTGTGTAATCATTCACCGAGTTGTTTTCAAATTCACCTTTAGGGTTCGTCGGTGTTGGTTGGACGCCAGTGTAGTAGAAATAGTAAACACCATCTTCTTCAAGGATATTTGGGGTAAAAACCGCCTGTCTGTCCCACTGCCCTTTTTCTCCAGTTCCTAACACTTCTCCAAGTTCAGTCCAGGTATGCCCTTCATCTTCCGACACGGCTGTCCAGATGGTGCCCCAATAGCCGGGGCTCCGGCCATACACTTTGGTGTAATAGACGTAATATTTCCCGCCTACTTTGATGATATCACTATTATCTCGCCGGGTACACCCTTTTTCATACCCAATGCCTTTAACCTCCTCAAACCTGAATTCTTTGCCAGCAAAATAGGCTTTTACCTCTTCACGCGTTTCCTGTTTCTGCAACAAGCATCCCAACAGGGTAATACAACAAAGAACTGTAATAATACTTTTTCTCAACATATTTCTTGCTTTAAAAATTACGGTTTTAACCACCCCAACTCGGCAATTGACACTGATTGGTGGTTTAAATAGTGTTGGTCCTCTGGCCCGCAGGAAGAGATATACTGTTTCCCGTTATAGGTAAAAATCTCAGCTGCATGGCCAAACAACGTAGTTAGAGTATTTTTTTCATAATCGAAATGGTCCGGGTTATCAGAAACAACCACCAGTGTTTCGGTATACCTCCGATGGGCGTAAGTAAAAAAGAGGTACCACAGGCCTTTATGCTCAACAAGGAATGGGGATTCCATCAAGGTTGCCCAATTGTTATCGTTTATTCCAAGGATGGTTTCCGGGCCTTCAAAATTTACAAAGTCTTTCGTCCGGATACGTAGCACCTGTGATTGTTTAACGCCCTTGTTCCCGGTTGACACCACATGGATCCAGTATTTCCCGTCATCCCCTTTCATGATATGCGGGTCACGGGTGGAAATCCATAATTTATCGGGTAAAATATAGGTGTCAGAATCCCTCCAGTCAGTTAAATCAGAGGACCAATAGACCTCGAGCCGCCTTACATCTGCCCACACTTCAACCACCATTACCCAGCGACCAGACTCTTCATGCCAAACAATATAGGGTGCCCCCAGATACTCTGTCCCATTACTTTCGTCAAGGGCAAAGTGCATCCGTTCCCATTCACCATACACCCGGGTTGTTTTTAAATGCCCCAGGTAGGGGTGGTAGCGGTAAAGCTGCTTCCCTTCGGGAGGGTATGGATTGTTAATCCCTATCCAGTGCAAGGTGCCGTCTTTGTCTTCTACAAAACAATGGTCGTTGGTAAACCATTTGTTGTTGTCGAATTCCGGTGAAGGCTTAGCATCGAAGATTTTTCGACTTTCCCCCTTGAGGTAAGGGATCTCTGCTTTCCGAAGAATGGTATTGGTTATGTCCGAATTACTTGTACAGGCAGATAGTACAATAAATAGATTCTTTAGGTACATAATCTGTTTCATAGATAGATTAGAATTTTAGTTCTTTATTTTTACTTGTAAACTTTCACCGGCTTTTATTTCAATGGAGTTAAATTTTAATGTAATATTCCCCGTTCCAATAACCACAATCAAGGCGAAGGAAAACAGAGGTGTACGGAATGGTTAAATCTGTTTTGAGCAAATACAGGAATAATTGAGATAATCATAAATAAGAAAATTCCAGATACTGTCTTGAGAAATGGTTTCATATTCTTCTTTTTAAGATTCTAACTAAAATTTATTCATAATTACAGACCTCCTGACCTCACGTAAATTAATTTGCCAGCGTTTTGTAGAACAACTTCCATTCAGTACAAAGATAATTAGTTTGAGTTTGGTTTAACAATTCACATAATTTTTTTACTACTTGATTTGCTCTTGGGGTTGAGAGAGAATGTAAAGTTATTGTTAGAACTTTATTTTCATAATCAGCATGAATGTCTGCATCACTATTGATAATTTCTTTGACTAACATTCGTATGTCCTTTTCTGCAGTAGACCAATAAGGTATTAACAGATTACAGAGGGCTGTTTCAGCTCTATAAGCAACCATCTTTATGGTGTTAATAAATTGTTTACTTTCGGTTTTCAGCTTATTCGGACGATGGTTTTGATCTATATCTTCAAGTGTTATGTGAGTAAGTTGATTTTTTCTTTCTTCAATCTTTTGTTTTATATCAGCATCATACCATTGTATGCTTTCTAATAGATCGGCTTCTTTATCCAAAGATGCTTTTAAATAATCAATGCTCTTGTCCATGTTTTCTGTCATAATCTGGTATAACTTTGCTTCTATTCGTCCTTTTTTTTCTCTAAGTTTTTTTATCTGATAGGTTAATTGCTTGTAAGTCGGATTCACAATTGATTTTTGTGGGACTATTTCTTCTACTCCGTATTCAATGATATTATCAATATCATAATCCTGAATCATATATCGAAAAAAGTTTTCCTGTGCCCATCTGGAAAACATTTTACCTGCAATTAATGCGGTAGATATTTTTTTGTTAGTTGTGATTATACTTGTTTGATGACCTTCTTTTCCCAGTTTTCTCACCTCTCTCATTTTTACATTGTCCAGGGATACCTCTTTTTCGCAAATTTGCATAGACACAATCTTGCCAATCACTGATGCTTGTTGGGTTTTGAATTCTTTTTCATTCCATTTATCTTGCACGTTTTTACGATATGTAAGTACTGCTATTCTGTGTTCATCCCATAACTTTTTAAAGAATTTTGGTTCATAAGCCTCACGGTCAAAAATCAATGTAAATAATGGTAAATCCGGATCACTTTTGAGTTGATCATGGTCTATTAGATGCCTGGTGTCTTCCAATAATCTTGGAATTACTTGCTTTTCAAGGGCCTCCTTCAACTTTTCATTAAGTTCTGCAAATACTACTAAGTAAGGCATCCCCATCTGATTATTAACCCAGTATTCTGTAGTACCCGCCAAACACAGCTTTTGCCTTGATACATATTTCTTGGTTAAAGTAGCCTGATGACCTGAGTATACCCTTACATGACCATCTACATAAAAAAAGAAGTGAGTTTCAATTTCTTCTTCTAACCATCTTCGAGTGAGTGCACTGCTAAAATCTACTGCTTTACCTTGGGCAAATATTTCCTTAAGTTTTTTTCTTAATGTTTTGACTTCAGGAACTCTGTCTATACCCATTATTTTTCCCAATTCTCCCGGTGCACACTTTTTTAATTGTTCGGGATTTTTTATCCTGCACAATGCCATAAATGCCAACAGGACAACGATTTGTTTTAGACCGTAGTAACCCTTTTTGAGTGATTGGTATGTTTCAAATGCCTTTAAAAGTCCCTGGCTAATTAAAGCAGGATAGGCAAATAATACGCCTGCTTTGCAGACCTCTATGCTGGAATCAAATTGAATGCTGACTTCCTGAAGTTTACCGAGCGCTGCCGCAACCCGTTCTTCTTCATTATGGGTAGCAATCCCCATAGAAGCTGCTTTGGATGCATCCATGGCGCTCCGCTCACTGCGGTGGGTAGCTGTTGGAAGAGTTAAATCTTGTTTGGCTTTTTTTTTAAGCGCCCTTTTTTAATAGCATACCGTATAGCTCCTTCACTTATGCCTTCTTGTCGGGCCGCCATACTATTGCTTTTCCCATCATCTAAATAATCCTGAAGCCGTTCTATTACAACTGGTGTCAGCTTATGACTATAACCGTGTCTTTTATCTTTTCCAAAAAAGGCGGCTTCCCCTTCTTCCTTAAATATTTTGTAATTTCGCCTTACAAAATCCGGGGATACATGAAAGGTTCTTACTATCTCGAATTGCTTACATAATCCCTGTTTTATAAAATTGGAGGTAATATATTTGAAACTTTGTAAGGATTCCTTATGATGAGTATAAACAGGTAGACCGTTTAATATGTAGGTCACCATCTCATCTTTTTTATAAACGCCAATACATGAATTGATAAATGTGGCTTCTTTGGGAAAGATCGGTAAGAATAATTGCATAATTTTATCCTCCTTTTTTGTTTTTTGAAGGGTAAATTTATGACAATTTGCGGTAAATTTATTTTACGATTTGTTTTGTAAGAAAAATATTAATCAATACATCATGTCAGCAGGTCTGAAATTTCAGAACTCCGTTATTAACAATACTTTCATCTATATCGATTTCCTGACTTAACCTAAAAAATCAAATATTTTCAGGAAATGAAGTCAGGAGGTCTGAATTAAGGATTGTTTTTATTTGAACTCAAGATCTAAACCTATAACACCTGAAGATTAATTTTCATATGATCCATCAGATCCTTTTACTAACTATTCCTGTTTATATCTAAAAACTCCAATTACTGCAGCGTGATCGGATGGGAATCTTACCGGATGATATTCCAGCGTAATAGCTTCCATCGCTTCAAGTCTCTTGCTTTGATAAAATATATAATCAATCCGGTTTCTGTTAAAAGAGGTTGCTGTAGAAGTGGTAAATCTTGGATTACTTGTATAGCCGGGATCAGACATTGGGTTGGGTTTTATTTCCCTGTAACAATCAATGAATCCTGCTTTTTCCATTTCTACGGTAACAGGCCATCTCACCACATATCCGTAATGAACCGATTTTGTCGTCTCTGTCCAGTCCAGGTGTGAACCAGAATTGAAGTCTCCACACACGATTACCGGAACCTCATCTGAATTCATGAGGGCAGGTTTTATTTCCTCAAGAATTTGCTTGATCTCACTATGCCGTGTATTCCCTTCTCCCCTGACTAATTCTTCGGGAAGCATAACATTGTCAACAATGTTTTTTCTTACATCCGGCAGGTAGTGGAGCCATGTACAATATACCCTGATTTTTTCTCCACTACCAGTATCAACTGTTGCTCCACCACAGTTGAATGCCCTGAAAACCCGATGTGTTTCGGCTATAGGGAAACGGCTCATTATGGATAAGTTCGAACTAATAAGGTAAAAATAATATCCAAGTGAATCAGCAATTATCTCGCCTGAGCCATATGTTTCTATCAGGGTTACAATATCCGCGTTACTAGATTTTATTATGTCAATAACTCTTTGTAAACCAACTGATTTACCAAAACGATGGCCGCCATGCCAGATATTCCATGACAACACTTTCAATTGTCCGAATATATGTTCAGATTTTTTATCCTCCGGGTAAGGGAAAAACTCTTCATACAAATGAATAATGTCCTCATCCGAAATAGCTTTGTCCCATATCTTAACCTCATCAATATACCCATTAAAGCTGTTCCACTGTCCGTATGACCCCCATTCCCAATATTCGTCAGATCCACCTGCTATGGTACGAAGATTAGTTTCCATTCCCCTAAGGCCCTGGATATTATAAATGGCAACATTCCTGCCGTCAAAATAGATCCTGGCTTCCTGAATATCCCTATTAATTGAAAAAACCAGTTGATGCCAGTGACCATCATTGATAGCTTGTCTTTCTACTGTTGGTATATAATTAAACTGGTTTTTACCATCAGATAAATTCAGTGCCCATGCGCTGTTTTCCTGTGTATAAATCAGCCATCCTTTGTCTTTTTCTGAATCTGCTTTTTTATTCCCGATAACCGGTGTTCCTTGTTTGGCGTATGGAAGTGTTTTTACCCATATCTGTACTGAGAAACTTGATTTTTCATTACATTCCGGTAGCACAGTACTATCAAGTACCCACGGCTTCCGAAGAACTGCATTTTCACTCAGATCAAGTGCTAAGTCCTTAAGTCCCGGCACGAATTCCGAAAGCTGCAGATCGGATTTATACCGGGCCATTTCCGGAGAAATTATTTTTTCATTCTGTTTCACCAAACCATCTTTAAAATCAAGATATAATACAGGTTGTGAACAGGAATTTCTTCCTGCCAAAAGCAAAAAAATTAAGAATACTGAAAATTGAAAAAAATTATTCATAACTGGATAAATCTAATTTATAAAAATATCTTTCCAGATGCAGTAATCGGTGTTATCACAGCCATCATGGCTTTCTTACTATCCCCAGCGGTTTATTTTCTAATGTTAAGTCAGGGAGCACTTCCAGTAGATCAAACCATGCTGTTCCAGGGCTTAGAAGTTCGAGTGTAGGACTGTTTCTATTTTGTTCCAATTCCTGCGACTTAACAGAGAAAGAATATTTTCTCCACTCATTGTCCATGATGAAGTCTTTTGTTCCCAACGATCCCAGTCCTAAATGGAATGTCAATCCGGTTTCCTTTTTTTTCTTTTTCGAGAAAAGAGACTTAAAAAATCCTCTTCTCTCCAATGGCTCAAATTGTGGATCTTTTGGCATTGCTTTTGCCCATACTGATATTGTATAGTAGGCTCCCTTTTTCAATCGGACCGGGAAGAAAGAGAGGGCAAATCCTTTTTCTTCGGTAGGCGTTGTCATTCTTATTGAATGATTCCCGTGGAAAGCTATCCTGGAGTCGACAAAATAAGTTGATCCCCTGTCACCCCGGTGCCTGGCATAGCAACCGGAAGGTACTCCAATGGAAGGGTTCATTTCAAAACTGGAGTTAAGCACAAGATTTTGAGGATTTAAAATCATACTATCCTCCCGGGTTTCTTCCAGGTCAAATCGATATACCTTCCTGCCAAATGCATCGATCATTCCATTTATTGTTCCATTCAGGATTTTTATTTTCCTGTTTTCAAATTGAACTTCTGCTTCGCCTGAATAATCCTCTTCCTGAATAAAAATCTCTATCGATTTAGGCTTATTTACTGTGTTCACAGCCAAGATAGTTATTTCGTTTCTGTATCTGAAAGCTTTGAGTTGAATAGCTGAATCAGTACAAGATATTTTAGGAGCATTTTCCGTTGAAAATAAAGTCGGGGTTAATTCAGCAATTTCCAGAGCAATTTTACCACATTCATTCCATGCAACGGTAGACTTGGGGAATGAATTCATACCGTGCCGGATAAAATACTGAATTCCCTTTGAACCATTGATAATGGAAAGGTAGGTCATCACCCTGATTTCTTGTGAAGTGGGTTCCCTTGTCCACCATTCATTGCCTCCAAAAGCCTGCGGAACGATCCAAACCGGCTTTTCGGGGTAGAATTCCTGATATAAACCTTTAGCAACATTACCAGCTGCCAGTACAGTTCCGCGTGGAATTGGATATGGATCAGCCATAACAATATCCATTGCTTCCGCATAATCCTTTGCCTTTTTCGGGGTCATGAAAACAACGGAAACCGGATGATAAGGATCTAGTTTTTTGATTAATTGACATATTTCAATAAGTGGTTCAGGAGGCACTTTACGGCCTACAGGTTCATCGGAGATATACCATGCCAATAATGCAGGATGGTCCTTAAAGACATTGATCTCTTCCTTTAGTAATCTTAGTTGTTCATCCTTCTCGATTTTACTACATTGCCCTGATCCAAAACCTCCATCTCTTCCAATTCTTTCTCCAATGCTTAGTAAATTATAATGGACTTTCATTCCCAATTGCGCACAGCGGTCCATATATTCCCTTTTTTCATTCCGGGTTTTGTCGCTAATCTCTTGATATGGTGACATCATATTGAATCCCTTTACTATTTCTTCTTCAGCTAAAGTTGGCTGGACCGGAGAATAACAATAAAAGCCAAAGGGGAAAAAGGGTAACCCATCAACAATTAGTCCACTATTTGCCCTGTCAATTTTTACCTCATTGTATTTAGGTGGCAGAATTTGAACTTTTATCTTTTCACTCCCATGTTCTTCATTATTCAAATAATATTTACATATTATATCATTATCGCCTAATTCAAGTGATGTTAAAGGAAATGACAACAGGTTAAGACCATAAATCAATTGCTTTTTTTGTCCTATTATCTTGCCCTTAAACCAAAGAGTAGCTTCAAGTCCTGTTTGAACTTGGTCTTCCGGAAGGTATACAATAACTTCTCCTGATGATTCGGAGGTATAATAGTTAAAACGACTGATCGCCTGTACTCCTGAAGCCCTTAAAGGGGTAAAAACCAGTAATAATAATAGCTGGAGCATTAAGCTTTTACTAAGAGAACTTAAATAATTTGTTTTTTTGCCCATAATATTTTATTTTATTAGTTAAAAAAATAGGGACAGATTTTGATTTTTCATATCTCAATCAGTTTTGTCTTACTTTTTTAAATTAATTTTTAGATTCTTCGGTAGCAACCTGATTATGCCATTCCGCAAACATGTTTTTCAGCTTATCGGCAAGTTCAGGATACTGTTCAATCAGGTTTTCGGACTCACCAATATCTTTTTCCAGGTCGTATAGAGCATATTTATCGGTTTCACCAAAGTATCGTAGTTTCCAGTTCTTATGTCGTATTGCCCAACCATACCGATCACCGCCAATCTGCCTGTAATGACGGGCTAATGCACTTTCGGGTTCATCAAAGTGAGGTTTTTCTGATCTCAGTGAAAATCCGGTCCAGAAAAGGGTTTCGTGAGGAACAGAAGCTGAATCCGCATTCAGAAATGGAAGCAGATTAACACCATCGTATTCGCGATTTGCCGGCATTTCGATTTCCAGTGCAGCATGTATGGTAGGGAAAATATCCAATGTGCTGATCATCGGTTCGTACAATTTATTTGAGGAGATTTTCCCAGGCCAGCTAATCACAAAGGGCACACGAATTCCCCCCTCCTCGAGCAGGAACTTGTATCCGCGTAACGGAGCATTGTTGGTAAAGACCGAGGGTGATCCGCCATTATCAGAAAAAAATATGATAATGGTATTATGGATCAAATCCGTTTCTTCCAGTTTTTTTTGTATTTTGCCTACCGCTTCATCCAG
Source organism: uncultured Rikenellaceae bacterium (assembly GCA_964515985.1). GTDB lineage: Bacteria > Bacteroidota > Bacteroidia > Bacteroidales > VadinHA17 > CAZEWS01. The sequence goes on along the minus strand of CAZEWS010000100.1, from coordinate 2,081 downwards.
TCTCTTTAAATGATAGAGGTACCTTTCCCGCCCCTGGGGAGTTTCTGGTTTTATCGTATCAACAACCCATTCCAAGTATTCATCCCAGGTTCCCTCAACCGGTTCCCAATCCGGAAATTTTTTCAATCCAAGTTTCTTCAGGTCTTCATCCGGTAGTTGATGAGTAGGACCATGTACCTCATTAAAAGATACAAACAGGAAGAAGGGGTGCTTCTTGTTCTCTTCAATAAAGGACAAAGCCCTGTCCGTAATAAGGTCGGTTGAATACCCTGTTTGGTCCACCACGTTATCATTAACATACCAGGGGCCAATACCGAGGTGGTTAGCCATGTAAGGAGTAAATGGTTCTGTATCTTTTTTTGTATGCCTTAAATAATCCATTGTTCCGCCTTCTCTTCCGAAGAACTCATCGAATCCATGGTTTAAAGGAAATTCCTGAGCTTTGGGGCCATTGTACCCGCCGTAATGTGATTTCCCAACCATACCTGTTATATATCCCGCTTCTTTTAATTGTTCAGCAATAGTAATCTCATTCTGTGGAAGTTTTGCCCCGTAATTATAAACACCCCATCGCTGCTGATAACGACCGGTTAAGAAACCACATCGGGAGGGGCTGCAAATCGACATAGTAACATATGCATTGGTAAATCTCACACCGCTCTCAGCCAACCGGTCCAGGTTAGGAGTTTGAGCTTCTTTCAATCCCCCATAAGCACTAAAATCAGCATACCCCTGATCATCTGAAACAATAAGAAGAATGTTGGGTTTGCTTTCCATCGATTTACACGATAAAAATCCATAAGATATGGCAAGAACAGCCACACCCATAACCATTGGTTTCATAATTTTTCCGGTTGATTGATTCATAGTGTTTCATTTTAATGGTTTGAATTCTATTATCCTGCTGCTGATCTGTAGTACCATTGAACTGCTGTCAGGTTCTGATGGAATACCTTATGATGTTGTCAGGTGTTTTCACCTGACATATGATTATAATTTTATTGTTCTGTTGCTGATTTGCGGTGCTGTTGAATTTCTATCCGGACCTGATGGAACACCTAAATCTTCCAGAGTAGGTGGAATGAATTCACTACTAATCCCCTCTATTTTCATTGTTTTTGAATCAATAGTCACAATGGCATACAACGGATCACGGTAAGGTGCGATATACTTTGCGGAAGGATACTTTTTTAAGATTTTTCCCGGATACCGGTCTTCAACAGTATAACGGTTTCCAATCCATTTATATGACATGCTGTTAATGTTTATGTAATGAATTCCGTTGATTACATCATACCTGTCGCTATGGTGATGGCCATTCATACAGGCAATCACTTTCTGAGAACTGACTGTCTGGTTAGCTGCTTCTAAAATTGCCCTTACTTCCTCTCCGTTCCGGCATCCATGTGCAAAACTCTGATGGGAAAATACAACTGACCTCCTGTTTGTTTTCTCCAGGTCATCCCGAAGCCATTCCAGTTGCTCCGGAGGAACATAAGTCCTGGTGCTGGTATGTGCGAAATAATTGCTATTCTCATAGGGAACGAATGCACTATCATCTTTGTAGAAATTCGGATCAAGTACAACAAAATGAAAGCCTCCGGCATCGAATGAATAGACAGAATTCTCCATTCCCCAGAATTCCATTGTCTCTTTTTTAGAAGAAATATCCATGTCATGATTTCCAAGTACATGATAGTTCTCTCCATCGTACTCGTTCCAGATTCCAATGAAATTATTGTTTTCTTGTTTTGGAAAACAAAAATCACCCAACTGGATGATAAAATCCACATTTTTTTTCTTCATCCGTTCGATAAAAACCTGTAGACGTTTTTCTGCATCGGGCTGGATATCCTTACGGACATCGGCGCAAACACCGTAACTGATCTTTTTTCCGGCCATCCAGTTCTTTGAAATAACCGGTAATGGTATCAATATTGCTCCGGCGCCAAGAAGTGAAGTTTTAATGAAGTCTCTTCTGGATTGTAATTTGGCTTTTTCCATATTTTATTGAATAAAAAGATTTGTAACTAATCAGTCCCCTCTGAAAAATTAAAAAGCGGGTCTCTTATTAACTGATT
>CAZEWS010000099.1:11490-11569 GCA_964515985.1 uncultured Rikenellaceae bacterium | reverse complement strand
TTTTTTAAATGAGAAATTTAATAAATATACAAAGTTCTTCCGGATAATGCATAGGTAAATATTAGTTCTCTCAACACTT
>CAZEWS010000099.1:0-11214 GCA_964515985.1 uncultured Rikenellaceae bacterium | reverse complement strand
TTATGTTTGAAGTTTATAATGTATCTCAGGCAACTCCTTTAAGCGTTGAGCAGCTTGTTCCGGAGTAATATCCCGTTGGACCTCCGAAAGCATTTCATATCCGACCATAAATTTTTTAACTACTGCCGATCGTAAGAGGGGAGGATAGAAGTGAGCATGCAATTGCCAGTAAGGGTAATTATCTCCGTCAGTCGGGGCTCCATGCCACCCCATCGTATAGGGAAAAGAAACATTAAACAGATTATCATACCGTGTCAGATGACGCTTAAGGATATCAGCCAGTGCATGACGTTCTTCATCAGAGGTTTCATACAGACGGAGAACATTTCTACGGGGCATCAGCAGGGTTTCAAATGGCCAGGTAGCCCAAAAAGGAACCAACACTACCCAATGGTCATTTTCTGTTACAATCCTTTCTTTCTGAACCAATTCTTTGTTAAGGTAATCTGACAAAAGATTTGTACCCTTCTGATGATAATACAATTTTTGCTGATTATCTTCTTTCTTTGGTTCGTTGGGAAGGGATGTGCCCGCCCATATCTGTCCATGAGGATGAGGATTTGAGCAACCCATGATCTCACCTTTATTTTCGAACACCTGCACCCACCGGTATGTTTGGCCAAGTTCGACAACCTGGTCAGCCCAGAGGTCGACAACCTTTCGGATATCCCCGACTGGCATTTCGGGTAAAGTAAGATCATGCCTTGGAGAAAAGCAAATTACACGACAGGTACCCTGTATACTTTCCATTCCGAAGAGAGGATCTTGAAATTCTGCAACAGGTGGTGAATCCGGTAAAAAAGCTGAAAAATCATTGGTAAAAACAAACGTATTTTTATAATCGGGATTACGTTTCCCGCCGGCGCGTTCATTGCCCGGACAAAGGTAACATCCGGGTTCATAAGAAGGTCTTTTTTCTTCCGCAGGTGATTCAACCTTACCCTGCCATGGTCACTCTGTCCGGTGAGGTGATACCAAAATCCAATCACCGGTCAATGGATTAATTCTTCTGTGGGGATAATTGTATGTCTTCCCAAATGTTTGTTCCATATTTTATTTTTGATCCAAGTTTGTTAATTAAAATTGTAAAGATATTTTTTTCATCCAAATAGTCCACTACTTTCAATGGGCGACATTAAAGATAATTTGTATCTCCCAATTTTTTCATAACTTAGATGTACTTAATTCAGATGGGATGGTAAGGCTCCTTTTGATATATACCAAATTATTGCAGGCTTTGCTATATAGAATAATGAAAGCACAGGATGATTTTTTGAACATCATGATTTTCCTGTTGATCCTGATTATACTTCCAGATCACACTACAGGAAACCAGCTATATCGTTTTACCAGCCTTACAGTTAAAGATGGACTATCTTTCTTCCGCGTAAGAGTTATTACCCAGGACAGATACGGCTTTATGTGGCTGGGTACTGATAATGGCATAGATCGTTTCGACGGCAAAAATTTTATTTCGTTTAAACATAATTCGGCTGATCCCAATTCATTACCTTTTAATAATATAAGCTTTCTTCTGCCCGATAAGTCAGAGGACAGGATCTGGATTGGAACACGGGGAGGATTATGCTATGTTGATATTAAAACATTGCAGATTACAAGGATAGATGTCGGACCATATAATGATATCAGAACGCTTGCTGAGGGGAATGACCAGATATTATGGGTGGGGACACAATATGGTCTTCTTAAATTAAATAAAAATACGCTTGAATACAGTGCTTATAATACCAGTAACAGTAATATAAGCCATGATCAGGTACGATCGGTTTATCCTGATGATTCGGGGAATCTGTGGGTTGGTACGTTTGATAAACTGAATAAATTGGAGAAGGATTCCGAGAATTTCAAAACAATTGATTTGAAAGGGGATTATAATCCGCCCATTCAGAATAATCTCGTTCTTACCATTTGCCCATTTTCTGAAAATTCCGATTCCTTACTCTGGATAGGAACTGAAACAGGATTATGCCTTTTTAATCGATATACAGAAAATTACAAGGTATATAAAAAAAGCGGGGATAAAGTGCTTAGTAATGATAAAATACCAGCGATTCATTTGTTTGATTCTAATAGAATCTGGGTTGGAACGGATTTTGGGCTAAATCTTTTCAATATAAAAAATGAAAAGGCAGAGTTTTATTTTCATAATCCTACGGATCCGAATTCACTGTCAAATAATAAAGTATGGTCCATATACGAGGATCGGGCAGGTATAATCTGGTTTGCGACTGACAATGGAGTTAACCGGTTGGACAGGAACCAAAAACCATTTAAATATTATCCTGTTAATTATGAATTAAATGGGAGGCCTGTTGGCAGCCAGATTAATTACATTCTGATTGATCAAATGGGTAAATATTGGATGGCTACACAACAGGGAGTGATCAATTATTCTACTTCAGCCGGAATTATCAGGACTTTCCGACACGTCCCCGGTGATCCTACCAGCCTGCTTGCCGGCAAAACATTGTCTTTGTATTTTGATGAATTTGGTAAACTGTGGATTGCAACTAACAAGGGAGTAAATGTTTGGGATCCGGGGAAAAGCAATATGTATTCTTTTCCTGCTGATTTTAGTCCGGGTATGGGTTTAAAGTCCCCTTTTATTTGCACCCTGGTCAGGGCAATGAATGGTTCTTTTTGGATTGGGACATGGGATGGCGGATTACATAAAGCATCCGGGAATTTGGGGGATTTAAATAATATAAATTTCAATCCGGTAAATGAATTAAATTCAGACCTGATTGTAAGTGATCCACAAGCTTTATGGATTGCTGTTGGTAGTAATTTATACCGGATGGATTTACTTACGAATCAGCTATCCTTGATTGAATCAGTTCAGGAGGTAGTGGATGGATCAACTATATATTCTATTGCTTATTCAAGTAAAGGATCATTATGGTTAGGGATTAAGAATGGGTTGATTGAATACCGGATTCATAAAGACCAATACCAGTTTTATCCTGTTGTAATAGGGAAAGACATTATTATAATCAGTATCCTTGAAGACAACCTTAGTAACATCTGGTGTTGTTCCATGACAAATCTGGTTAAGTTTATTACCCAAAATAAGGAATTTGAAGTATATTCCATTGGGAAAGACATCCCGATCAAAGGATTTTTGCCAGGAAGTTGTTATAAATCGAATAATGGAGAACTTGTATTTGCAGGACAGGATGGATTTATTGTATTTGAACCGGAAAAGATTAAAAAAAGTGATTACCAGCCCAATATTGTAATAAGCGAATTATATGTTCAGAATGAGCTAATATTACCAAATAAAGAAGCAAAAGGTCAAATTATTCTGGAACAAAGCATTTTCTGCGAGGATAAAATTGAGCTTAAATACAATCAGCGATCAATAGCTCTAAAATTTGCTTCCCTCCATTTTGGTGATCCTACCGGGAACGTTTTTGCATATAAAATGGAGGGATATAATCCGGATTGGAATTATATTTCAGGTGACCAAAGCTCTGCTGCCTATTCAAATTTACCTTCTGGCAATTATACATTCAAATTGCGCGGTACAAATAATGACGGGGTCTGGAGTAAAAATGAAATTGCATTGACCATTAGGATTAAACCCCCACCCTGGGCAACTCCTGAATTTATTATCCTGTACATCGTTATTTTTCTTCTTCTTCTTAGTCTGGTTTTTTATTTCTACTACATGAAAATCAGGTGGATAAACCAGCTTGAAAGAATTAGGATAGAGAAAAAGCGCAACGAGGAAGTTGCGTTAGCCAAACAACGTTTTTTTACAAATATTTCACATGAATTCCGAACACCTTTGAGTCTTATTTTGGGGCCAACGAATGAATTGCTTGAGAAAAACACCCTGGGTAAAGAGGATAAAAAATATGTCCATTTAATATCTAAAAATGCCCACCGGTTACTCAGACTCATCAATCAATTGATTGATTTCAGGAAATTAGAAACCAAAAATCTTAAACTTCAGGTATCCAATCATGAAATTGTCGGGTTCTGTTATCATGTGTATGATCTTTTTACCGATCAGGCTGAGAGAAAACAAATGAAATATTCTTTTTTTTCAAATGTTGAGAAGCAGAAAACCTGGCTTGATTCAGGGAAAATGGAGACAGTACTTTACAACCTCCTCTCCAATGCGTTTAATTTTACTCCACCGGGTGGAGTAATATCAGTAAATGTAAATGTTCAAAAAGAAAATATTGAAAAATACCCTGAAGGATATTTTCAAATCAAGGTGAGTGATTCCGGAGTAGGAATCTCTCCTGAAGAACAAAAGAAAATTTTTGATCGCTTTTACCAAACGAAAGAAGGAGAGAAAAGGATGAAAGGCTCCGGTATAGGTCTTACATTGGTGAAAGAATTTGTGGAATTGCACCAGGGAAGTGTGATGATTGAGAGTTCAACTGGGTCAGGCTCAGTTTTTATTATAACAATACCCCTGATGATAAGTCGTACCCATCAGGATGTTATTTTCGGGGATCAAACAGATGTTGAATTCATTCCTGAATCTCCCGGTTATTCCATGGATGGGAAAGAGATGGAGGAAGAAAGATTGGATGCCGAGAAACCCTTGATATTGCTGGTTGAGGACAATCCGGAAGTAATTGATTTTATAAAGCTAAGTCTGAATTTTAAATATGAATTTCTAATTGCTGAGAATGGCAGGGATGGTTTGCGGATGGTAGAAGAAAAAATGCCCGACTTGATTGTAAGTGATATCATGATGCCGGAAATGGATGGTCTGTCTTTTTGCCAATCCATTAAAAAGAATCCAAAGACCAGCCAAATACCTGTAATATTGTTATCAGCCCGAACGCTGGATGATCAACAAATAGAAGGTATCAAGAGCGGTGGTGATGCATATATCCCCAAGCCCTTCGATATAAAATACCTGGATGCAATCATCGGGAATTTATTTACGCGTAAGGAACTGCTTGTTGAATACGTCAAGATGCAATCCATTCTCAACCCGGCTGAATTAGAAGTAACTTCAACCGATGAAAAAATTCTGAAACAGGTGATTACTTTTATTGAAAGCCATATCTCGGATACGGAACTAAGTGTTAAAAGCATCTGTTCTGCAACCGGATTTACGCATTCTTTTATATACAGGAAGATAAAGAATATGACAGGGGGAACATTGAATGAACTAATTAAAGATATCAGGATAAAGAGGGCATCACAATTATTAAAAATCAAAAAATTCACGATAGGGGAAGTCATGGTTGAAGTTGGTTACTCAAACCATTCATACTTTTCAAAATGCTTTCGCAAAGTTTATAAACAATCTCCAGGTAAATATTTAAACAACCTGAATAACTAGCCCGAAGTCCAGACCTTCAAGAATACCTACATTTAAAAAGGTCAGTTTTACTTCAGACTCCTCTATACAATCCTACCACTCCTTTCGAGATTTTTGCCTGTTTTAATCCGATCCAATTTATAAGGAATATTAGTAGCATTTATTTTGATTTATATTGCTGTATTACAGCAATATAAAGAACAAAAGATTGATTTGAAAGTCGGATTATTATCCAAATGTGACTATTTATTGTTCAATTATAATTAAATATTTATTGTTATTGAATAAATATGATTCCATTGGATTTTTTTTTTCAACGTACTTTTAACAACATGAATTATAAAAAGAAAAAAATCTTTTATACCAGTCTCATCATTTTTCTCTCATTGTTGACACTGGTAGTAGCAACATTCATTATTTATGTGATAATAATCCATTAATTATCCTAAGTTAAATTGTTAAACTAAATTCCTAACGTATGAAAAAAACCTTAAAACTTTGCATGATAGTTTGCCTGCTATTTGCACATTATCTGATTGCAAATGCTCAGGAAATGACTATCACTGGAACTGTGACGGAATCTTCAGGTAGTTCCTTACCCGGTGTAAACATCGTGATTAAGGGTACATCTACTGGTACTATTACCAATGTAGATGGTAATTACAGCATTACAGTTCCCGATGAAAATTCTATTCTTGTGTTTTCATTTGTAGGCTATCTATCAAAGGAAGTGACAGTGGGGAATCAGACAACCCTTAATATTACGCTGGCAACTGATGTGTTTGGATTGGATGAGATTGTTGTAATTGGTTATGGTACCCAGCGAAAGATTAACGTAACCGGTTCAGTGGTTACAGTACAGTCAGAAGAACTTTTAAAAGCACCTGTCACCAACGCTTCTGACCTTCTTATAGGCAGGGCTCCGGGTTTGATCACCAAACAGGACGGGGGTACTCCGGGTGATGATGCTGCAACGCTAAGTATCAGGGGATTTGATTCACCCCTGGTTCTGGTTGATGGTGTTGAAATGTCGTTCAACCGGTTAGATCCTAATGATATTGAATCGATCAGTATTTTGAAGGATGCTGCAGCTGCCATTTATGGTGCGCGTGCCGGTAACGGTGTGATCCTGGTAACTACCAAACGTGGTTCAATCGGTAAACCTACTATTGAGTACCACGGAAATGTAAGTTTCCAGCAACCAACCGTAATACCTTCAACTGTTACTTCCTGGGAATACGCCGAATTATACCGCGAAGGAGAACTAAATTACGGGCTTGAACCTACATACACCGAGGAAGATATAGAAAAATTCAGACAGGGGGGTGATCCCAATTACCCCAACAGTGATTGGTATGATGCCCTTTATACAGATTGGACACCCATGCAGCAACACAACCTTAGTGTTCGCGGTGGTATGGATAAAATTAGATATTTTGTTTCGGTGGGTTTACAAGACCAGGAAAGTATATTTGAATCAGGTGATTGGAATTTCAGCCGGTACAATGCCAGGGCAAATATTGATGCTGATATTACCGACAACTTATCGGTTGGATTCGACCTGTCATACCGTGTGGAATTGCGTGATCAACCGACTACTGACTTGAACGCTTCACTCAATGACCTGCGTACAGCTCAACCGATTTGGCCTACTACACTGCCCGACCCATCATTGGGCGGAGCCTATTCAGGTTTCAGCCAGAGGAGTCCTGTTGCTTCTACAACAAAAGATTATTCAGGTTTCCGTGATGACCAAAGGCAATATTTCAGAGGGAAAATCAGCCTGCAATATAAAATTCCGTATGTGGATGGTTTAATAGCCAAAGCTGGATTTAACTATTATACTTATAACACAAACAGAAAAACACAGAATAAACCGTTTGATGTTTTCAGGTACGATTACGACACAGAAGAGTACACACTTACGGGAACAAATGGTGCCAATACACTGAATGAAGAGTTTACAAAATATCAGCAACTGTATCCTCTTGTATCCTTGGAATACGATAAAACATTTGGTGACCATTCGGTAAAAGGGCTACTTCTTGGTGAATGGATAGATACAGATAGTTTAATAGTTACAGCCGACCGGAAAGATCTTTTATCTATGGATATTCCATACCTGTTTGCGGGTTCATCGGAAAATATTCTGAATAACGGTAGTGCCAACGAAACCGGCCGGGCCAGTTATGTTGGACGTCTAAACTACCACTACCAGGGGAAATACCTTTTGGAAGGAACTTTCCGGTACGATGCCAGCCATAAGTTTCCCGAAGATTCGCGCTGGGGCTTCTTTCCAAGTGTTTCAGCCGGATGGAGGATTTCAGAAGAATCGTTCATGCAGGGCTTTGGCTGGCTGGATAACCTGAAATTAAGGATATCGTACAGCCAGTCTGGTGATGACAATGTGGCTGCGTTTAAATTCCTTACAGGTTACACTATTCGTGAAGGGACGTCAGAAGTATACCTGATCGGTGACCAGGTTGGAAGGATCATTAATACAACAGGATTACCCAACCCGGATATTACCTGGCTGGACATGACTACCTATAATGTAGGGATGGATGCTAGTTTTATGAAAGGATTAATCGGTTTTGAGCTGGACCTCTTTTACCGTGAAACCACAAACATTTTTGGAATTCCTACGGAAACATACCCATCGACATTTGGGGCTACATTGCCGCAACTGAACCTGAACACAACCGATGACAGAGGTTTTGAACTCCTTGTAAGACACAGGAATAAGGTGGGGGATTTTAATTACACTGTTTCTGCCAACGTAGGATTGGCAAGGGAAAAATACGTTGATTGGTCGGAAGAACCGTATGATGACCCGGACGAGATCAGGATTTTCCAGCGTACCGGTAACTGGACCAACCGCTGGATCGGTTATGTATCGGATGGAATCTTCGAAAGCCAGGCTGAGATTGACGCCCATCCCGTAGATCAGGACCAAAATGGTAATACAACATTAATTCCGGGTGATATTATTTATAAAGACCTGGATGGAAATGACACGATTAACTGGCGTGACCAGGATGTGATTGGATATGGGGCATTCCCTGATCTTACTTACGGAATGGATATTAATGTTAGTTATAAAGGACTAAGTGTAAGTGCATTGTTCCAGGGGGCTTCCCTGTTTAATATGAACATGACCGGAGCTGCAAGAGTCGGATTCTCCAACGGATCGATACCATTAGATTACCATTATGATTACCGCTGGAAGCCTGATCCGAATGATCCAGCGACAAATATAAATCCCGATGCACAATTGCCGGCTACGAACGATCAGGTAGGAGCAAACGCCAACAATAACAAAACATCTGATTTCTGGCTGGTGGACAATACGTATTTAAGGTTGAAGAACCTGAACATCAGTTATAATTTACCACAAAACTGGATAAGGAATATAGGTGTCCAGGGCATAAGGGTGTATGTTGCAGGAACCAATCTGCTTACACTCTCTAAACTGGGTATTTATAAGGGATCTTTTGACCCTGAGGGGCCAACAAACAATGCAACGCGTGTCTATCCGCAATTGAAAACGATTACATTGGGTGTAAATGTTACTTTATAAACTTTAAACCGGATTGAAAATGAAAAATATAAAATATCTTATTATAACATTATACCTGATATTTTCAGGTTGTGAAGATATCCTCGACAAGCAACCTCTGGATATTATTTCCGATGCCGTGGTATGGCAGGATGAGAACCTGGTGGAAGCCTATTTGAATGACCTTTATTACCGTACTGATTTTGTAAACTTAACAGGACAGGCAGGATTTAACCAGGGTATGGTTGCCTCAATGGGAGCTGAATGCCGCCCATTTGGTGGATGGCAGGATCCTTATAAGGCTGCAACTACAATAATTGACGAAACCGGGGCACATAATAACCTTGAATACTGGAAGTACAGTAACATCAGGGATGTTAACTATTTTATTGAGAAAATGGAAACCGAAACGGAATTTTCGCAGGAATATATTGATGAGAAAATTGCCGAAGCCAGGTTTCTGAGAACATATATGTATTTCGAAATGGTAAAACGTTATGGTGGAGTCCCGATCCTCACGGTTGCGCAAAGTATTGATACTCCGGAAGAAGAATTATATGTTTCCCGGAATTCGGAAAAAGAGGTGTATGATTTTATTGGTTCCGAAATGGATGCAATTGCACTGGTTTTACCCGAAAGCTATGGAACTGAAGGGAAAGGCCGCCCGAGCAAATGGGCAGCACTGGCATTAAAAAGCCGTGCCATGTTGTATGCATCCAGTATAGCCAGATACGGACAAGTACAGCTTAATGGATTGCTTGGATTTCAGGCAAGTGATGAACAAAGTTACGTTCAGAAATCGTACGATGCTTCTATGGCCATCATTAACTCGGGATACCATGCACTTTATAACGAACATGCAGACCCGGTGCATAACTTTGGCCAGATCTTTATCGACGAGAGTGATGCAAACACGGAAGTAATTTTCAGCGAACGGTTCGATTACGACCAGCAATTATCCCATTCGTTAAACAACCTGACCATGCCTGATGGATTTTCCAGGGGATGGGGGTCAAATTTCAACTACTTCTACGATTTTGTTGAACTATTTGAATTTGCTGATGGTTCTCCCGGAACTTCCATATCAAGAGCAGACTTAACAAGCCAGGAGTGGACTATGGACTCATTATTCCATAACCGGGATCCACGGTTTAAAGCATCTATCTTTTATCCTGATGTGGAATGGCAGGGTGGAACAGTTCTTTTCCATTCAAGCACTATCGTTGGGGGAGAAAAGTTTACAGCAGGTACAATTGGCGATGAAGGGTGGCCGGCTATGGCGCCCAGAAGAAATACCTTGAGAACAGGATTCCACTTACGAAAAAGAATCAATGAAGATATAGTACAACCACTTGCAGGAACCGACGATACGGATTATATTGTCTTCAGGATGGGCGAAATATACCTGAACCTGGCTGAGGCAGCATTTTACCTGGGGAATACAAGCGAAGCGCTGGATGCTATTAATGATCTCCGTGAACGTGCAGGAATGCCACCAAAAGCAGCGATTACTGAAGATATCATCCGAAATGAAAGGTATGTGGAGCTTACCTTTGAAGACCATCGCTACTGGGACCTCCGGCGCTGGAGGATTGCAGTACAGGTGTTGGACGGAGTAAGGTTAAAAGGACTAAAGTATGATTACAACTGGGACACCCAGAAATATCAAATCAGCTTAAAAAACGGTGAAGGTGTGGAACGTGTATTCCAGGAAAGACACTATTATTTACCCCTGGGTATCGACAGGATCGTAGATAACCCGAATCTTGTTGAAAATCCCGGATATTAGTTGTTTTTAAAATAAAAAGTAACCCCGGCATTGTGCCGGGGTTACTTTCAACCTGGCCTTCTGATGATATCAAGGCTGACTGTTTAAAATCCTATCAGATAAACATGCAAACAAGACTTTCATATTATTCCACAGTATTGATGCTGGTTTTTTTGGCAGCACTTTTTCATACAGCATGTTCTAAAACAGAACCTGTAGCAAGCACATTTTACCTTAATAACATTTCAGGGGATGACACGAATGATGGACTTTCACCAGAAACAGCATGGAAATCCCTGGAACGCGCCAGCAGGGATAAATACACTGAAGGCGAAAAATTGTTATTATGCAAAGGATGTACCTTTTATGGGAAATTGCATCTTAAAGTTGAAGGAACTAAGGAAAAGCCGGTTATCATTTCTTCATACGATCCAGGAAATGGCGATAAAAGCTTGCCAATAATTGATGCGAAAGGATACATTGCTGCCATTCAGGTTGAAAATGGAAGGAATTTCTTATTAAGTGATCTTGAATTGACTGCTGATGCGGGGAACCCAGAAGATACAGAAGCGG
>CAZEWS010000098.1:0-11613 GCA_964515985.1 uncultured Rikenellaceae bacterium | reverse complement strand
AGTGGCTGGGTATAAGCGGATAATGAACAAGAAACAGCCCGTTAGGGCTTGAAAGCAGGATTACACAGAATCTGCCTTGACCGTTTTACGCTTGACGAAAGGAAGACCCTTTTTGCTCTGTGTGGTCCCTACGCGGGGAAACCCTAAGGGTTTTAAAAAAGAAGTAGATACCCGATCCGCATAGCACCAGGTTTCAACCTGGTGTATCAAATCCCAATATGCAGAAAAGATTACCGGTCCAACTTCTGTCGTTCATCAGGGAGCAACCGTTCTATAGACCGTAATCACCTGAAGTTCATGGAATAGAACAGCTCTCCTGCCGAAGGCATTCTCCCGAAGGGATTCCTTTGGAGCTTTGGACGGGTCGTTTTTATACTCGTCAGACGACTCCAAGCCTGCCCGGCTTGTTTGACGGGTCGTCAGACGAGTTTCTAAAATCCTTATTTGTCTTTTTTTATAATAATAATAACCCCGCTCCTGGCTTTCTCACCATATTTTTCTATGGCTTCTTCTCCTTTTAATACTTCTATTGTTTTAAATTCATCTACAGGAATTTGAATAGAATCTTTCACCTGGTTACCATCAATTATAAATATGATATTGTCGGCCTTAATCTTGACAAAATTATCTTCAGTAATAGAAAAATTCATATCTATGGGAATTTCTTCTTTAACTTTGGCAACTTCATCCAGCGAAAAGATTATCGGAATGGTGATGGCAACATTTACTGCCTTCCCTCGCTGTTTCCCCGGAGTCCATTTGGGTGAGGATTTAACCACCCTGACGGCTTCCTGATCCAGGTCAGGGTTAACACCCCTGGAAACTTTAACGCGATCTACATGTCCGTCAGAGTTGACAACGAAATAAACATATACTTTACCAGCAATTCTATCTTTTACAGCGCTCCCGGGGTACCTGATGTTTTCAGCTATCCAGACCCTAAAGGCCTCAATTGATTTTCCCTGGAATTTTGGCATTTCCTCGACTATAAAGAATACAGGTTCATCTTCCTCAGATTTTATAGATGGCAGGGGAGGAGGATCAAGTTCTTCCTTTTCCTTGATCATCTTTTTTTCTTTGTCTGACTGAGGTGGAAGTGATACGGCATCCCCGTCAGACAAATCACTTTTTTCCTGTTTGCTGGCAGCCGGAGCAACCGGCGGAAGAGTGAGTCCTGTCTTTGCTCCTTCCGAATTCAACGAAAAAACCACCGGAATTACGTATTGTACATTCACTTTTTTCCCTTTTTGTTTTCCGGGTTCCCACTTCGGACTGGAATTTACTACCCTTAGAGCTTCTTTTTCAAGTGACGGAGCATTGATTTTTTTCAATTCCGGATAAGGTTCGTTTGTTGCTTGTAATACTTTGACATTTCTAATATACCCATCCATATTTATAATAAATTGTACAAATACTTTTCCTTCTAATTTTTTCTTTACAGCCTCTTCAGGATATTTAATATTATTTACAACAAATTCCTTGAATCCTTCAATCCCTTTCCCCTGAAAATCCGGCATTTCCTCAACAATAAAGAATACTGGTGTGTCTTGTTTAATTTGAGGATTAAAAATGTCTTCAATTTCCCCTTCACTTATTGACGAACCGGATTTGACCTTGTTCCCTGAAAATGCAAAAAGGGAAATGAGGAACAATGCAACCGGAAGGATAAACAGAATCTTAAACCTCATTCGCTTTGAAGATTTTAATTTTGTCATCATGATGATACGTTTTTTAATGATAGATTGATTTAAATTATGAGCCAACCTGAAGAATTGATTCCCAAAAACCTGACTGAGAATGATTTCCTGGTAGGTGAACGGGCTGTAACCATCTTTGATCACATCGCTGTCTGCCTGAAATTCCTGTACTTCCCTTAACGACCATTTATAAAACCAAACAACCGGGTTAAACCATTGTACAATAGTCACTAGTTCAAAAAAAATAAGATCGACTGAATGAAAATGTTTGATGTGGTTTTTTTCGTGTATCAGTATCTTTTCCATGTATTCATCATGTACAATGGAACGGTTGAGGAAAATGATATTCAGGAAGGAAGAAGGCGAAACATTTTTATCCAGGTAAACTATGTTAACTCCTTTCTCCCTGGTTATTCCATATTTTTTTACCAGCCAGAAAATTTGCCAGGTATGGAATAGGAATTTACAGAGGAAGAGTCCCATTCCGGTAAAATAAATGGATTTTAAAAGGAAAAAAAAGTTAAAGGAGTAAGTGCTCTCCGTAATACCTGATCCGGCAGTTACAAATATTTCGTCAATTTTCAATTCAAACGAATACAGGGTAGGAGGGGGAATTATGGAAAAATTCAGTAATGGGATCAGCATGGATAAAATAACCGAACCTCCCAGGTAAAACCGGTTATGTACAAAATACGTCTCCTTTCTCAGGAAGATCCAATAGATAATATAGAACAGGGTCAAGCCGGTTCCCGATTCAAGTAAATATTTCCAAAAATCAGTCATGATTTCTTTTGTATTTTAATTTCTTTTTCCATGATCTTCATAATGTCTTCCATTTCATGAAGACTGATGCTTTTTTCCCTTGCGAAAAAGGAAACCATTTTTTCAAACGAGTTGGAAAAATAACTGTTAACGAAATTCTTCATATGAGCCTTTGAGTATTCATCCTTTAAAATGTCCGGGTAGTATTCATGGGTTTTACCATATGCCTTGTGCGATACAAATCCTTTTCTTTCCAGTATCCTTACAATTGTTGATACGGTGTTGTATGCCGGTTTGGGATCAGAAATTTTTTCAATGATGTCTTTAACAAATCCTTTTTCCAGGTCCCAAAGGATTTTCATGATCTGCTCCTCGGCTCGGGTTAATTCTTTCATGGGATGTTCTTTTTTTTTCGTCAGACGACTCATCTGATGACTGGTTTGGGAAACCTTCCGAAATTTAAAACTGTCGGGCTCGTGGATTGCTTAGCGCATGCCCACGCTAAGATTTTCAGAAAGTATTGTTACCCAAAATTTTCAAAGGCCAGAATTAAATTCTATTTTAATTTTTCTTAATAAATTAATGGTTCGTATAGTATAAGAATAGTAGCCGATTGCTGGATAATCATTTATCAAGCTGTTACAATATTGAAGCGGGCTACAAAGCCCCAAAAACCTACTATCCCGGCTATTATTTTTATACATTGTTGTGTGCTGAAACTTCTATAACAATTCATTTATAGTTTTAATTATGGTCTCGTCTGTGGTCTTTCTACTATATCCATTTATTACCTTTCTAATTACCCTATTTTCATCAAGAACATAAAACACAGGAACTGAAGTTACTTCATAATTTTTAGCAACATTTTCTTCTGACTTTAGAAATTTGAAGTTAAAATCATTGTTTTCTTGATACCTTTTTAGTCCTTCTATGTTATTGCTCCATGTTTCAATACTCACAAATTCAAAGTCCTTATTTTTATAATCTTCCACCAATTGCTTCAAAAATGGAACGGATTGATGACATGGACCACAACCAACACCTGTGAATTGAATTAACAAGATTTTACTTGTCAAATCACTTAGTTTAATTTCTTTATAATCAACATCTTTCAACGTCCAATCAGGGGCTGTTTTTCCAACTAGATCACTTTTGGGCTTTCGTTGTTGCCTTTTAAATTGAACTATTTCAAAATATGAAGGGAAATAATCAGTTGAAATAAAGTCTACCGCTTTAGTAGTGTTAAACTTTGCATTGTAACAAGATTCAAAGAATGTTGTATGATGCCATTTACTTCTCATACGATATGGTAAATCGTCTGATTTTCGAATCCAAATATCAAATTGCGATATTTCATCTTCGGGAATGTATTCATTTTTAATAACAATAGGTTTTATATGAAAGTAGACATGCATATTGTAAATCTTCAGACTAAAATGAATAGAATCACCAAAATCCGTAAAGTCTGTTTTTATACTGTCTTCAGTTGTCAATGAATACTTTATAATTTCATTTATTTTGGTATAGAAAGGGTAATATACAAGCCTGAATGGATAAGGGTGATTTTGAAAACTATCAACCTTTACATATTGCTCATCCCAGTAGCATTTTCCCCGTACTTTCCCATCGTAGAAATCGGTCATTTTAGTTGTATCATGTCTTGCAAAAGTCGCAGAACTGGCACCAACCAACGTATCAGCCGGGTTTACATATATTTTGTAATATTGTGTTATGGGTTCAGTGAATTTAGCTGTATCTCCGGGCGCACTGGCAATTCCTGTCGAATAATATGTTGCAGATTTAATCTTACTCAGGTTATCTGATACTTCATGCAGATATTCTTTTTCGTTAATGTCTGTGTTACAACCATTTATTAAAATCAGTAATGCAAAAATTAATATTTTATCAATAATTTTTACAATTGGCTTATCCATGGCATCCACTTTTCTTGTTTTTGCACACAACTTTAAGACAAATATACAACTAAATATTTAGTTTTGCAACTAATTCTTTAGTTTTTTTTATTAAGCGCCCTCGTCAGAAGACTTCAGTTCGACGAGTATCTTTACAGCAAACCCTTTAATTTGAAGTTAGGAATAACTGAATAGTTTTACCTCGTCAGACGACTCCAGTTCGTCTGACGAAGGTTAAATATTTTGCTTCCGGATAAGATTTAGAGCTGAGCCGGCTTTAAACCACTCGATTTGATTTTGGTTGTATGAATGGTTTACCGGGATATTGTCCAGGGTTCCGTCAGCATGGTTGGCAATGATTTTTAATGGTTTACCGGGGGCGAATTCACTTAAACCAACAATATCCAGTTTATCATCTTCCCTGATTTTGTTATAATCTTCCTTATTTGCAAACGTAAGAGCAAGCACTCCTTGCTTTTTAAGATTTGTTTCATGGATACGTGCGAAGGAACGTACAAGGACTGCCTTAACGCCCAAATGCCTGGGTTCCATGGCAGCGTGTTCACGGGAGGATCCTTCACCATAGTTTTCATCCCCAACAATAATGGCTCCTATATCTTTCTTTTTATAGGCCCGGGCAGTATCGGGTACAGATTCATATTTCCCGGTAAGCTGGTTTTTAATGAAGTTAGTTTTTTCGTTGAAATAGTTTATTGCCCCGATTAACATGTTGTTGGATATGTTATCGAGGTGGCCACGGTAACGGAGCCATGGCCCGGCCATAGAAATATGGTCGGTTGTACATTTCCCTTTTGCCTTAATCAATAAATTCAAATCTTTTAAATTTTCTCCGGTCCACGGGGTGAAAGGGGTAAGTAGTTGAAGGCGTTCTGAAGCCGGATTAATTCTCACTTCCACTTTGCTTCCGTCTTTGGCCGGTGCCTGGTATCCATTGTCTTCAACAGCAAATCCTTTTACCGGCATTTCAATTCCTTGTGGTTCATCAAGTTTGACTTTTTCACCCTCTTCATTTACCAGGTAATCGGTCAGGGGATTAAAGCTAAGATCTCCGGCAATGGTAAGGGCAGTTACAATTTCAGGTGATGCTACGAAAGCATATGTATTGGGGTTACCATCATTCCGTTTGGCAAAGTTCCGGTTAAACGAAGTAATGATTGAATTTTTCCTGTTCTTGTCAGCCTCATGTCTTGCCCATTGTCCGATGCATGGCCCGCAGGCATTTGCCAGTATAACCCCGCCGATATTTTCGAATATACCAAGCAATCCGTCCCTTTCAATGGTATATCTGACCACTTCAGAACCCGGAGTGACGGTAAATTCGGATAATACTTTCAGTTTTTTATCAAGCGCTTGTTTTGCAATCGAAGATGCCCGTGTTATATCTTCATATGAAGAATTGGTACAGGATCCGATTAAGCCGACTTCGAGTTTTTGCGGATATTCGTTTTCTTTAACGGCTTTAGCAAATTGGGAAAGAGGCCAGGCTTTATCAGGTGAAAAAGGGCCATTGATATACGGTTCCAGTTCCGAAAGGTTAATTTCAATGACCTGGTCGAAATATGTTTCAGGGTTTTCATATACTTCAGGATCAGCTGTCAGGCATTCAGATATTTTGTTGGCTTCATCGGCCACATCGCTCCTTTCGGTTCCTCTCAGGTACTCTTCCATTTTCTTGTCGTAGCCAAAAAGGGAAGTGGTCGCCCCGATTTCTGCGCCCATGTTGCAAATGGTTCCTTTCCCTGTACAGGAGATGTTGTTAGCACCTTTTCCGAAATATTCCACAATACAACCGGTTCCCCCTTTCACGGTAAGGATACCGGCTACTTTCAGAATGACATCTTTGGCGGAAGTCCAGCCGCTTAATTTCCCGGTAAGTTTTACCCCGATCAACTTTGGGAATTTAAGTTCCCATGGCATTCCTGACATAACATCAACCGCATCGGCACCGCCAACACCAATGGCAATCATGCCAAGTCCACCGGCATTGGGCGTATGAGAATCTGTGCCGATCATCATACCGCCGGGAAAAGCGTAGTTCTCGAGTATTACCTGATGGATTATTCCGGCACCGGGTTTCCAGAATCCGATTCCGTACTTGTTTGAAACAGAAGCCAGGAAATCATACACTTCTTTATTAGTGACACGGGCATCAGTTAAATCCTGGTTAGCGCCTTGTTTTGCCAGGATCAAATGATCGCAATGAACGGTTGAAGGAACGGCTGCTTTGCTTTTACCTGCCTGCAGAAACTGAAGCAAGGCCATTTGAGCCGTTGCATCCTGCATGGCAACACGGTCAGGACGAAAATCGACATAATCAGTACCCCTGGAAAAGGATTTTAAATGAACATTTCCATCAAGATGTGAATAAAGGATCTTCTCGGCAAGGGATAAAGGTCTTCCAACCACTTGACGGGCTTTTTCCACACGCTCAGCCATGCCGGCATAAGCAGATTTTATCATATTAATATCAAATGCCATAGGTGTAAGATTTTGTTAATAATTGAAACTATTCTGTTATTCATTTACTTTTTATAAAAAATCCGGAATAATGGATTGATGGAATAATGGAAAAATGGAATAATGTGCTGAAGGCATCCCTTTTTACATAGTGATCCCTTTGGGTGGGAGAATAATGGACTAATATAATGTTTCATTCCAAAGGAGATAACACTTTTGGAAAAAAAATAATGAAACTGTATCTTGCCAAACTTCTGAAATTACTATCAATAATGAGTCACAGAAGGTCGTAAGAAATATTCTACCAACCTGTGCCTTTGGTAAATATAACAGAATTTGAATTGTAATGCTAAGATGTTAAATTTTTTAAAGAAAATAAAATTAATACTTCATTATCCTGCCACTGACATCCCTATTTGACAACATTCCACTATTCCACTATTCCAATATTCCATTGTCCCTCTGTATGAATTACTTTAACGAATAACTAATTATATCCTTTCAATAAAACTAGCTGATTATTTTAAAAAATACAATATTACAATAAATTTTAAAAGATAGACGGTTGTATTACATGTTCTTTAATTGAATAATTCTTTTTACATTTAGGTCACGGTTTGGCTATTTGTTAGGTTGTTCGTCAAGTTTGTGTTAACTTTACCGGTTATTGTTACCGATGCGAGTTTCGTAACCTTAACCGATTTACAACAAGCGATTAAAACTAAATATTTAAATTCCCACGAAACACATAAAAGCTGTTTTATGAATTATTTCTTTTTGAAATTAGGTTTAATAGAAGAAAATTTCAGGATATCATTCCAATCGATTAGGACAAATAAGCTTAGAACCATTCTTACCATGTGCATAATTGCTTTCGGGATTATGGCGCTGGTTGGGATTCTTACAGCAATCGATTCGATCAAAACATCACTTACAAAACAGTTTACCTTTATGGGAGCCAACACTTTTACTATTGAAGGCAGAGGAATGACTGTGCAGGTTGGGGACAAAAAGTACAGAACCAAAAATCACCCGTATATAACTTACCATGAGGCTCTTCGTTTTAAGGAGGAATTTAGCTTCCCCTGTATTATTTCCGTTTCAACAAATGCTACAGGATTAGGAACCGTAAAATACAAATCCGAAAAAACCAATCCGAACATAAATATTTTGGGCGGGGATGAAAATTACATTTATACAGCCGGATATGAAATAAAAAAAGGAAGGAACTTTTCGCCGGATGAGATCCAAAGTAACAGAAATTTTGTTTTAATTGGAGCGGAGCTTGCTACCAGTATATTTAAAAAAAATGAGGATCCCATTGATAAGGTGATAACAGTTGGTGCTGGTAAATATAAAGTTATTGGTGTACTGAAAGAGAAGGGTACCAGTTTTGGCGGTTTTGATAAAACTTGCATTTTACCCATAACCAATGTGAGGCATTATTTTTCACGGCCAAGGATGAGGCATATCATTCATGTTATGCCGGATGACCCGAAACTACTGGATATTTGTGTTAGCGAAGCAGAAGGAGTCTTCCGGATTGTCAGGGGGCTGGATGCCAGGGATGAAAGTGATTTTAATATTGTAAAAAGTGATAACCTTCTTAATATTCTTTTGGAAAACATAAAGTATGTAACGATTGCAGCAACAATAATTGGATTAATAACTTTATTTGGTGCTGCCATTGGACTTATGAACATTATGCTCGTATCGGTAACCGAAAGAACAAGGGAAATAGGTATAAGGAAAGCCATTGGTGCAAAAAGCGAAGTGATTAAACAGCAATTCCTGTTTGAGGCTATTTTAATTGGACAATTGGGTGGCTTGCTTGGAATTTTTCTTGGAATTTTAGTTGGTAATCTTATGTCGGTATTGCTCAAGTCTTCTTTTGTGATTCCGTGGGAATGGATTTTCGGGGGTGTTATGACCTGCTTTTTCGTCGGAATGGCTTCAGGTTATATTCCGGCTGTTAAAGCTGCAAGGTTCGATCCGATTGTTGCCCTGAGGTATGAGTAGATGCAGAGACGGGGAGACTGGGAGAACGTTTGGCGAAGCCAAACCTCACGAGCAGGTGAGAGCGATGGACAGTGGGAGCGAGTAACAATGGGTGACTTAGTGACTGAGAGACTAAGAGAAAGGGAGACCGGGAGAAATATGAAATATGAAGGATGAAAGATGAATAAGAGCATGGGGCAAGGAGCAGGGGCGTTGGGAGAGATGAAGGTTAAGGTTGAGAAGGAAGATATGGAAGTTGCTGGGTGTTGGGAGAGACCTGCCCAGCGTCTGCCCGCCTGAACGACGCAGTCGGGCAGGGAAGACCTGGCAGAGTCTGTGAAGGGGACAGGGAGACTTGGTGACTGTAAGAAGGGGGGGGATGGCAGCGGCAGTAGCAGTAGCAGGAATAAGTATGCAGTAATCAGTACGCAGAAATAAGTCGCCAGAGCAATTACCACGGGGGTAACATTATTGTAGAAAATAAAGCAAACAAAGAAAACGCACCGGAACTGCCGGTTTTAATTAGTGTTACAACCGTTTCATCCGGCGCAAGATGACAGCCTATGCAAAAGGAGTATGATACTGGTTGCTGGATGCTTGATTATAATTGAACTAAAAACTAAAAACTGAAAACTAAAAACCATTTAATGTAGAGCCGAATTGTATTCGGCTGGGGAAAGACCTGCAAGCGTCTAAAAGACCTGCCTGCCCGTCGTAGTATCCGAAGGCGGGGCAAAGTCTTTAAAAAAAAGGAGACAAAGAGCGGAGTGCAAAGATCCCCGATTATTCATCAGGACAAGCGGGAGTTCGACCAATGTATTTTGTTGTATAGGAATTTCAAAGTTTAATAGTTTTTTTGATTAATAAGCGAATATCAAACAAGGATTACCTTCGGTGAGATCAGTTACTCTCCGCCAGCCCTGTGAAATACTGCCTCGCAGTAAAGGCTTCGCCTTTATTTCACAGGGCCAGTCGGCGGATCGTGAGAACGCTTCGCTTAGTTCGTTAAGTTCCTTGTTGGATATTGGATATTTATTTTTTCATCTATTAATTTGTTTACTATGTTCTTTTATCGTTTGTTATACGTTATCTGTCAACTGTTATTTGTTAATTACTAAAAATGAATGAACTAATTATTGAAAAGACACAGAACACTCCGGGGGTAAATTTTAACCCTTCGGATGGGATACTGGAAATTGGAGGAAGATCCATTCCTGAAAATCCCAATGATTTTTACCATCCGCTGTTGGATTGGATCAACCAATATTTTAAAGATCCTCGGGATTTTACTGTATTAAAGATAAAGCTGGAATATATTAATAGTGGTTCCAGTAGATTCATGCTGACATTGTTGAGAACTGTAAAACAATGTTATAATAAGGGACATGATTGCAGGGTAGATTGGTATTATGAAGAAGAAGATGAGTCTATTTTAGACCTGGGTAAGCATTTTTACGAAACAACAAAACTACCTTTTGATTTCAAAGTTATTTAATATTCGAAAAAAAAACCTAAAATCGACTGATTTTAGGTTTTTTTTAGTGTTAGAGATGATTACTCAAACAATTTTTCAATCAGATCAACCACCCTGTATGAATAACCCCACTCGTTATCGTACCATGACAATACTTTGACTGTCTTACCATTAACTATAGTGCTTAGCGCATCAAAGATTGAAGAATGCGGATTATGTATAACATCGACGGATACGATTGGATCTTCGGTGTATTCAAGGATGCCTTTCATCGGCCCTTCCGCTGCTTCCTTCATGGCAGCATTTATCTCTTCCTTTGTAGTTTCGACTTTCAGATTAACTACCAGATCAACCAATGAACCGGTTGGTGTTGGTACACGGATAGCCATTCCATCCATTTTTCCTTTAAGTTCAGGAATAACCTTTCCAACTGCTTTAGCTGCCCCGGTTGTTGTTGGGATTTGCGAAATGGCAGCTGACCTTGCTCTTCTGAGATCAGAATGCGGAAGGTCGAGTATACTTTGGTCGTTCGTATAAGAGTGAATGGTAGTCATTAAACCATTTTCTATTCCAAATTTGTCATTTAATACTTTTGTGATCGGGGCAAGGCAATTGGTTGTACATGATGCATTTGATATACATTCATCCTCGGGTCTGAGTGCATCATCATTTACACCCAGCACAATAATGTTGTCGATGGTATCTTTCGAAGGTACCGTTAAAATTACCTTTTTAGCTCCATTCTTCAGATGATCTCCATAACCCCCTTTTTCACTTTCCTTGTTCCTGAAAATTCCGGTTGATTCAATGACAATGTCAGGCGTTTCTGCCCACGGTATATTTGCTGGATTTCTTTCTGCTGAGACCATTATCTTTTTTCCATTCACAATAATCCCTTCATCATCATAAGAGATCGAACCTTCGAATTTACCCTGGGTGGAATCATATTTTAACAGATGAGCCAGTGTTTTTGTGTCGGTCAGATCGTTTAATCCAACTATTTCCAAATTTGGTTTATCAAGGGCGATTTTAAAAGCATTCCTGCCAATACGGCCAAAACCATTAATAGCAACTTTTATCTTCGGCATAATTATTCGTTTATAAGGGTTAGTAAAAAACGTTTTGTTTTGCAAAAAAATCACACAAAAGTAGGTATTAATAATTAATCAACAAAAAATAAATCTAACGGAGGTTCGATTATTTGCCTGCCAAAGGCATCCCTTTGGGAGTAGAAGAAAACCAATTATATAGAACACGGATGACACAGATAACACGGATATACACAGGAAAA
>CAZEWS010000097.1:0-11627 GCA_964515985.1 uncultured Rikenellaceae bacterium | reverse complement strand
ACTTTTTACTTTTGTCTTTTATCTTGATTGGTCATTCAAGCGTCATTAAATGGTTATTCTCATCAGGCATATTATTATTCACCAATAATTTTAACTAACACTCTTTTTCGTCGCTTTCCATCAAATTCCCCATAAAAAATTTGTTCCCAGGGCCCGAAATCCAGGTTACCTTCAGTAACAGCAACCATTACTTCTCTTCCCATAATTGTTCGTTTCAGATGTGCGTCTGCATTATCTTCAAATGTGTTATGTTTATATTGGGAATAAGGTTTTTCAGGCGCCAGTTTTTCAAGCCAGACCTCAAAATCGTGGTGTAATCCCGACTCATCATCGTTTATGAAAACACTGGCGGTAATATGCATAGCATTACACAGAACTAATCCTTCTTTAATGCCACTTTCTTCAAGACATTTCTGTACATGAGGAGTGATGTTTATAAGTTTTCTTCTTGTTGGTGTTTCAAACCAGAGTTCTTTTCGGAAAGTTCTCATTTTTTATGGATTTTAGTTGTTTTCAATTCTTTTTCGAAGCAAGGTTGCCTTTTTTTTGACCTGATGAAAAGGGATTCAGAAAGATAAAAATCAGACCCGTAAATATTATAGATTTTATACCTCCCATTTTTTGGCATTATGTTCCAGTTCCTACTAAATACCCAACGAAAGAATAATATTATCAATTTTCTTTTCCAGGAGACCTTTTACTTTCTCAAAGTTAGCCCGGTTTTTTAATTCTCCTTTCACACTAAAATAGAATTTGATTTTTGGTTCAGTCCCTGACGGGCGGACAGATATTTTAGATCCATCCTGAAGGATAAATTGCAAGACATTTGATTTAGGGAGGGTTATTTGATATCTTAAATGCGACAACAAATCATACGTTGTTTGTATCTGAAAGTCGTGGATTAGCATTACCGGAGAATTATTAATAGTTTCAGGTGGTGCATTCCGGAGATCATCCATCATTTTTCGAATTTCCTCAGCACCCGATTTCCCTTTTTTAACAATATTCACCAGGCGTTCCAGATAAAAACCATACTCCAGATATATATCAATGAGCTGATCGTATAATGATTTGCCATTACCTTTAGCCCAGGCTGTAGCTTCAGCAATCAGAGCACATGACATTACCGCATCCTTATCTCTAACAAACTCTCCAGCCAGATAGCCATAACTTTCCTCTCCACCCACAATAAATTCCTTCTTTCCTTCATGTTTTTTGATGATATCGGCAATGTATTTAAAACCGGTTAGAACATCAAAGTGTTCAACATTATATTTTTCAGCAATTTCAGATAGTAACTCCGATGTTACAATTGTTTTAATAATATATTCGTTGCCTTTGAGTTTTCCTTTTGTAAATCGTGCAGAAAGCAGATAATGAACTAATAAAGCTGCTGTTTGATTCCCATTGAGCAAAACAAATTCGTTGTTGTGGTTTTTAACTGCTATGCCCACTCTGTCACCATCAGGATCGGTAGCCATAAGCAGATCGGCATCCACTTCCCTGGCTTTGTCAAGAGCCATGGCAAGTGCTGCCGGTTCTTCAGGATTTGGCGAATGAACCGTAGGAAAGTCTCCATCTGTTTTATCCTGTTCAGGAACGGTGTAAATATTCTGGAAACCAAATTTCTTCAACACCAAAGGAACCAATACTACACCGGTTCCATGTATGGGAGTATAAACAATTTTCATATTTTTATTCCTTTCGATGATCTCAGGGGAAAGGCTTAGGGTCTTAATTTGGTCAGTATACCGTTCATCAAGTTCGTTACCTATAATCTGAATATTTTTTTGAGTGCCTTCGAAACGTACTTCATCGATATTGGTAATTTTTTGTGCTTCTTGTATGATGTTTTTATCATGAGGGCTGATTACCTGCCCTCCATCAGACCAGTAAGCTTTGAAACCGTTATATTCTTTCGGATTATGTGAGGCGGTGATAACAATACCGCTCTGACAACCATAAAAACGGATGGCATATGACAGTTCGGGCGTTGGACGGAGTGATTCAAATAAATAGACTTTAAATTGGTTTGCAGAGAATATTTTTGCAGCTGTTTCAGCGAACAGCCTGCTGTTGTTTCTACAATCGTAGGCTACGGCAACTTTAATGGTGTCTGATTCAATAAACTCTTTTTTAATATAGTTACAAAGCCCCTGTGTAGCCATTCCAACAGTATAGATATTCATCCTGTTGGTTCCAACACCCATTATTCCACGTAGCCCGCCGGTTCCAAATTCAAGATCCTTATAGAAAGCATCAATTAATTCATCTTCATCATTTTTCATCATATCGGCTATTCTGGCTTTTGTCTCATCATCAAAGTTCCCATCCAGCCATATTTCAGCTCTTTGTTTTACTTGTTGCAATAGTTCTTTTTTATCCATATTTTTTTTAAGTGTTTTGAATTTTTTGAATGCATTTTGCTAAACTTTCCTTCCATTGGGGTATTTGAATGTGATACGTACGTTTAATTTTATTCTTGTCCATAACACTATAAAACGGACGTTTAGCCGGTTGGTGATAGTCAATGGTTTTAATGGGTTTAACGACACATTTTATACCTGCAATATGCATAATTCCCCAGGCAAAATCGTACCAACTGCAAAAACCTTCATTTGAAAAGTGATAAGTACCAGGTTGAAATTTTTCCGGATTTTTGGTTGACTTGTCTATAATGGTTAAAATTGCTTCTGCGAGGTCAGCCGCATAAGTTGGTGTACCGATCTGGTCGTTAATTACCTTCACCTCTTTTTGTTCTTTACCCAGTTTCATCATGGTTTTTAAAAAGTTGAAACCATATGATGAATAAAGCCATGAAGTTCGGATAATTAAACCTTGATGGTAAGCCAATACTTTTTTTTCTCCCTCTAGTTTTGATTTCCCATAGATGGAAAGCGGGTCAGGAGTATCATTTTCCTTATAAGGTTTATTGGTATTTCCGCTAAAAACGTAGTCAGTGGAAAGATGAATTAGCCGGATAGAATACATTTGGGATATCTGAATTAGGTGCCGAATCGCTACCGAATTGATCAAATAAGCCTGCTCTGTTTCCGATTCAGCTTTGTCAACAGCATTATAACTGGCGCAGTTAATAATGAAGTTAAATGAATTTTTTCTAACAAATTGTTCTAACGGCTCATACCTGGTAATATCTAAATTATCAATATCGGTATAAACGAAACGAAATTTGTGATAATAAGCAGCCAGCTCTTTTATTTCACTGCCCAGTTGTCCATTCGCACCTGTAACCAGGATGTTCATAAGGTTTATTTAATGATCTTGTAACTATTAAATTTTCAAGAGTCTCTTTTTATATTCAGGTTAATTGTTCTAAAGTTTATACAATATTGAATTGCTTACAAATTGCCCGTAGGGCATAAATTATTGTAGAAAATGTAACAGTTGCAAGAAATTCTTTCCCTGTAGGGGATTAATTTCCCAGATACAAACGTTGTAACCCTGATTGCTATTCTTTACAAATTCTATTTATCGCCCACAGCGAAAACGTTTCTGCCTGTTCTGTACCATCTACAATAATATAACCGCTACGCGGTATTGGGCTGCCATCCATTGCAAGTATGCTTTAAATAAGGAATGCCTTCCCTGTGGAATCCAATAAAAAGTTGGTGTAAAGCGATTCAACAGGGGGAGCAGTTTTGCAAAGCAATGCTTTAGCTATTACCAAATAAAAAGTTATTTTCCGCTTCCCGGAAACCCGGCAGATTTTTATCTTTTTCTGATAAGACAATTTTGTTTAACTCGATTTTCCAATCAATGTTAAGTGCAGGATCATTAAATATAATACCTCTTTCAGCTTCCGGCTTGTAATAGTAATCGCACTTATAGAAAACTACAGCTGATGTTGAGAGCACGGAAAAACCGTGCGCAAATCCCTTCGGTATTAAAAGTTGTTTTTTGTTTGTTGCACTTAACTGTACGCCTTGCCATTTTCCAAAGGTTGGAGAGTTTTTTCTAATGTCTACCGCAACATCGAGAATTTCTCCTTCAAGAACCCTGATTAACTTTGTTTGCGCAAAAGGTTCCAGTTGATAATGTAAACCACGAATTACCCCAAACTGGGATTTTGACTGGTTGTCCTGGATAAAATTGAAGTCAATTTTTCGTGAAATGAAGGTTTTTAAATTATAGCTTTCGAAAAAATAACCCCTGTCGTCCTCAAAAACCCGGGGTTCAATAATCAACAAATCCGGAATATTTGTTTTAATCACTTTCATATTCTTACATTCAGGCTTCCCAGGTTTTGATCTGTTCTTTGGCAAGATTAACCAAATAGGTTCCGTATTGGCTATTCTTCAGAGATTTGGCAAGTTTTAGTAGTTGTTCCTTGTTGATATAACCTCTTTTAAAAGCAATCTCTTCAATACACGATGCTTTTAATCCCTGACGGCGTTCCAGTGTAGCTATGAAGTTTGAAGCTTCCAGCAAACTATCATGTGTGCCTGTATCTAACCAAGCCATTCCACGTCCCAGGAGCTTAACCTGAAGCCGTCCCTCATTCAGAAAGAGCTTGTTCAGGTCCGTTATTTCCAGTTCTCCCCTGGCTGATGGTTTTAATGTTTTGGCTTTTTCAACCACATCATTACTATAAAAATACAGACCGGTTACAGCATAATTGGATTTTGGTGTCTTAGGTTTCTCCTCAATATTTAGAACTCTTCCATTGGAATCTAATTCAACTACTCCATACCGTTCAGGATTGTTTACATAATAACCAAAAATCATGGCGCCATCTTCAATCTGAGCTGTTTCGAGAAGGGTTTTACCAAAACTTTGTCCATAAAAAATGTTATCCCCCAGAATTAAACATACATTATTATTACCAATAAAATCTTCCCCAATTATAAATGCCTGTGCCAGCCCATCCGGTGAAGGCTGTATTTCGTATGATAAGGAGAGACCGATCTGTTCACCGGTTTCCAGAAGATCTTCATACAATCTGATATCTTGCGGAGTTGAAATTATGAGGATATCTGTTATGCCTGCCAGCATCAGGACAGACAAGGGATAATATATCATAGGTTTATCATAAACCGGAATGATTTGTTTCGATATACTTTTTGTTACCGGATACAATCGTGTTCCCGAACCACCTGCTAATATTATACCTTTCATCGTGTTAGAGAATTTTTAAAGTACTCAATTGTTTTAAGCAATCCCTGTTCAAGCATTATTTTGGGCTCCCATCCCAGGACTTTCCTGGCAAGACCAATATCAGGTTTTCTTTGTTCAGGGTCATCCGGTGGAAGAGGTAAAAACGAAATTTCGGATGTTGATTTGGTTAAATTAAGTATCGTCCGCGCAAGTTCCAGCATGGTAAATTCGGTCGGATTTCCAATATTTACAGGTCCCATAAAATCATCGGAGGTATTCATTAGTCTGATTAATCCCTCAACCAGATCATCGATAAACTGGAAACTCCTGGTTTGTAAACCATCACCATAAATGGTAATATTTTCACCTTGTAAAGCCTGAACAATAAAATTGGAAACAACCCGGCCATCGTTGGGAAGCATTTTTGGTCCATAGGTATTAAATATCCTGGCTATTTTAATTTTAACATTATTCTGAGCATTATAGTTGATACAAAGTGTTTCGGCGCATCTTTTTCCTTCGTCATAACAAGATCTTACCCCGATTGGATTCACATTTCCCCAATAATCTTCCCTTTGAGGATGAACCTGAGGATCTCCATAAACCTCACTTGTTGAAGCTTGCAGAATTTTTGCCTTAACTCTTTTGGCCAGACCCAGGATATTAATGGTTCCCATAACTGAGGTTTTAATCGTCTTTATTGGGTTGAATTGGTAATGAATAGGGGAGGCAGGGCAGGCAAGGTTGTAAATCTCATCCACCTCAGCATAAAATGGCATGGTTATATCATGCCGAATAACTTCAAAAAAGGGATGATCCAATAGATGGATTATGTTGGATTTTGACCCTGTAAAATAATTATCAAGAGAAATCACTTCGTTTCCTTCGTTAAGTAACCGTTCACATAAATGGGAACCAATAAAGCCGGCACCACCGGTAACTAAAATTTTTTTCATCTGAAAGAAATATATTATGCGGTAATAATCAATTTGTTATATATAATTCTAATCATTTTAAGTGGTATTTGTTGCCGGCCTCCCACAAGTTATCCTCTATCCTGGCCGGCGAACCTTCATGATCTTAGCTTAAGTGCTATTATAATCTTAATTGCCAACTTGTTTTTCATCCTTGTCTGTGAGAAAATGTTTTATCATGAAGGTTTCATTTTCTTCCTATTCCATAATAAGTAAAACCCAGTTCTTTCATTTCTGCCGGATCATAAATATTCCGGCCGTCGAAGATAATTTTTTCCTTCAGCAATTTGCCAAGTACTTTAAAATTAGGTAATCTGAATTCCGGCCATTCAGTAACCAGAACCAATGCAGATGCATCAATCAAAGCCTTATACGGATCTTTAACCAGTTCAATTCTATCTCCGAACCTTCTTTTTGCTTCATTCATAGCAACAGGATCGTAGGCTTTGATTTTTGAACCCTGGTACAAAAGTTTTTCTATTATTACCAATGATGGCGCTTCCCTCATATCATCGGTTTGTGGTTTAAATGATAACCCCCAAATACCAAAAGTCCTGTTTCTCAAATTTCCGTGAAAATGATTATGTATTTTGTTATACAGAACCGATTTCTGGTTATGATTAACATTTTCAACCGCTTTAAGGATTTCAAGTGGATAATCATTTTCTTCACCGGTACTGATAAGTGCTTTGACATCTTTTGGGAAACAAGAACCTCCGTATCCAATACCTGGGTAAATGAATTTATTTCCGATCCGACTATCGGTACCAATCCCTTTCCTGACCAGGTTTATATCAGCGCCAATGATTTCACACAGGTTGGCTAATTCATTCATAAAGCTGATCCTGGTGGCTAACATAGCATTAGCAGCATATTTGGTCAATTCGGCAGACGGAATATCCATAAACAAAATGGGGTGATTATTTAACAGAAAAGGTTTATATAATTTACGCATCAGGTTTTCGGCTTTTTCTGAGTTAATACCAATAACTATACGGTCGGGTTTCAGAAAATCATCAATTGCAGCTCCTTCTTTCAGAAATTCCGGATTTGATACAACATCAAATTGAATATCAATATTTCTTTTTTGGAGCTCATTTCTGATGGTTTCCATAACTTTCTTTGCAGTGCCAACTGGTACTGTACTTTTAGTAACGATAACCATATAATGATCGAGGTAATTGCCAATTTCCTTTGCAACCGATAAAACATGTTTTAAATCGGCGCTGCCATTTTCATCAGGAGGTGTCCCAACTGCAATAAACAGTACTTCAGAGTCGATTAAACTGTCTTTTAAGCCTGTTGTGAAAAACAATCTTCCCTTCTCAGTATTACGTTTTATCATATTCTCGAGACCAGGCTCATAAATCGGAGTTATGCCTTTATTTAATTTATCAATTTTAGTCTTTTCAATATCAACACATGTAACAGTAATTCCTGTTTCTGCAAAACAAGTACCGGTAACCAGACCTACGTATCCGGTTCCAATAACGGAAATTCTCATTGTGGTTTTATTTTACTGATTTATAAATGTTTAAAAACTCCGATTGAGCTTTTATTGCTCACAAAGATAAATGATTTAGTAAATTTCACCTTGTAGTTTGATTTTTTTATTAAACATTAGTAATTTATTTATAAATTTCATTTACGATCCCGGATATTTTAGAAAACTTGCTGAGAAAGAAAAATTTAACTTTTTTTTTCAGATTGGTTTATTGTAAAGAATAAAATCTTAATTTTGCAGCTCAATAGAATTTCTATATAATGTCTAACATATTAATTAGCAGTTGCTTATTTGCAAAATGACAGAAAAAGAAAACAAGGATTTAAAGGAAGAAGTTACCGGGGAAACAGAAATTGCGAAAAAACAAGTATCCGGTCAGGTTGATACCACGAAAGCCCAGACAGAAGAACAATTAAACGATGAGGAAAAGACAATAAAGGATTTGGAACAAGAGGATAAAAAAGTAAAGCCTTCTGCTAAAAAAAGTAAGGAGAAGGATAAGACCGATTCTACAGGATCAACCGCGAAAAAAGAAGAAAAACCCACACCGGCTAAGACAAAGAAAGTGAAAACAGAGGAGGTTGAAGAAGTAAAGTCTAAAACGGAAAGTAAAAAGGCCAGGAAAGTCCTGGGAAAGCATAAGAAAGAGACCGAAACTGCAAAGAAAGAGGCCGTAAAAGATCAAAAGGCAACTGACGTTGAGAAACTTAGCGATTTCGACTGGGAAGGTATAGTAAAACAGGAGGACTATTCTCCTGAACAAAGAGCCGAGTATGAGTCAATGTATGATAAAACCCTTTCTACCATTGCTGAAAATGAAGTAGTAGAGGGTACGGTAATTTCTATGACTAAACGTGAAGTAGTTATTAACATTGGATATAAATCTGAAGGTGTAGTTAGCTTAAATGAATTTCGTTATAACCCCGAATTGAAAGTGGGAGATAAAGTTGAGGTTTATGTAGAAAGTAAGGAAGATAAAAAGGGGCAGTTGGTGCTTTCGCACAAAAAAGCAAGGGCTTTACGATCATGGGATCGGGTGAATGAGGCTTTGGGAAGTGATGAGATCATTAAAGGTTATATTAAATGCCGTACAAAGGGTGGTATGATTGTCGATGTTTTTGGTATTGAAGCTTTTCTTCCAGGTTCTCAAATTGATGTAAAACCCATACGCGATTATGATTTATATGTAGGTAAGACAATGGAATTCAAGGTTGTGAAAATTAACCGTGAATTCAAGAATGTGGTTGTTTCGCATAAGGCACTCATTGAAGCTGAACTTGAACAACAGAAAAAAGAAATCATTGCTAAACTTGAAAAAGGACAGGTACTTGAAGGAACTGTTAAAAACATTACATCATATGGTGTATTTATTGATCTGGGTGGTGTTGATGGATTAATTCACATTACTGACCTGTCGTGGGGCAGGGTTAGTCATCCTGAAGAAATTGTCCAGCTCGATCAAAAGCTAAACATAGTCATCCTTGATTTTGATGACGATAAAAAGCGTATAGCTCTTGGAATGAAACAATTAACCCCACATCCATGGGATTCACTGGATCCTAAACTTAAGATTGGTGATCAGGTTAAAGGTAAAGTAGTTGTTATAGCGGATTATGGAGCATTTGTTGAAATTGCTTCGGGTGTGGAAGGTTTAATTCATGTATCAGAAATGTCCTGGTCACAACACCTCAGGAGCGCACAGGAATTTCTTAAAGTGGGAGATGAAGTAGATGCACAGATACTAACCCTTGACCGGGAAGAAAGAAAAATGTCATTAGGCATTAAACAGTTGAAACCAGACCCATGGGATAAAATCGATGAGAAATATGCAATAGACTCGAAACATCCTGCCAAGGTAAGAAACTTTACTAATTTTGGTGTTTTTGTTGAGATTGAGGAGGGTATAGACGGGTTAATACATATTTCAGATCTTTCATGGACAAAGAAAATCAAGCATCCGGCTGAGTTTACTTCCATCGGTGCAGAGATAGAAGTAGTTGTTTTAGAGATTGATAAAGAAAACAGAAGACTTAGTCTTGGACATAAACAACTTGAAGAGAATCCATGGGAAGTATTTGAAACCATATTCACTATTGATTCTATCCATGAGGGAACAATTATCGAAGTTTTTGATAAGGGTGCTTTGGTTTCATTACCATATGGAGTTGAAGGATTTATTACGCCGAAACACTTAATAAAAAAAGATGGTACTTCAGCCAAGATTGATGAGAAGCTTGAATTTATGATAATCGAATTTTCAAAATCGGCAAAGCGAATTGTTCTTTCCCATGCACGGGTATGGGAAGAACCGAAGAAATCTAGGGATAAATCCACCAAAAAGGCAGGTGCCCAACCAACAAAAAAAGCACCCAGAAAAATCAAGAGTAGTATGGAGAAAACTACACTGGGAGATATCACCGAATTAGCTGCCTTGAAATCTGAAATGGAAGAAAAAGAAAATAAATCAACCGAAAGAAAGAAAAAATAATTATATTTATATTCTAAATTTCTTTCATTATGGAATTCAATATCGAAAAAAAGGAAAATTATACCTTAATTCAAGTTTTAGAAGAAAAATTAGATACACATATCGCACCAAACCTTAAATCTGAGTTGGTTTTGATTTCTGGAAACGGTGAGAAAAACATCCTGCTTGATTTAGCTAAATGTCACTATTGTGATTCGTCCGGTTTAAGTGCTATCCTGGTTGCCAATCGGCTCTGTAAAAACGCGAATGGAACATTTGTTCTTGTAGGTTTGAATGAGGCGGTAGAACGGTTGATTACTATATCACAATTAGATACCGTTCTTAATATTACTGAAACTGTTGATGAAGCCGTTGGGTTAATTTCTGAAGAAACGGATTAGTTAAGGTGACATTTTCTCTAACTATACTGGGTAATAGTTCCGCTATACCTACGTCAACAAGATATACGTCAGCTCATGTACTGAATGTGCATGAGCGTTTTTTTTTGATCGATTGCGGGGAAGGTACCCAAATGCAACTCAGGAGGCACAAAATAAGACTCGGGAAAATAAATCATATCTTTATTAGTCACCTCCATGGTGATCACACTTTCGGATTATTTGGATTGTTATCGTCCTACGGGATACTGAACAGAAAAGCCGATCTGCATATCTATGCATCTCCTGATTTAGAGAGAATTATTAACGATAACTTATTAGCTTTTAACATTTTTTTACCTTATAAATTGGCATTTCATGCTTTGGATTGTTCCAGATCCGAGAGAATTTATGAAGATGAGAATATGTGGGTGGAAACCATACCTCTGAAGCATAGAATTGCCACATGCGGATTTCTTTTTAGGGAAAAACCGAAATTGAAAAATATCAGGAAAGAAGCAATTGAAAAATACAGGATTCCGGTAAAGGAAATTATCAGGATAAAAGAAGGAGCTGATTTTAAAACTTCTGCAGGTCAGATTATTTCCAATATGGAATTAACTTTGGATCCGCCAAAACCCAGGTCATTTGCGTATTGTACCGATACAGGTTACCATAAAGGGATCATTACCAAGATAAATAATGTCGATCTGTTATACCATGAAGCCACATATACCCACGATTTAGCTGACCGGGCAAAAGAAACTTATCATTCCACAAGTTATGAAGCCGCATTGTTAGCGAGTGAAGCTAAAGTTGGGAAACTTGTTTTGGGACATTTTTCTCCGAGATATAAAAACCTTGATATACTTCTTAATGAAGCAAGAAAGGTTTTTAAAAATACATTTATTGCTGAGGAAGGACTGACCTTTTCAATTGAATGATGGACTCAATACGTAATGCCCGGAAATCGGGAAGAATGTTTTATCTTTGGGCACAATTAATAAGCGAATATCGAACAAGGATTACCTTCGGTGAGATCGCCCCGATAGCCATCGGGGCTAAGTTAACGATTTTTGATTTTTGAAGTTTCTTACTTCATCATTCATTATTATTCGCTATCGCTCATGAGATTACTTCGTTAAGTTCCTTGTTGGATATTGGATATTCATTTTTTCATCAATTAATTT
>CAZEWS010000096.1:0-11684 GCA_964515985.1 uncultured Rikenellaceae bacterium | reverse complement strand
GAAAAAAGAGTTTAAAATTCAGGAAATCACCGGTTGCAATTCTTGTTTTTCTTCTGAACTCCTCCCCAAGATCGTTGGAAACATCTTCGTATACTTTAGCGTTTAAATTGTTAATAGCTTTTTTCCCCTTTTGCAGAACTTTCATATTAATATAGAAATCATCAACCAGCAAGTTGTCAGGTACGGGCAGAT
Source organism: uncultured Rikenellaceae bacterium (assembly GCA_964515985.1). Classification (GTDB taxonomy): domain Bacteria; phylum Bacteroidota; class Bacteroidia; order Bacteroidales; family VadinHA17; genus CAZEWS01. The sequence goes on along the minus strand of CAZEWS010000096.1, from coordinate 11,492 downwards.
ACAATTCACGTCTGATCGCATAACAACCTCCCATAGGTCCCATCATGGTTCCCCAGATTTCCCCTTCCAGGTTTTTGGTTTTAACCTCCATCGAGATATATGCCTTTTCCTGTATCGATATTCCGTCTTTTTTCAAACTCCTGTTTATCATATTGGTGTCAACCAGTCCTGTTTCCTGATCCCTGAACATTGTAACTAGCTCAGGTATAGTGTTTTCATCAAATAAAACATTAGCGTCCGTTAGAATAAATATTTCTCCTTTTGCCCGGTCCGCAAGCCGGTTAATTACGTTGGCTTTACCCATTCGTTCCTTAAAGATATGAACAGAGAGGTTTTTATGTTTCTTTGAAAGCTCAGTCAATATGTTGTTTGTCTGGTCAGAAGAACCATCAGATCCAACAAAAATCCCGAATTTCCCTTTTGGATAGTTGGTCGAAAAAACACTTTCAATTTTTTGTCGTATTACTTTTTTTTCGTTGTAGACGGCCATCAGTATGGAAACGGTTGGATAGAAAGAATATCCGGTTTCTGAAACTTTTCTTTTTGGTTTAAGCCAGTAAATAATTTTCAGTAAAAATGGATAGAGGATATAGGAATGAAATAGCAGGAAAATTGACGCCCAAAATAGAGTTTTACTGATCATCCAGAAGAGACTTATAAAATGTTAAGATACTTGATGTGATTGCTAAATTATCAAATTTTTCCTGAATTAACTTTTGTGCTTCCGTGCTTATCCGGCTGCGAAGCTTGTTATCCCGGATCAATCGTTTTATTTGAGATATAAACTCCTGGCTATTATCAGCGAAAATAATGTTTTTTTCATGAGTTGCCGGAATACCCTCAATACCTGCAGAAGTTGATATGATAACCTTTCCCAGAGCCATTCCTTCAATAATTTTTACCCGGATACCACTGCCGGAAAATAATGGAACAACCATAATGGTCTTGTCGTTCATGAACAGGTAGGCATTCTTAACTTCTCCTGCAAAAACAATCTGTTTCTGGTTGATCTTTTTTACCAGCCAGGAGGGTGCATTTCTTCCCCCCACATAAAACTCAAGTTTTGGATGATTACGTTTCAAGTCCATCCAAACCTTATTCAGGAACCATATCAGACCTTCCTGGTTGGGTATCCAGTCCAATGCTCCGAGGAAAAAGAGTGATGGGAATGTTTGATTATTTGGTTTTTTTTCAAGGTTTGTAAGATCCATTCCAAACGGGGCACAAAACATGGGCTTTTCAGTGCCCAGATTTTTGAACATTTCAAGGTCGTTGGGAGTAATAGGTATAATTGCATCGTACTGATTCAGGCTTTTTAGTTCAAAATTCCTTAATCTCCGGTAGATTATTTTTGCGAAAAACTTCTTTACGCCGGGTTTAAATTGATTGACTATGCCTTCCCAAATTTTGAATTCAACATTATGAGCCCTCATAACAATTTTCGCTCCGGAATACATACGGATTACAGGAACATAAAATGCCAGTGCCAAACCTTCCAACTGGATAATATCGAAATACTGTTTTTCAAGGATCTTACGGATGACATCACTGAATTTCTTTGATTTAAACCTGATAAGGTTATAGGGAAGATTAGAGAACAGAAAGTTGATAAAAGCCTTTATGTAAGAAATATTCGTATTTATTTTGAATGGAATAAACCGGACGGTCTTTTTAAGATTTTCAGGCAAGTTCCTGGTATCGTTAAAATGTTTGGACGTATTCATAGCCAGAACAGTGACTTCCTGATTTAATTCAGAAAACCCCTTTGTAAGATTAAATGTAGCCCGGGAACCTCCGTCTTTGGGTGGGTAAGGAAATTTATTGGCAATTTGAAGGATCCTCATGTTTTAAATCCCCCCGTACTGTTCAGAATCTTCTACATTAATTTTAAAGAGTTTCTTGAAAAAGTTGATGTACGTTTCAACGTTGAGGATAGCTGAATCGACGGTTGCTTTATAGGTAAGAAAAGCTCCAATGGGTAAAAGAATAAGTGACGAAAACCACATACCGGTGAATGATGCGACAACAACTTCACGAACGAATTTCTCGCCCGACAGGGATATGATGTAATAAATGACAAAGAATATGACCGAAATTACCATAGGTGTACCGAGACCGCCTTTACGAATAATAGCCCCCAGTGGTGCACCAATAAAAAAGAAAATGAAACAGGCAAATGACAAGGTGAGTTTCCTGTGCCATTCAATTTGATACCGGCGTATTCTTTTTGCCCTGTAAATCAGGTTGTACGTTGAGCTGGATATATAATTTTTAGTACTCCTGGCTTGAACAAGAGCCCTTTCAATGGTGGTTTCTTTTTCGGATAATGTAAGTTCCTCAAAAACCCTTTCAGGATCAAAGATGGCTACCTCTGATGAATCATTTACTTTTGTAGTGTCCTGTCTTCTCCTTAAACTATAATCAACCAACAAATGTGATTTGAACATAGTGTTAGTGAAAAGTTTTTTTCTGTCTTCAAAATCATGACTAAGAGAATCTGAGAAGTAGGATAGTTGCTGCATATTAAGCATAGCATATTGATTCTTAAACAAATCTTCATCTGTCCGGCTTAGTCCGAAATCTCTTAATTCAAAAATCAACTCCTGTTTTTCAAATACATCCCGGCGGTGAGGATATGTCTTAACAGCCCTTCTCCTCTTTTTTTTATCCTCGTCAATTACCTCATTATAGGAGTAACCATGGTAAAGGGTAAAGATCAGGTTTGTTGTATCAAGAGTCATTTTCATATAACCCGAATCAGCATAGATAACCGAAATATTACCGGCTTTTTCTCGGTGATCATATATGAGGATTTTGTGCAACAAATTTGTTCTGGGTTCTTTATCGGCAATCTTTATACTGATTCCTTCAAGGCCGTTATAAAATTCTCCTTTTTTTATGTTTATTTCCGGCCTTTGTTGCTGAATATCCCACAGCAAGGATCTTGCTTTCAGGTTGGCTCGCGGAAGGATATTATTGGAAAAGAAAAATGCACCTATGCTTAGAAAAACAACCAGAAAAATCAGGGGTGACATGATTTTCTGCAGGGATATCCCGGAAGATTTCAGGGCAGTAAGCTCAAGATTCTCACCCAGGTTCCCAAATGTCATTAATGCTGCCAACAGGATGGCCAACGGAAGGGCTAAGGGAATAAAACTGACAGAAAAATAAAACAACAATTCGGATAAGGTAGGAAGATCAAGTCCTTTCCCTACCAGGTCATCAATATATTTCCACAGGAATTGCATGATTTGTATAAACAGGACAATGAAAAAGGTCATGATAAGGGGACCTATGAAAGAGTTAATGATAAAAATGTGTAGGCGTTTCACGGTAAAATATTATAATAGGATCCATAGTAGAAACGAATACAAAATTAAGATATTTTTAGGAAAGAGTTTGGAGGACAAGAATTTTCTAAAGGCCTAACACATGTTTTAGTTTGGCTATCTGTGTATTCCACAGTTCAATGGTATCATCCAGTTCATCTTCTTCAGCGAAATCGGTGATTAACAAGGCAACATCTCCCGTAAGCTCATGGATATTAACTTTGAATTCAAAATAAAATTTTTCTTCTTCTTCATCAATCCACCTGAACCTGACGTATTTGTTATCTTTTTTTAGAATCAGTTCGGCTATTTGTTCTGATTCGCTCCAAATGAAAGTAAAAGTTTCCCCTTTTACGTTAACATTATCGGCAAACCATTCAGAGAGACCACCGGCAGTACTCAATCGATTAAAGAGGACTTTAGGAGAGGAGTTGATGGTATATTCCAGTTCTAATTTTTGTTTCATTTATATGAGGATAAAATATTAAACAAGTTTGGTGCTGATGCAATATAGAGAAAAATGTTAATATAAAAAATTAAACCGGTAAAAGTACAAACGATATTGATGGAAATAACAATGTATCGGAATTTATTCACTTCGTTCATGAGATCGTCCCGATAGCCATCGTCCCGATAGCTATCGGGATTAAGTTCAATGTTTTGAGGTTTACAAACAATTAAAAATTAGAAATTAAAAATTAAAAAAATGTTATTTAGATGTTTTGCTTGAAATTGACCCTAAAATCTTTTTAAGCTCACCTGATTCATTAACCAAATATTTTCCTGTTTCTTTATCTCCAATGTCAAGAGCTTTAAATATTTTTAACCAATAATTTGATTCCCGCATCTCTCTTAATGAAATGGTAATTTTATTTTTAAAATCAGCCCTTGATGATGCTGCTTGCGCTTCTTTACCCCGTCAAATTTGACGGGGTGAATAGTTAGCTCCGCTTGATGTTGCCGCTTTTGTCAACTGGTATTTCATCACAGTAATTTCTGGAGTATTTTTTATATTCCTTAAAAATTTTATTACATCTATCGCAAACTTAAATAACCTTTCTCCTAATCCCCTATCCATAATTTTTAATTTTTCATTTTTAATTAAATAGCGTAGCTATGTTCTATTACTCATCCTCATGACACTGGGTTTTAACCCGTTGCAGCAAGCCAGTTTTATACAGGTAGATTTCTGTTATAAGTAGTCATGGAAATTTTAAAATGAAATCGTATATTTGTTTCCGCAATTTTTTGCATCAAATAATAAATGGCGAGCTCCGAGAAACAAGTGATCTGTGTGATCACGTAGTTTCTCGAGAGTCCTCGAAAATCATCAGCTCCGATTCTCGGAACTGTGATTTTCGGGATTAGAGCGCATGATTCATGAAGAATTTAAAATAACAAACAATTATTATTTTGGCGAGGTAGCTCAGGAGGTTAGAGCGCATGATTCATAATCATGAGGTCGAGAGTTCAAGTCTCTCTCTCGCTACTACAGTAAAAACAATACTTTTCAGCGTTTTATTAACTGTTGGTCGCTTTCCTCTTTGATACACGATTTGATACGTTTTTGGCTTCATAATTGCTACCTTTTTGCTACCCCAATAAAAAATATCTTATAATTGCCTGAAAATAAACATTTTTTTATAAAAAAGGTGATAATTCACGTACGATTATATAACTAATACAGGTGAAAAATCCGGTGAAATTGATCCTTGTGATTATTTTTTGAATTTTATTTAAATTTACAGAAGTAAAAAAAAAGATTTGGATAAACTCGATCTGGAACCGGAATGAAAACAAAACAGAAATATATGATCCCTGGGAACGGTCAAATTGAACTGTTTACTGATCATGATAAAAACCTTACCCGTGTGGGATTCAAATCAGGTTTGATTTGTTGGATAAGAAACGGAGATATCGAATCATTCAAAAAAGAGATTTACTGGGTGATTAAAAAATACAAGGTGAATAATGGAAACCGATCCCTGCAGAGAAGTTCTTAAAATCACCCTTTTGTGAATTATCCTGTAAAAATGCCCATTTCATCAATCTGAGGAAAAAATGGCTACATGTAAAGCCCATTAAGCAATTATCTCGTCTTGGGCAATACAGGTGAGTTAATAAGAATACAGAAAAGGATAAAATCAAAAATTTCAGAACGTTTAATTAAAGAATCGAAAGGATATACCTTACTCTATGGTGGTATAAAAGGCAAGTGTAATATTGATAATGCGAAGATTCACCAAGGTAAAAAATATCACTTCTGTACTGATTTAAGAAACTTCTTTCCGTCTATTACCAATTACCATGTTTTTAATTGTTTCAGAAGTTTTGGCTACTCTACAAAGAATGCTTCGATAATGACAAAACTTACGACCACAAAAGGACATTTGCCCCAAGGAGCCCCCAACAAGTTCTCATTTAGCTAACCTTGTATTTCTTAAATACGACCTTAAATTATGGAAGCTATGTAAAAACATAGATATCGTTCATACAAGGTTTATTGATGACTTTACCTTTTCTTCACAAGGTGATTTTAAGGAAGTTACCTTTGATTTACTCAAAATCATAGAAAATATTCCGTACAAAATTAGCCACCGTATAACCTTTTATTCTGATAAACCAGTTGAAGTAACAGGAATTATTGTAAAACAAAACAACCTCGATGTTACAGATGCTTTCAAGGCAAAAGACAAAACACTATTAGAAGATTATTCTACACAAAGCAGAAAAGTCTACAGAGAAAGAATAGAAAACGCTTAGGCTTATATTTGTTCCCTAATGAAGTTCAAAAAATCTTCCTTTATTATTAATCTTAGGTTAAATATTTCAACACTGCCAACTGCTATAAAAACCTTATATCAGAATATCGGGCTTTGTTGAACACATTATTCTTCAGGTACATTTGGAACAGGTTTTCCTTCAAGTCCATTTTTTACAAGCTTGATAAGGAAATCCACAAAAGCAGATATATCCTGTTCGACACTTGCCTTTTCAAGGGCTTCCATATATTTATCTTGATTTTCATTTTTGTCCTGTTTTTGGTTTACATTATTTTCATATTTCTGTAAACCTATTTTAGGACAAGACATTTTTATTTAACCCGGGCGTTGCCCGGGGCTATTGTTGTTAGACCCTTTCAGAGTCGGTTATTTGCTTTACGTGCCGTGTTAATACTTTACAGTGTAGGCGTATGATCTACTACAATAGCATTGAATTTTAATGAGAGTATGTAGCTCCGAATTTTATTCGGAGTGATAGAAGCAACTTTGCATTACATTCGTAATGAACAATCCGATTAAAAATCGGATCTACATGACTGCGAATGTTATTTGGAGTGATGAATGAGGGATTTTATATAGGCAGTGGTTTTAAACATACATCCTATCCGCCTGACCAAGTCATTCCTGCCTGCCGTTTGCCCGTCTGGTTGACAGGGCAGTTCAGGCAAACGTGCAGAACGGGCGGGGCATACCTGCAATCGTTGCCGGTAATTTTAAAAAAGATACAAACATAAGAAACCCGAATTTGATTATATTTGCAACAAAATGATTTTGAATGATTACGAGAGAATATATATTAAATACCATTAGAATACATTTAACAGACTTGAATCGTTTTGGGATTCAGAATATAGGATTATTCGGATCGTATGCACGGGGAGAACATAGAAAGGATAGTGATATTGATATATTAATTGATTTATCTCCGGAAAAAGAAAATTTTGACAATTTTATGTCTGTCTGTGATTATTTGGAACAATTATTTAAGAATGAAAAAATTGAGATAGTCACAAAAAATGGATTAAGTCCATATATTGGACCACACATTTTAAAGGAGGTCGTTTATGTCTAAACAACCAACTGAATATTTACGACACATATATGATGAGTGCCAATATATTTTATCTGTAATCAGACCAGAAACAACAAAGGATGATTTTCTTGGAAATGAAACCTTAAAGAGAGCCGTTGTAAGGAGTCTTGAGATAATTGGAGAAGCGACAAAAAAAATCTCAATTGATTTCAAACTCAAATGGGATACAATAAGTTGGAAAGACATGGCAGGCATGAGAGATAGACTGATTCATAATTATATGGGCATCAACTATTCGATTGTTTGGGATGTTATCAAAAACAAAATGCCTGAATTAACAGAACAAATACATGAAGTGATTGAAAATGAAGATAGTATTACCGGCAACACGACATATAATTAATGGTGGGGCTTATTAGTTGCCAAATTTAATGCTTCTATTAAAATTTCTGCCTCGGTAGATACCGACTCGTTTCTAAACCCACCATAATTCATATGCTCATCGTCAGACTACGCAAAAACTTCTCACATATATTCATAGGTTCCTGCCCAGAAGACCAATATCCCTTTGGCTATTAATAAATTGTAAATATGAAAAGGTTACTGAAGAAAGTAATTCCCTAAGTCATTATAGAGTGGTTGTTGAGAAGGGGCAGGAATAACTGCTTAGCGGTTTGTGCTTTGCTGTGCATGGATGTGATATGCCTTGATTTAGGTTGGTAGTTGCATCGCTTTTCCTGTTTTTATTTAACCCCGGGCATTGCCCGGGCTATTGTCCAGCCAGCTGGCAGGCAGGTGTTCGACCCTTTCAGGGTCGGTTATTTGCTGAAAATATGATTTGTTTATCTGGCTTCAATAAAAAATCGATTTAATTCATTTGCATATTCCGGCCAGTTGGTAAGAGAGTGTTTTCGATGCCGTAAAAAGCCAGGACTGTTCGGTTAAACACACAATAGAGAAGGAAATATGGAGAAGGATTTTGATTCTCTAACGTACAAAAACGCCTGCCGAAGGCATACCTTTTCACATAGTGATCCCTTTGGGAGGGAGAAACTGCCATAGCTGATCAGGATTAAACCTCTGCATTTTTCCACAGCTCCATAGCTCCGAAGGAGTCCCTGTGGGAGAGTCCCTACGGGAGAATGCCTTCTGCAGGCGCAATAATCCGGAAGCTGCATCAGGTTTGAGGTAAACTTATCTGACGAGCATTTTAAAAAAATATGAAATTAGTCATCAGATATCCGTTAAATCCTATCTTAATAATGAATTTATTATAAAAAAATCAGATAAGAATGATGCCTGAAAAAACTATTTATGAAAACCAGGAGATACTGATATATCAAACCGAAAACGGAATAACCCGGGTAGATGTACGCCTTAAGAAAAAGACTCTATTCGGATTTGACGACAACCAAATAAAAATTGCCTTTTAGAAATCAAAGATATCTCTTAACTTTATGTAAAATTAGTTCCAATTTAACCGACGACACACGCGGTGAAAAGCCAGATGTGGTGATTTTACAGAAATAGTTATACATATTCACGGAAAAATATATACATATGAGACGAAAAAAAACCATACACTTCCTTACCGGCTTACTCAGTGCCTTGTTATTTGTCATGCCCCAAACCGGGTTTGCCCAGTTACAGGCCGGAGTGGCGCAAGTCGACATAACACCACCTATCGGTGGTCTGATGTATGGCTACAGCGCACGTGGCACAAACGTATCCGAAGGCATTAACGACCTGCTTTACGCCAAGGCTCTTGTCCTGGACGATGGGAACACGAAGATTGCTATTGTTACAGTGGACCTGGGCGCCATTACACGAGAGAACATAACGAACGTCAAAGCCATCGTTCAGGAACGCACGGAAATTGAATACATACTGCTCGCGGTGTCGCATACCCACTCAGGGCCTCTGGTAGTGCCTGATTTTCCTTCGGCAGCGAATCCCTGGATACGGGAGACAGAAAGGAAAATAGCGGAGGCGATTGTCGAAGCAGATCGTAATCGAATATCTGCACGGATTGGCGTGGGTTGGGGCGAAGTACGCGAAGGCCATAACCGCCGCATGATCCACACCGACGGGCGGGTCGTGATGTTTTGGGGCAATCGCGACCGTATCCCAACGAACCCGGTGGATTACCAGTTGGGAGTGATTCGTGTTGAAGGATCCGAAGGGCCCATTGCCACCTTACTTAACTTTACATGCCATCCGGTTGTGCTTGGGCCGGAAAATCTCCTGATCTCGGCAGACTATCCGGGTGCAATGATGCGGATGGTAGAGGACGAAATAGGCGGCCAGGTTATGTTTTTGCAGGGAGCAGCAGGCGACATCAATCCGTTCTGGGACAAAACCCCGCCTGACGAAGGTGCCTTCAGGCAGGTGGAGAAAATGGGTCGGGCGATCGCGGACGAAGTGCAGCAAGTATCAAGGCATATTATTGATTATGAAGAAACATCCATGCTTTCGGTTCATACCGAGGTGATCCCACTCGCATCCAGGCATGACACAGCGCGTGCGGAGCGCAGCATCCAGGCTGAGATTAACACTGTATTGATTGGCGAGGACCTGGCGCTAACAACTTTTCCCGGCGAATTCTTCGTCGAGCACGGACTGGTACTCAAAGAACAAAGTCCCTTTAAGCACACCTTTTTCGTTGGTTACTGCAATGACATGCTTGGCTACTTCCCCACCATCCAGTCTACGACCGAGGGAGGATACGGGGCAACTTCAGCGACGCATGTTGAGGTCGGCGCGGGTGAACGTCTTGTTAACCGTGCGCTGATCAATCTCCTGTACCAGGCCGGCAAAATCTCACGATGAAAGGAGCAAATTAACAACTTGTTACTTTTGAGATAGCATCTTATTTTTATTTGATGATTTACCCGGGGAATATAAAACACTAACCTTCAATAACATATGAATAAAGAAGTGTATAATGTAAAAAAGATTGGTTTTGATAATGAGAAATATTTAAAAGAACAAACAGCCGCTATTCTGGAAAAGGTAAATCAATTTAATGATAAATTATATCTTGAATTCGGCGGGAAACTTTTATTTGATTATCATGCCTCAAGGGTATTACCAGGATTTGATCCAAATGTTAAAATGCGTCTTTTACAGAAACTTAAGGATAAGATTGATGTTATTCTCTGTATTTATGCAGGGGATATTGAAAGAAAAAAAGTAAGAGCTGATTTTGGTATAACATACGACGCCGATGCTCTTAAAACTATTGACGACTTTAATGAATGGGGTATTGAAATTATTGCTGTAGTTATTACCCGATATGAAAATCAACCTCCTGCCAAAATTTTCAAGAATAAATTAGAACGTAATGGAATTAAAGTTTATACTCACAAGTTTACCAAAGGTTATCCGACAAATGTTGACATGATTGTAAGTGATGAAGGATACGGATTAAATGAACCGGTAAAAACAACTAAGCCAATCGTTGTTGTTACCGGACCCGGGCCTGGTAGCGGAAAGCTTGCAACATGCCTCTGCAATTTATATCATGAATATAAAAATGGTGTAAAAGCAGGATATGCAAAGTTTGAGACATTTCCTATATGGAACCTATCCCTTAAGCATAAAGTAAATATCGCTTATGAAGCTGCAACAGTTGACCTTAAAGATTCTATCCTGATCGACCACCATCACCTGGAAGCATACAATATGAAAACCGTTAATTATAATCGCGATATTGAAGCTTTTCCTTTACTTAAAAGAATTATCGAAAAAATAACGGGAGAAGAATCATTGTACAAATCTCCTACTGATATGGGGGTTAATCGTGCCGGTTTTGGAATTGTGGATGATAATATTATTCAGGAAGCTTCTCACCAGGAAATTATCAGAAGATATTTCAGATGTGCTTGCGAATATGTAATGGGGTTCGTTGATAAAGATATCCTAAACAGAGCGGAACTAATCATGGAAAAGGTAAACGCAAAGGTTGAAGAAAGAAAAGTAGTTGAACCTGCCAGACAAGCTGCTATAGATGCAAAAAAAGAAGGAAAAGGAAATGAAGGAATTTTTTGTGGTGCTGCTATTGAATTAAAAGATGGAACAATCATTACTGGTAAAAATTCTCCCCTTATGCACGCATCATCAAGTCTTATTATAAATACCACAAAACATTTAGCAGGACTCCCTGAAAATATGCATTTATTACCTAAAAATATAATCGATTCGATAACTTATTTAAAAAAAGAAGTTTTAAATGGAAAAATGGTAAGCTTAGATCTGGAAGAAACTTTAATTGCTCTTAGCATATGTGCTATATCAAATCCAACTGCTCAAATAGCGTTGGAAAATTTAAAAAATCTGCAAAATTGC
>CAZEWS010000095.1:3216-11751 GCA_964515985.1 uncultured Rikenellaceae bacterium | reverse complement strand
AATAACCTATAACTAATAACCTATAACTAATAACCTATAACTAATAACATATAACTAATAACCTATAACTAATAACCTATAACTAATAACCTATAACTAATAACATATAACAGTTAACATCTTTTCACATGAAAAATGACATAATCCTGGCCGGTGTTGGTGGACAAGGCATATTAACCATTGCTGCCACCATTGGAATGGCTGCTTTACATCAGGATTTAAATCTCAAACAAGCTGAAGTTCATGGTATGAGCCAGAGGGGAGGGGCTGTACAATCTCACCTCAGGATTTCTGATGCTGAAATAGCTTCTGATTTAATCCCCCTGGGTAATGCAACCCTTATCCTTTCTGTTGAACCCATGGAATCACTCCGGTATTTACCATACCTTTCAGAACAGGGTTGGTTGGTAACCAACTCAAATCCCATGGTAAATATTCCTGACTACCCTGATGCAACAAAGCTCAAAGAAGAAATTGAGAAAATTTCACATCACTTAATTCTTGATGCCAAAGAAATTGCCAGAAAGGCAGGCTCAACCAGATCTTTAAATATTGTCATGCTGGGAGTTGCTTCTCCGTTCATTGATATTCCGGTTGAAAGTTTTGAATTCGGAATAGGTAAGATCTTTGGCAGAAAAGGTGAGGAAATAGTGAATTTGAATATTAATGCATTTAAAGCCGGAAGAGAATATGCTCTGAAGAATTGTTAAACGAACTTAGCTTCGTGAATTAAAAAATTAATACAGTGTAGAGAGATGTGTTAATTTATTGCGCTCAAATAAAATGAAATCTATGTCTACAGAAAAAGACCTTGTTCAATTCAGGGAAAAAGGAATTACACTGGAAACAATCCGGCAGCAGTTGTCGAATTTCAGAAAAGGGTTCCCTTTCCTTACTATCATTAAACCGGCTATAATCGATGATGGTATTCTGGAAGTTCCTGAAAAAGAGGCATATATTTATCAGCAAAAGTATGATAGCGGGAAGGAGGGCCTGATGATACTAAAGTTTGTTCCCGCATCCGGTGCTGCAACAAGGATGTTTAAGGCCTTATTTGAGTATTTTAACGAAATCAAGAGCCAGGAAGATGTGACCATCCAATCTGGACCTGAATTAAATACATCTGTAGATGAGTTTTTTAAACAGCTTGGTTCTTTTGCTTTTTATGATGATTTGACGAGTATATTAAAGAAAAAAAATACAGAGATTGAAACAATTCAGGATGTATCCTGGCAAACAGAGATCCTTGACGCATTTCTGAATGAGGGAGGTATGAACTATGGAAACTTGCCGAAAGGATTATTAAAGTTTCATTTCTATCCACAGGGATGCAGAACTTCTCTTGAGGAACATTTGGTGGAAGGGGAAAAATATTGCCGTGATAAAAAGGGCAGAGTGCAGCTTCATTTTACAATTTCTCCCGAACATTTAAAAGCGTTTAGCGCAAAAGTGGCTGAAGTTAAATCATTTTATGAGAAAAAATATAATGTTCGATACCTTATCAATTTTTCAGTTCAAAAACCTTCAACCGATACCATGGCAGTTGATTTGAATAATAATCCTTTCCGGGAAGAGGACGGTTCAGTTCTTTTCCGCCCGGGTGGTCATGGAGCCTTATTGGAAAACCTGAATGAAATAGATTCGGATATTATCTTCATTAAAAACATCGATAATGTTGTTCCCGATCGTTTAAAAGAGATTACCACTCTATATAAAAAAGCTTTAGCCGGAGTATTAATGATATTCCGGGAAAGAATCTTTCGTTATTTAGAATTATTTGGCGAAAAGGAAATGATAGAAGATAGTTTGATTGAAGAATTGAATCATTTCCTGGAAAAGGAATTGTGTGTTGTTCCACCTGAAGGATACAGGATATGGCCCGGAGAGGAAACACTGTCTTACTTGAGGAAAAAACTAAACAGGCCCATCAGGGTTTGCGGTATGGTAAAGAATGAGGGGGAACCTGGTGGCGGTCCTTTCTGGGCAAGGAGTATTGACGGAACCGCATCGTTGCAAATAGTTGAATCGTCTCAGATAGACCTTGATAATCCGGAGCAGAAATTAATATTCGATCAATCAACCCATTTTAATCCGGTTGACCTGGTGTGTAGTGTAAAAGATTACCAGGGTGATAAATTTAATCTATTAGAGTTCAGGGATCCCAACACCGGCTTCATCTCCGTTAAGTCAAAGGACGGGAGAGATTTGAAGGCCCAGGAATTGCCCGGTTTATGGAACGGTGCAATGTCTGACTGGAATACCATATTTGTTGAAGTACCCATTATCACATTTAACCCGGTTAAAACGATAAATGACCTTCTGAGGAAAGAGCACCAATCAGATTAGGAATATTATACGGTATTTATTCAAATTTTGAAAACCATGTCCTAAGCTAAGGGCGTGGTCATGTTAAATTGACTGTGCCTCTTTGGTTTGGACTAAAAATTTATTCCCATATTTATATAAAGATAGGATCTGCTGGAAATATCGTTTGAAATAGGATGCCATCCCTGGTAATTGACTGCAATTTTGATTTGTTTGATCGGACTGAACTGAACACCTCCAATGATGGTACTCCCATCATTATCATAATGCCAACTGAATTCCTCATTGGGCAATATATTGGAATAGAGCCTGTCATATCGTCCGAAAAGTTGGAATCTGTCATTAATATCATAAGAAACATAAGCTGAATAGCCCATAATATTCTGATTATCAACAAATTCAAAATTGGTTTCGTAATTGTATTCTAATCCTGCAACGAGCCGTTTATTTTTATATCCTATAAAAGTGACAAATGAGTTTTGAACTACAGCTTTTTCTGAATAATCGAAATAAAGCCGGATTATCCATCCGGCAGACGGGTAAAAATTAAAGCCAAGTCCGGTCCTAAAACTATTGTCTAACTGAAGTTTTTTGTATCCCTCTCCATTCATAACGGAAAGGTCTGCATCAAGCACGGAGTTAAACCTATATTCCACAATTGTGCCCATATCGGCTTTGACGCCAAATTTATATTCATCCTGGAAAGATTTAAAAAGGTATCTGTGCCCCCATATTTTTTCCTGGATGGTAAATTGTTTTGTATCGATTAAACCGAATCGACAGATAAACTTCCCATTCTTATAGGTTACCCCGGCATTTTTAAAGTAGGCATATTGTCTAAAGGAAGAATTCTGACCTCCATCATCCGGCTTTCCTATATCAATTTTAACAATTCCTGAAAAGTTTTTATGCATTTCCGACTCGTATCCAAGATATGCCCTTGTGACTTCAAAAGCAGATTGATGCTCACTTTCTGAAAGTTCTGAATGAAAATTAGTAAAAATCCTTGCAAATACTTTCCCTTGAGGCTGGAAGATTGTGCTGTCCTGTGAAAAGCCGGTAAGTGATATCGAAAACAATAAGATTGTATACGGAATAATAAAACCTTTATACATCTTCATTTATGGGTATCCTCTTTCAATAAAAGAATCTTGTTAATGTTTTATAACGACCTGATTGATAAAATCACGCTGCGCTTTCAGAATATTTACGGTATTAAGAACCAGGTTTTTTGTTTCACCCAAAGTATTGAAATATAACAAGCTGATCCTGGTTCCTGCCTCTTCTTTCTGGATCATTTTCACCTGTTTTTTCCTTAGTTTCTTTAACTTATCCAATATCAGTTGTTGTTTTTCAACAATTTCATTGATAGCATCAAATTTGTCGCTTTTGATTGTGTTGAGTATAAAATTGTAAAAGGTGGATATTTCTTCATTCAGGGCCGTCAGATCGTTTTTCTGTACAGTTCTTAATGGTTTATGGTTGTTATCGATGTGTTTAAAGATAGGCTCTGACAGGTAGGTTAAACAATGTGCCGATTCCCTCAGATAATCCAGTACCTGCACATAATATTGTCCTGCTTCCATAGTGTCATCACCTAATCCTTTCAATATGGAATACACATTGTTTTTCAGATCTTTTGTCTGTAGATTAAGATCCTTTATATCTTTTATGGTTTTTTTGAGCAATTTCCTGTCCTCGCTTTTCAGGCCTGTAATAACAAGATAATATAATTTTGATAAGGAAATGATTATTGCAGATACGTTGTCTCTGCATAAATGAGCAATTCCTTCACCCTTTAATTCTGCAACGGTTTTATATTTTTCTTCGGTACGTTTCTTTTCTTTGTCACGTATTTTAAAGACGGCTTGCGCTTTGAGGATAAAGAAAATTGCAAAACCGATGAGAACAATTATGCCAATCAATCCCGCCCAATAAATGAAGAGTGCAGCGAGAAAGGAGAAGGTAAATGCACTTAGTGCCGTAAAAAACCATCCTCCAATAATGGTTACCACACCCGTTATCCGGTATACTCCGCTTTCTCTTCCCCATGCCCGGTCGGCCAGGGAAGTTCCCATGGCTACCATAAACGTAACATAAGTTGTTGACAATGGAAGTTTTAGTGAAGTGCCAATGGCAATCAGGATACTGGCAACAGTCAGGTTTACACTGGCCCGAACAAGGTCAAAAGATATCCCTTTCTCTTTTCTTATTTTTTCATATGTTCTTCTGTCGAAGCGTTTGTTTATTTTTTGCTGAACTGAATTGGAAAAAAACCATTGCATGAAACTGGTAAATGATATTGCACCCCTGACAATAGCTCGTGCAACAAACGACGATTCAAATCTTTCAATTCCTTCGCTTTGACGGCTTAAATCAAGTTCAGTTTTGGTGACTGAACGAGCCTTTTTTGAAAGCCACAGAGTGGCAACCATGATAATACCGGCAATCAGAAGGAAATGAGTTGGTGTTTGAACTTTTCCCTGTAATACTTCCAT
This sequence comes from uncultured Rikenellaceae bacterium, assembly GCA_964515985.1. Lineage (GTDB taxonomy): Bacteria > Bacteroidota > Bacteroidia > Bacteroidales > VadinHA17 > CAZEWS01. The sequence continues at coordinate 6,928 of CAZEWS010000095.1, read as the reverse complement.
AGTAAGCAGGCCAGGGTCTCCTGCGCCTGAAGCAATGTAGGCTTTCAAGGATTCAAATCCGGCAAGGGGTACGCCAATAAAATTGACCAGATCGTTACCGGCAAAGGCCATAGCCAGTGCAAATGTTCCAACAAGAACAATGAATTTTAATATCTTGATCTTAAAAAGCCAATTCAGTATCTGAAGCAAAACAGTCCAGCCAACAAAACTAACCATAAGTATATTCAGCGTATTGGATTTGATCCAGGTTAACGTTTCGGCTGTAATAAAAGAAGAACCTTTTGCTCCTTTTATTAAGATAAAATAGGTAATTGCTGTGATGGCAATCCCTCCCCATACTGACCCGAAATATTTCAGCGTTTTTTCATATTCGAAGGAAAATATTATTCTCGCAAGATACTGGACAAGCGTCCCAATGGTAAAAGCAACGATTACCGAAAGCAATATACCTGCGATAATTGCCAAAGCTTTCCCGGAGTTAATATATCCTGAAATATCCTGGGCTCCTTCCGGTGAATTTGATATTTTTATGAGTGAAATGGCAACTGCAGCTCCAAGCAATTCGAATACAATGGAAACGGTAGTGGAAGTAGGCAGTCCAAAGGTGTTAAAAAGGTCAAGGAGAATGATGTCAGTAAGCATTACCGCCAGGAAAATGATCATGATCTCCTTGAAATAAAATGACTCCGGATGGAAGATACTTTTACGTGCTACTTCCATCATTCCACTTGAAAAAGTAGTACCTGCCAGAATACCAAGTGCGGCAATTATCATTATAAGACGGAAAGGAGCAACCTTGGACCCGATAGCCGAATTAAGAAAATTAACGGCATCGTTACTAACACCAACAACCAGATCTGAAATGGCTAAAAAAAATAATAAAGCAACAACAAAAATGTAAAAATTATCCATTTTAGGTTTAGTCTAAAGGATTTTGTAAATGTAAAGGGTTAAATAATAAAATGAAGTGATTAATGTTAAGTTTTTGTTAAATTTCACTCTACCCTTCTTACATTTCTTTCTGAACTATCCGGAAAGTTTTATTTGGAAATTAGTCAGCTTAATCAAAATTCCAAAGTACCTTGTTCAATTTGCTTTTCCTGAACCGGATTATACAGTTCTTTCTTGTTATTTTTGCTATAATTTACAAAGTCTCGTTGTGCTTTTAAAATATTAATGGAATTAAGAACTAAGTTCTTGCTTTCAGTTAATGTATTTAGGAACAACAAACTATTCTTGGTGCCGGCTTCTTCCCGTTTAATCATTTTAATTTGTCGCTTTCTCAATTTTTCAATCTTGTCAAGTATTGTTTTTTGGTTATTAAGTATGGCACCAAGATTCTTAAACTTATCATCCTTAATAATTTTTAGCATTTTTTTGTACAATATGAATACCTGCTCATTTAGTTCTTTCAGGGCGTTTTTTTGAATTGTCCGGAGGGGTGGATGGTTATTATCGATGTGATTAAAAATGGGTTCGGAAAGATAGGTTAAGCAATGTGCAGCTTCACGAAGATAGTCCAGCACCTGTACATAATAAGGTCCGGTTTCAATCGAATCATCTTCCAGTCGCTTTATGGTATTATAAATGTTATCTTTTAATGTCTTTGTCTTTTTGTTCAGCAATTTTATTTCTTTAAGGGTGCTTTTCAGGGATTTCCTGTCTTCTTTTATCAAACCCGTATAGGTGTTTGAAAATAATTTAGAAATCGAAGAAATAGTTTCGGAAACATCCTTTTTACATGTTTCCAGGATATTTTCACTTTTCAGTTCCTCATCAGCATAATATGACTCCTTAATTTTCTGTTCCTCCTCATCGCGTTTTTTGTGTACATCACGGGTTTTAATGACGGTAAAAAGGACGAGAAGAATCAATAAAATTATACCTGTAAATCCGGTCCAATGAATGATTAAGGCCATTAAAAAAGCAACTGTAAAAGCACTCAGGGCAGTAAAGAACCATCCACTAATTACGGTAATAACTCCGGTAATGCGGTTTACAGCACTTTCCCTTCCCCAGGCTCTGTCAGCCAAAGAAGTTCCCATGATTACCATGAAAGTTACATACGTGGTTGAAAGAGGAAGCTTAAGGGATGTTCCCATTGCAATTAGTATACTGGCTAAAAACAGATTTACCGAAGCCCTCAGCATGTCAAAAGAAATCGATTGTTCCTTTTTTCGCTGATTATAAAATTTCCGGTTGAACCTTTTGTTAACCTTGACTTGAATGCTTCTTGGTACAATCGCTTTCAATGTGTTACTTATTGAAATGGTATTGCGTACAATTGAACGGGCAAAATAAGATGATTCAAATCTTTCCGGACCCTCTTCCTGCCGGCTCAGATCAAGGGTTGTTTGAGTAACAGAACGGGCTTTCTTTGAGAACCACAATGTGACGACCATAATGATTCCTGCAATCAAAAGGAAATGAGGTGGGGTCTGAATAGGAGCTTTTAAAGCCTCCATTGAGTAAACATCAGGATTCCCTATTCCTTCTGCTATAAACGATTTAAAAGATTCAAAACCAGCGAGAGGGACTCCAATAAAATTCACAAGGTCATTTCCCGCAAATGCCATAGCCAATGCGAATGTCCCAACCAAAACTATGAATTTTAAGATATTGATTTTAAATATCCAGGAAAGTAATTGTAACAAGATTGTCCAAAAAATAAAGCTTAGAGCCAGAATAATAAGGGTATTCGCTTTTATCCAGTGTAATATCTCAATTGTAATAAATGACGATCCTTTTGCACCTTTAATTAAAAGAAAGAAAGTGATTGCCGATATGACTAACCCTCCCCAAATTGAGCCGAAGTATTTTAGAGATTTGGTATATTCAAAAGAAAAAATAATCCGTATAATGTATTGGACTATCGCACCTAATGTAAAAGCAATTATCACCGAAAGCAATATGCCCAAAATAATCGCAAGCGCTTTTCCTGAGTTTATATAATTAGATAAATCCTGAATCCTTTCCGGAGAAGTGGATATTTTTATAATGGAAACCGCCACTGCTGCACCTAATAATGCAAATACAATCGAAACAGTTGTGGAAGTTGGCAAACCAAAAGTGTTGAACACATCCAACAAAATTATGACGGTCATCATTACAGCCAGGAAAATGATCATGATCTCACTAAAATAAAACTGGTCCGGATGAAAAATTCCCTTTCTGGCTATCTCCATCATGCCATTTGAAAAAGTGGCTCCTGCCAGTATCCCCAGGGCAGCAACCAACATAATCACTTTGAAAGGTGCAGCTTTAGATCCAATAGCTGAATTAAGGAAATTTACAGCATCATTGCTAACCCCAACAATGAGGTCGGAGATCGCCAATCCAAACAATACAATAACAATAAATATGTAAAAGGGCTCCACGGTTATTGAATTAATAACATTGTAATATAAAATAAAACGGTATTAGGAAAATACGGGTTGCTTATGATAGGTTTAAGTTATATCCTGCGGCAATATAAATTAAAAAATTAACATCGGGTAAAGACCGGTAGAAAATTTTTTAAAGAGATTATTAACAGGAAAATGACTAAAATGACTAAAATGAACTAAAACAACCTAAAATAAACTAAAATGAAAGCGAAATTAAACATACAATCTAAAGTCGCAGAGTCTAAGAGTCTAAGAGTCTAAGGGTCTAAGGGTCTAAGAGTCTAAGGGTCTAAGGGTCTAAGAGTCTAAGGGTCTAAGGGTCTAAG
>CAZEWS010000095.1:0-3116 GCA_964515985.1 uncultured Rikenellaceae bacterium | reverse complement strand
GTCTAAGAGTCTAAGGGTCTAAGGGTCTAAGAGTCTAAGGGTCTAAGGGTCTAAGGGTTTAAGAGTCTAAGAGTTGCATTTTGACCTTTTAGACATTTATTATTTTAGTCATTTTAGGCATTTTCTTGGGGTAGTAGCACAAACAATTCAGATAATATCGGAAATAAGTGTTAGTAATGCATTGATATCGATTGGCTTGGGAAAAAATTCCTGGACACCTAATTCTTTTACCTTTTCCAGATTTTCCGGAATTTTAACGGCTGAAATAACAATTACCGGGATATCTTTTAAACCATCTTTTGATTTTATGATCTTTAAAAATTCAAAACCGTCTACTTTTGGCATCAGGATATCCAGAAGGATAAGATCCGGGAGCTCTTTGTACAACTGCTTCAGGGCTTCCTCGGCTGAAAAAGCTGTGAAAACATGATAACCTTCCCTTTTTAAAATGGCCTCAATTAAAAGGTTATTGGTCATTGAATCATCAATTACCAATATTTTTGAACCTGTGTTTTTGCCCATGAGCTTATTGATCTTATCCTGCCTTAACATACAGATAAATGACAAGTTAAAGATAAATGGATTTTTTTTACCGTATCTTTTTTTTTTATGAGATAACATATTATATTTAGGTGATTTAAATCATTTACTTGTTCAACCTAATTCATTAGATTAATCTGAAAAAAGAAAATCTTGAAAATTTTCCCTGGAACTCCACCTCCCGAGGGATTTCCTTGGAAAGTTAGTTACCAACTATTTTAATCCCCATAAACAAATGAACAAAAAGCTTAATATAAGTTCCAATATAAACTGGTTTAACCAATATAGTTTTTTCAGGACTCTTGATACAGATGAACAAACCTTCCTGATTGCAAACAGCAACAAGGTGAATTTTGACAAGCGCGAAGTACTTTTTAAGCAGAATACCCGAACATCCCATGTTATGTTTTTGCAATCCGGCCTGGTTAAAATTTTCAAGGAAGGCAAAAACAAGAAAAGACTGGCTCTTAAAATTGTAGATCCCGGGAATTTCATCGGACTAATGTCGGTTTTTGGCGATGATATTTACCAGTATTCTGCTTCTGCAATTGAAGATTCGGAAATTTTCATGACGGACCATTCAGCTTTCCTGAATCTCATCAAAAAAAATGGTGATTTTGCCATGGATATTATCCATACCTTGTGCAAGGATGGTTTATTTATTTTTGATAAACTAATGGCTCAAGCTTATAAACATTTACCAGGTAGGATAGCCAATGTCCTGCTATACTTTTCCCAGGATATATACAAAAGCCATGTTTTTGAATTTCAGCTAACCAGGAAAGAACTGGCAGAGTTGTGTGGAACTACGAAAGAAAGTTTCATCAGGACTATAAATGAATTTAAAAATGATAAGATCATTAATTTAAATGGCAGGAAGGTGGAGATTGTAAGTATGAATCTTGTCAAGATTCTGAGTGATTTGGGTTGATTTTTCTCATAATTCACCAAATACCTCAAACTCATCAGGGGTTGATTATGCCCTTAAGTTGATTTCAGCATAACTTTTTTACAAATCTTCCAATTTCTTTGATGAACTTACGTTCTATTTAGGGATTATTTCATAGGTGTTTCACGGGGCAGGTATCATAAAAGTTAGGTTATTTTAGAATAATTTGTTATTTTCTCTGAAACATAATCAATATAATAACAGTATAAGATATTAACAAGAATAGTTCTAACAGGAAATCAAACAAAAAACTCAGGTTTGTGATATTATTACAACTCCTTTTGGCATGAATGGCAATATAGTTTTTTTTCTAAAATTATTTTAATACATTTATGCCTATAAATTTTAACTAACTTAAGTTATAAAGTTTAGCATTTTCAAAAGGATTTAATTAACTAAGATATTTTCGCATGAAAAAGTCACTTATTGCATTCATCGTAGTTTTAGTTATTATTTTTGCATTACCCATCGTCAGCTTTTTCAAGTGGACTTTTCAGCCAAAAAAGCCCTTGAAAATTCTTATTCTTGATAAAACCGTACCAACCCTCGAACGCGATAAACACAGATCCTTTAATTGGATACTTAACCATAACAAATATGTAAAAACCAATAAAAGACGTTATTCCTACAAAAAGGATTATATGGGCTTTTATCCGCTGCGGCCACTGAGGGAAAAGCAATGGGACAGAAAAGTGATCCGGTTATCTGAGGTTTTAAATTTAGCCGATTCCCTTGATGTGTTATATTATACCGATACATATGGTGTGTATTTCAATGATTGGTATAAAGGACTAAGTAAAAACCGGAGGTCAAGACTCATTGATGGAGGACTGAAGAGCAATGATTACCTTCTTTTAAAAGAAATGAAAGACCGGAATAAATTGATTCTGGCTGAATACAATATCCTCGACTATCCTACTTCTCCGCTTGATAGAAACAAAACGGAAACCTTATTCGGAATTCACTGGACGGAATGGACCGGAAAATACTTTGAGTCCCTGGATATACTCAAGAATCCTGATTTTCCGCCATGGATCGTTTCCTTATACGAAAAACAGTATAGAAAAGACTGGAGTTTTAAAAATTCCGGAATTGTTCTTGTGAAAGGGAACAGGGTTGTGGTTTTGGAAAATGAAACACACCTGGAAATAGAGGTTCCTTATATCTATACTACAACCTACGGACAAGAAAAGTTTGATTTGCCCTATAAGGTCAACTTTCCATACTGGTTTGAAGTTATTGAATCCGGTGAAAATAATGTTATCGCTAATTTTAAGATTCATACAAATGAGGTGGGAGATTCCATTCTGTATTCCAATATGATACGCAAAATCTTTCCAGCCATTATAGAACAACCTGGTGAAAATAATTACTACTATTTTGCCGGAGACTTTACTTATAATCCCGTAAATAACAAAACGGCATATTTTAAGGGAATTGAAAAACTGGAGTTTTTATTGGTGAACGATGCCCCTGGTAATGGAACCAGGTTTTACTGGTCTTATTATAAGCCTTTAATTACCGGTATTTTGGATCGCTATTACCAGAAAATCAATCCTTGATTTATTTCATGGTATAACTTACACGGGCTGTCGAAAGTAAAATTGACAGCCTTTTTTTTTCCTCT
>CAZEWS010000094.1:963-11781 GCA_964515985.1 uncultured Rikenellaceae bacterium | reverse complement strand
AAATTGGTAAAGCAGATCATTGATCTTGCCTTGCTCTCTAATAATATGCTGAAAGGAGAAGAGTTAAATAAATTTGTGAAGCGGAGTATAGAATTAATGTAATTAAAATACCTGGTTTACTTCACTTTTCAGGAAATCTATAGCCACCTGAGTGGGTTCCTTGTCCATTTCCATCATTGTCTCAAGGATCAGCGTGCTTAATTTCAATGCCGGGTCCTTGGGCTTTACCTTATCGGCTGATGTATTTATAATCTTTGTAATCTGTACCCTGGCATTTTTAGTTACTGCCCATGCCTTAGTGGTAATATAAATCTGTTGTGAATGATTGTGTTCAAATTCTGCTCTGATCGTGCTTAGCATAACCTGGTGAAGTTGCTGGCATGTCATACCAGGTTTATTAACTCTCATTATCAGTGATTCAAGAGAAATCCGCTCAAGAAGGAGGGTAACCCTTTCATAAGCTTGTAGACGGATAGGAGTGATGGTTTTCTGATTTTGCAGGATTATTTCCTGATTTCTCCTTTTCTGATCATTTCTGATAAACGACCTGATAAGCAAATAGGCAGTAAAAAAGACAATCAGGGCAGGCAGTGTGTATTTTAATATCTCCACAATCTCCATGTCTTGGATTTTTATTATGTAATTGTTTGATGACGGTTTGGTAGAATATGTTATACAATATTAATCATTTTGCGTAATTTTCTCATAATTTTTTATGACTTTTGTACTCCTTATAGAAATAGAATGTTATAAGTTATATGTTAAAAGTTATAAGTTATTTGATTATTTAAAATTTTGTAACTAATCAGTTTATATGGAATTAATTTGCCACAAAGACTCTAAGTTTCACACCTGTGTGCCGAAGCACTTTGGTGCGCATGCACAAAGGCAGCATCTTAGTATGTTTTTTTGTGCCTTAGTGTCTTCGTGGCATTTCAAATTTTAGGCATTTCAAATTTCAGGTATTTTAGGCATTTTAACTTTTATATGTTATTAGTTATAAGATGAAAGTAAAGAGGATATTGAAGATTCGGGACGGATGTAGAGCCGAATTGTATTCGGCTGGAAAAAGACCTGCCAGAGTCTGGAGTACCTGGCAGAGTCTGAAAAAAATGAGACCTATTTGTGCATTTCAAATGTTTAATTTTGTTGATGAACGATCCACGAATAATCGATTGACGATTTACGAAACATGGCGCTCAGCGCTTGCAAGGGGCAAAATTCCCCTCCTGCCCAGTGCCACAAGCATCAGCGAGGGACGGGGTGGTTGTTTAACTAAGAATCAACCACCTCCCCCTCCCGTTGGTCGGGTACTCCTCCTTTCCAAGGAGGAGAATTTTGTTAGTATATTAACTATAACCCAGAAACCAATATAAAAACTCCTCAAAACTAAATAGTAACGAAACAATAAAACCAGAACTGAAATATTTAAACATGAGTATCAGCATTATTGGAAAATCGATTGGAGAATCCGCCACGTTAAAGTTAAATGAGATTGCGGCTCTCCTCAGGCAAAAAGGGGAGCCGATCATTCATTTGGGTGGTGGTGAACCAAAGACCAGGGTTCCCATTGATGCTATTACAAGCCTTACCGGGCTACTGAATACAGGTGAAGTACGATATACTCCGGTTGATGGAATTCTGGAATTAAAACAAGCTATTATCCGGTACACCGAAGAATTTTACCACCGAAAAGTAGAACCCGAAAATGTAATAGTATCCGGAGGTGTCAAGCAAGCCATTATGGTTGCTTTTCAGGCAATCCTTGATCCACAGGATGAAGTGATTTTTCCTTCTCCCTATTGGGTGAGCTACCCTGATATAATAAAACTTTGTGGTGCAATACCTGTACCGGTCGTACCTGAAGACGGAACCTTTTATCCACGATTTCAGGATATTGAGCAAAATGTAACAACCTACACAAAAGCCATTATCCTTAATAGTCCTAACAACCCCACCGGTGCCCTGTATTCGGAAAAGTTTATTTCCGAAATAGTGCAGTTTTGTGAAAAAGAGGGACTCTATCTCATCATGGACGATATATACCATCGCCTGGTTTTCGACGGGAAAAAAGCAGTGATCTGTTATGAACATGCAACGGATCTAAGTGAGAATTCGAAGATCATTGTTGCGAACGGCGTGTCAAAACAGTATGCAATGACCGGTTTCAGGATAGGTTGGGCAGTAGCCAATAAAAAACTGATCAAGGTTATGTCTAATATTCAGGGACACCAAACAGCCGGTCCATCGGTTTTACTGCAGAAAGCAGCACTGGGTGCACTTAACGGTGTACAATCAGGAGTGGAAAGCCTGAGGCTGACACTTGAAAATAATCGCCATGTATTGATGGACCAACTTAATGCATTTGATGGCATTAAGGCAACCAAACCCGACGGAACATTCTATGTTTTTGCCGATTTTAGTGTCTATGATAAGGATTCGGATAGATTATCAAAGTTCCTGCTGGATAAGGTTAGGGTTTTAACCATGCCGGGTAAAGAATTTGGTTTGGATGGTTATCTTCGTCTTTCCACTTGTGGTTCAATAAAAGACATTATCGAAGGGATTGAGCGTATAAAGTGGGCTATCGATCTTAATTCACCCAATGAATTATATATTGGCGAACGTAAATTAGTTAGGGACTGGTTATGACAAAATATCTTGAATTCAATACGCCTGCTGTTAAGCATGCTGAAGAACTGAAATGTGACTTTGGTTTGGAAAATCATGGTTTACGTCACCTGGATCAGGTTTATTGGAACCTGCCGACTGCTGCTTTATATGAAGAGGCAATATTCAGGGGGGAAGGTAAAATGGTTATGGGAGGCCCTTTCCTGGTAAATACCGGAAAATGGACAGCCCGGGCTGCGAACGACAAATATTTTGTTTATGAACCTGGCACTTCGGATAAGATTGACTGGGGTGAATACAATCGTCCTATGAGTCAACAGAAATTTGAAGGAATCCTTACCCGGCTTCAGGCATATCTGCAGGGAGAGGAGCTTTTTGTTCAGAATGTTTATGCCGGTGCAGATCCAAATTACCGACTTCCGGTCCGTGTGATTTCTTTAAAAGCCTGGCAAAGTCATTTTGCAAGAAACATGTTTAGTACTATAAACGACCGTGATGAATTGAAGCAGTTTATTCCGGATTTTACATTGCTTGTTGCATCTTCGTTTAAGTTGGATCCCAGAGTGGATGGAACGCTTAGTGAAACGGCAATTGTGATAAACTTTGAAAGTCGCCTGGCAATTATTGCCAATTCCAGCTACGCAGGGGAGATAAAGAAAACAGCCTTTACCATAATGAATTATCTGCTTCCTTTGCAGAATGTTATGACTATGCATTGTTCAGCAAATATTGGAAAAGACAATGATGTTGCCTTGTTTTTTGGTTTAAGCGGAACGGGGAAGACTACCTTGTCAGCCGATCCAAAAAGGAAACTGATTGGAGATGATGAGCACGGATGGAGCGATGAAGGTGTTTTTAATATTGAGGCAGGCTGTTATGCAAAGGTAATACGGCTTTCAGCAGAGCATGAACCGGAGATTTATAATTGTACACGTAAGTTTGGAACTATCCTGGAGAATGTGATATTTGATCCGGCTTCAAGAAGAATAGATCTGGATGATGATCATTTAACTGAAAATACAAGAGCATCATACCCATTGGAATTTATACCCAATGCAGTATATGAAAAAATGGTCAAGGCTCATCCGAAGAATGTGGTTTTCCTTACTGCTGATGCTCAGGGAGTTCTGCCACCCATTGCACGGCTTGATATGAATCAGGCAATTTATCATTTTATAAGCGGGTATACCTCGAAGATTGCCGGAACGGAACTTGGACTTGGAATTGAGCCGGAGATTACCTTTAGTGCCTGTTTTGGCGCACCGTTTATGGTTCATCATCCGTTTTATTATGCTGACCTGCTTAAAAAAAGAGTCGAAAAAGTTGGGGCAAGAGTCTGGCTGGTAAATACCGGATGGGTAGGAGGCAAGTTTGGCGTTGGAAAACGGATCAGTATCCGTCATACCAGGAATATGCTGAATGCTGCTCTTGAAGGTGAACTTGATAACGTGAAGTACCGCAAAGATAAAATTTTCGGCTTTGAGGTTCCGTTAACCTGTCCGAATGTGCCTGATGATGTTTTTGAGCCTGCAAACGCTTGGGGTAATAAAGACGAATACTGGATGAAATATGATGCTTTGGCTGCCCGTTATATTGAGAATTTTAAACTCTATTCCGCTGGCGTCCCTCCCGAAGTTAAAAAAACAGGCCCGGTGAGGATAAAGTAGAACGACTCTTCGAGTCGTTTTTTTTTAATTATTTTGCGGAACTATGTTCCTCATATTTAAATAACCCTTAACATCCGTGGAAAAATCAGGTATAAAAAAGAAGAGATTTTGGAGAATTGTACTACTCATACTGGTTATTTTTATGATACCGGTAACTATTCGGGTATATCAACTTTACAGTATGGTTTTTGCTCCGAATGTTATCATCTCTGAGAATACGTATTTATTTATTCCAACCGGTTCGAACCTGGATAGTGTACGGCAAATTTTGCTGGATAACCGGTTGTTAAAGAATATCAAATCCTTCAATTGGGTTGCAGAAAAAAAGAATTACAAAACTCATGTTTACCCGGGCAGGTATAAGCTTGCAAACAGGATGAATAACAATGACCTTATTAATAAGTTAAGGTCAGGGAATCAGGATCCCGTGCAACTGGTTTTTCATAACATCCGTACAAAAGAACAACTTTCAGCAAGAGTATCTTTACATATTGAAGCCGATTCTGTTAACATAATAAATTTACTGAACAATGAACAATATCTTTCCCGGTTTGGTTTTACACCTCAAACGGTTACCAGCCTGTTTATTCCCAATACCTACGAGTTTAACTGGAATACTGATGCAGCAGGGTTTTTAAAAAGAATGACAGGGGAATACCAAAGATTTTGGAACGAGGAAAGAAAACGAAAGGCAGAACAAATAGGATTAACTCTTATTGAAGTAAGCACTTTGGCTTCCATTATCGATGAGGAATCCTTTTGGGAAGAGGAGAAATCAATTATTGCAGGTGTGTATCTTAACAGGCTGCGAAGAGGCATAAGACTTCAGGCTGATCCGACCATCAAGTTTGCAATAGGTGATTTTGCAATACGAAGGGTTCTTAAAAACCATCTTGAGGTCGACTCTCCATATAATACATATAAATATGCCGGATTGCCTCCCGGCCCGATTGTAATTTCATCCATCTCGGGTATTGAGGCAGTATTAAACGCTGAAAAGCACAATTACCTGTATTTTTGTGCAAAAGAAGATATGTCAGGATACCATTATTTTTCAAAAACATTAACTCAGCATAACCGGTATGCCAGATTGTATCAGCAGGCCCTCAACCGCCAGAAAATATGGAAATAATTGTTAACCGTTTCAGGTTTGTTGCCAATTTTTATAGAATCCTGAAAAGTATAAATAGCCCAGTCTTCAGATTGCCGACTGCCGACTGAAGATTGCCGACTTAAAAAATCTATAATCATATTATATTTACTTCCATATCAAGTTGAACACCAAACTTTTTCACTACTGATTCCCGGATTTTCTGAGCTAATTCAAAAATTTCCTGTCCGCTGGCTTTACCAAAATTGACCAGGACCAATGAATGTCCATCATAAACCCCGGTATCTCCAAAACGTTTTCCTTTCCAATCACATTGTTCAATAAGCCATGCAGCCGGGATCTTTTCATGGGTGCCGGAAACAGGAAAGGTGGGCAATCCGGGGAATTGCTTCCGGATGGTTTTTATTATTGTTTTTTCTAAAACGGGATTTTTAAAAAAACTTCCTGCATTACCTAATTTATTAGGATCAGGTAGCTTCCTGTTTCTGAGTTGAATGATGGCTTGTCTTATTGTAGAAATATCGATTTTGTTAAAATTCTTTAGTTCTTCTTGCACCCTTCCGTAATTGGTTATCAAAACAGGCTGTTTCATGAAAATAAAAATTACATGTGTTATCAGGTACTTGTTTTTATGTTCCCTCTTAAAAATACTGTTACGGTAACCAAATTGGCATTCTGAATTACTAAAAATCTTTTTATTGCTGTTTTCCAGATCCAGGGTAAAAACCGATTCAATACTGTCTTTCACTTCAACACCATAAGCTCCAATATTTTGAATTGGGCTTGAACCTACTGTACCTGGGATCAACGACAGGTTTTCAATACCACCATAATTTCGTTTTACACAATATTCAACGAGGAAATCCCAATTTTCTGCTGCTCCTACCTTTAGCCTGATAAACTCACTGGTATCTTCAAGAATTTCAATACCTTTTATGTAAGGATGGAGAACCAATCCTGGAAAATCTTTGGTGAATAAAATGTTGCTTCCCCCTCCCAAAATCAGAAAAGGATTCCCTTGCAATGGATTGTTCTGAAGAAACTCCTTAACCGCCTGAACATCCGTTAAACTAACAAAATACCTGGTTTTTACGTCAATACCGAATGTATTGTATAATTTTAATGAGAAATTTTCTTTAATTGTGTTCATTTCCTTTTCGTCGTCAGGCAAAGGTAAGGATTGATATTTTAATTTTTCGTTATTTCGTAATAGATTTGTTAATAAATTCAAGCTACAAGCTTGTCCAAAAGACTCCTATGAAGAGGCTTGTAGCTGGTAACTTGGATTAATTAACTTAAGTTGTGCCGAAAGCATTCCTTCGGAACTAGTTACAAGTTACAAGTTTCGGATTAATGCGGTTATAATTAATATGATACATATTATTCTAATTGTTTATATTTAAATTATAGTATAAACTTTAAAGGCTCTGTTATAAGATGCTGTTGTTATTAGTTGGATTTAGTGTTGATATTCGTCAGACCACTACTGCCGCCGGGCGATTAGTTTAGATTTGAAACATTGAAAATATGTTATGGTTTATGTAAAAAGCTAATGCATTTTAGTGGTCAGACGAGTAGGTTACAAAATTAAAAAACGAACAAGATTATGGAATATAGGCACTATAAATATTAAAGTCCTCATATTCATTGACTTGCCTGCCCGACTGGGACAGGCGGGTAACATGCAACCCGTAATCCGCAACTTGGGTTAATTAGTTTATAGTCTTTGAAAACAGTTATATACTCTTTCTGGATAATAACAGAACAGGTATATTCGAAATTGAATTCCGGTATTTATGGTAAGACAAATATATATATCCGTTACGAATGATATTGTCACCGATCAGAGGGTAAATAAAGTAGCACGGACTATCCTTTCATCGGGTGTTTCGGTTGCCCTGGTAGGACGTATTAGGAAGGGGAGTTTACCTATTGGTACAAATCCATTTAAAATCAAACGGTTTAGGATGGTTTTTAACAGGGGAGCTTTGTTCTATGCAAGCTTTAATTTCCGGTTGTTTTTTTATCTGCTTTTCAGGAAAATGGATCTGTTACTTGCCAATGATCTGGATACCTTGCCTGCAAATTATCTTGTTTCGCGTATAAAAAGAATCCCTTTGGTATATGACTCACATGAATATTTTACGGAAGTTCCGGAACTTCAAGATCGCAAGATAGTAAAGGGAATTTGGACATGGATTGAAAAGCGAATATTTCCGAACCTGAAATACATATATACTGTAAGCCAGTCGATTGCTGATCTTTACAAGGAAGAGTATAACAGGGAGGTTAAAGTGGTCAGGAACCTTTCACTTGGATGGAAGCCCGTGAATAAACCTTCCAGATCTGAATTGGGGATAGCGGAAGGGAAGCGAATCTTAATATTGCAAGGGTCGGGTATAAATATTGAAAGGGGTGCAGAAGAAGCTGTTGAGGCAATGTTATACGTTGAAAACGCCATTTTATTGATCATCGGTGAGGGTGACGTAATGGATCAACTGAAAAAAAGCGTAGACCAAATGGATTTGAGTGGAAAGATACTGTTTATAAATAAAATGCCATATGCCAAACTGCTTGAATATACCTCGTTAGGAGATGTTGGCTTGACACTTGATAAAGATACAAATTTGAACTACAGGTACAGTCTTCCCAATAAATTGTTCGACTATATTCAAGCGAGGGTTCCTGTTCTTGCATCGAAATTGATGGAAGTGGAAAAAATCATCAGAGATTATAAAATAGGCGAATTAATTGATTCGCATGAACCAAAACATATTGCAGAAAAATTAAACTTTATGCTTGATTCGGAAGATAAAAGAAGGGAATGGAAAAAGAATCTGGAGCAAGCTGCTGAAGAGTTATGCTGGGAAAATGAAGAGGGAAAGTTAATTGAGATTTTTGAAAATGCAGGGTTGACATTTGAAAATAAGCTGAAAATATGAAATTTTACCTGTAAGAATTATACCGGACGATTTCTTTCAGCTCTTTTCGCTTTTTTAGCCTGATCCTGTTATTTGAAGGGTAACCCAGGGTAATGATCAATAAAACTCTTTTTCTTGACGGGATATTCAACAATTGTTTTACTTTCTTTTCATTAAACCATCCCAGCATACATGTCCCAAGGCCTTCTGATGCAGCTTGAAGACAAATGTGTTCAGCAGCAATCCCGATATCAATCAGGGGAAATTCTTTGTTTTTAATGTTTCCTCCAATTTGTGTTATGACTTTAGCTTTTTCAAGGACGATGGCGATTAGGACCGGTGCCTGTTTTGTAAAATGGTTTAAGGGCAACATTTTATTGGATGTTTGGTCAGCCACAGCGTTTTTTATTTCTGGATTGTCAATAACAATGAAAGACCAGGGTTGGGAATTACAGGCTGAAGGAGCCAGCCGGGCAGCCTCAAGACATCGCTCAACCTTTTCCTTTTCGACTGGTTTATCCAGGTATCCCCGGACACTTTGCCGTCTTGTGGCAAGAACCAGAAAGTTCATATGCTCATTCATGTATAATCAGAGTTGGGTAAGTTGTAAGTTATTAAATGTTTATGTGTTAAGGTGTTTGAGTATTAAATTGTTAAATTGTTTAAGTGTTAAAGTGTTATGGTGTTTTAGTATTTAAGGTTTGCCAGTGTTCGACATTACCATAGTTCTCGGCCTGCCCCGTGAAATGCGACGCTTGCCCTGTGAAATTTGAGGCACGAAAACATTTCATCAGGGAAGGAGCATATTTCACTGGGGTTCTCGGTTTAAAATTTCGAGTTCCAGCCGAATACAATTCGGCTCTACATTAAATGGTTTTTAGTTTTTGGTTTTCAGTTTTTAGTTCAATTATAATCAAGTATCCAGCAACCAATATCATCTCTCCCAGTCACCTCAACCTTAACCTCTTTCATCCTTCGTCTTTCATAGTTCATCTTTCCCCACGCCCCATGCTCTCCACATCTATCCAGTCCTACATCCGTCGGACCGACTGAAAGCGTTCGGACGGATTTTCCCCCTCCTCACCCTTAACCTCAACCACCAACACTATCAGTAGCCTGCAGCCTGTCCATCCTTCCTCGATTCAGAGGCACCATAGTAAACTTTGTTTTTCTCATCCCACATGATAGCCTGGTAGCCTCCGTAACCACCAACGATCCATTGAATGCGATGACCTTTTCTTAATAAAGCTCGGATCGTTTCGTAAGGTATACCACTTTCCAGGTAAACCGTTCCTCCATCGGTCATTTTTTCTCCGGTTGGTTGGGAAGAACCTCCGTGCCGGATCCTTAGTGCATCTCCGGCTTCCTGCAGGTTCATGCCAAAATCAACCAGGTTAATAACGACTTGGGCATGCCCCTGTGGTTGCATAGCTCCGCCCATAACACCAAAACTAATCCATGGCTTACCATCTTTTGTAATGAAGCCGGGTATAATGGTGTGAAAGGGCCTTTTTCCCGGGGCATAACAATTGAAATGACCTTCCTTCAGCGAAAACAATTCCCCGCGATCCTGCAGGATGAAACCTAATCCATCAGGCGCCATACCTGAACCCATTCCGCGATAATTACTCTGGATTAAAGAAACCATAGTCCCTTCACTGTCAGCAACGGTCAAATAAATTGTGTTTCCCTGTTCCAGCTCACCAGCATCAATCCTTCTTGCTGCCCTGTTTGGATTAATTAATTCTCTTCTCTTGGAGGCATATTCTTCCGAAATCAGCTTCTCAACAGGGATGTCCTGAAAGGCAGGATCTGCATAATATTTGGCTCTGTCTTCGAACGCCAGTTTTTTTGCCTCAATGAAATGGTGTATGTATTCAGCGCTACCAAACCCCATAGAGGTCAAGTCAAATCCTTCCAGGATGTTTAGTATTTGTAGAGCTGCTATTCCCTGTCCATTGGGAGGCAGTTCCCAGATATCGTATCCACGGTAATTTACTGAGACGGGATCAACCCATTCAGAAGTATGATTTGCCATATCTTCATAAAACAGAAACCCATTCATTTTTCTCATAAAGGCATCAATGGTTTTTGCAATTTCTCCTTTATAGAAGACATCCCTGCCTCCTTTGGCAATTTTTTCAAGCGTGTTTGCCAGGTATGGATTCTTAAAAATCTCTCCTTTTTGTGGAGGGCTGCCATTTGGCATATATATTTCCGCAATGTTTGGGTATCTGGACAGTGACCTGGCTCCACCTCGCCAGTACGAAGCAATAAGCTCTGTTACCGGAAAACCGTTTCGTGCATAATCGATAGCCGGTTGCAGGATCTCACTCATTGGCAGGCTGCCGAATTTTTTAAACATTTCAAACCAACCATCTACACATCCTGGAACAGAAACAGGTAATGGTCCGTAGGATGGAATTTTTTCATAACCCTTTTCCTTGAAATAGTCTAAAGTTAAGGATTTGGGTGAGCGGCCACTGGC
>CAZEWS010000094.1:0-765 GCA_964515985.1 uncultured Rikenellaceae bacterium | reverse complement strand
GTGTGCGGCCACTGGCATTCAAACCATAGAGTTTCTTGGTTTTACCATCCCAGAGGATAGCAAAAAGGTCACCCCCTATGCCGCTTCCTGTGGGTTCAACAAGCCCTAATACTGCGTTTGCAGCAATGGCAGCATCCACCGCATTTCCTCCCTTCTTTAAAATATCAAGGGCTACCTGGGTGGCCAAAGGCTGACTTGTGCAAGCCATCCCGTGTTGTGTAATTACTTCCGACCGGGTTGCAAAATTCCTTCCGGTCAGGCGATCCTGGGCAATGAGGATACCTGAAAATAGAAAGATAACAAGGACATAACCTATAACTCTTTTCATAATTTAATGAGTTTAATGATTTTTAAATTGTTAAACTGTTGAATTGTTAAAGTGTTCACGTGTTTAAGTGTTAATGTGTTAAAGTGTTTGTGTTAAATTGTTAAATTGTTGAATTGTTAATGTGTTTAAGTGTTATGATGTTTTAGGATTTAAGGTTTGCCAGTGTTCGAAATTACCATAGTTCTCGGTTTCAAATTCCGGGTTCCAGCCGAATACAATTCGGCTCTACATTTCGGACCAAGTTCTCTACAACATATGCGTACTGCGTGTTTTATGTTGGGTTGCATTTACTTTCTTAAGCATAAAAAAAGCACTGATCATTGCGATCCACCTAGGCGGAGAAGCTTGCCTCCACAAGTTACGGCGGGCAGGCAATCTGTAAAGGGTTATCGTGAGCTTATAACAGTCTTTCTATTTTGGCGCATTGCTGAATCTTA
>CAZEWS010000093.1:10679-11781 GCA_964515985.1 uncultured Rikenellaceae bacterium | reverse complement strand
AGTTGCGAAACTGTAGATTTTAATAAAAAATCGAGAACGGCTTTTTCCAGTTCTGCAAACAAAATTTTTCTGGAAAAAGGACTTATATTGTTTAAACCGCTGCCGGAGCTAAAATTAAAATCAAGCAATTTATGACCAAATCCAAATACAGCCTTTTTTACCGTGTTGTACGAGAAGTTACCAACAGGTGTATTGAATTGGTTGGTTTTTTTAGTTGTTATTGATGTTGTAATATAAACAGCTTCAGGAATCAGATTATAAAATGATAAAACTGTATGTAAGCTTATATACGAGGGTTGATATATTAAATTTGCTGCTAACCATGGCATGTTACCGTGCATTTGCTGATCAGTAAAGCAATACCATTCTCTGCGTATTTTTATAACAAAGCTCTTTTTTTGCCAGTTGATAAGGTTTAGACGCAAAAAACCAGGAAACATTTTCTCAATATCGGAAATTGAGAAAACTTTGAATGTTTCCATTTTATTTCGAAATTCCAGAAAACTCATTTATTTCCATTAACTATACAAATATATAATTAAAATAAATATATTTATAATATTATTCCTAATAATTATATAAAATTATAATTAAAATTATTTTATTCAAAATATATTTCCAATAATTATAAATAATTATGATTAAAAGAAATAATTTCGCAAGATGCTGTGAAATCAAGTGCATAATGCATCAAAAATATTTTCTTTAACCTTAAGGGACTGAGCCCGCAGGATGTGGAGGGGTGGTTGAAGAAGTTATAAGTTATAAGAAAAATACAATGTCAGCTCATGCTGAGTCTGCCTGCCCGTCTGACCGGGTCATCCCTGCCTGCCGTTCGGCAGTTCAGGCAGGCGGGCGTGCCTGACAGGCAGGGCTTCGCCAAACGTTTAAACCGCTAAGCGGATATAAGCAGTCAGGGCACGAATTGAAGCCTGCCCCGTTAACACCCGTTAAACGGAGTTGTACCCTGATAAATCTATTAATCTTTATCACACCACCCCGTCCCGCCAGTTGGCGGACACGGGGGTGTATTATAATCCTTTTTTAGTAATCATTCCTGCGAACGGCTTTAGCCCTCATGAGCGAAGCGAATAACGCAGGA
>CAZEWS010000093.1:0-10556 GCA_964515985.1 uncultured Rikenellaceae bacterium | reverse complement strand
TAAGTCGGCCGGAGTCCGAAGCGGCAGCGCAGGCAGGACTCCGTCAGGAATGATATATTCGAAATTTGTGATACAGCCCCGAATTTATTAGCAATCAATCAGATCTTTCGGAATATCCCTTAGTCTGGATATATCAACTACTTTGGTTCTAATATCAAAATCCATTGAACAGTTAACTTTACACTTATCACAATTGATACAAGGGATTTCAGCTAAATCAACTGTCGACAAGGTTTCTCGGGCTTTTGCCAGATTTTTATATCCATACGCGTACATATAGCTTCGCATGATAGTAGGTATATCGAGATGACCGGGGCATTCAGTAATACATTTTCCGCATTGTTGACAATACAGACCATATGATGTTGTATTAAGGCCTGACTGTAAATCAAGTTTTTCTTTTTCAGTTAGTTCCAGATCTTCCATTACCGAGATATCTTGATACATCTGGTCAAATGTTGTAAATCCCGGCACTGTTGTATGAACATTTTTATCCTGTAATACCCATTTCAAAGCAGCTTTCGTATTGATTGGTTGTTTTTTCTCTTTATCCCAATAAACACCAGCCATAGTTTTCATGGCAATAATACCCAAACCGGCTTCCATGGCGTATGCAACAGCTTCCTTTAATTCCTGATGATTCTGTTGTCTGAAATTATAAGCAGTCATCACCAGATCATATATCTTTGTATCAACAGATGCCCTGATTGCCTCCTGCTCATAATTATGTGTTGCAATACCGATAAATCTTACTTTTCCTTGTTTTTTAATATTTTCCATTGCCCTGAGTAAAGGTTCGAAAAACACAGATTCTCTTTTTGCAGTAAAGGGCAGCAAAAAAATATCAACACATTCAATTCCTAATCGTGTGAGACATCCATCAACATTTTTCAGAAAAAGCTCAACATCTGTTTCAGGTTTAAATAATCCGGCTTTGTGATCAATGGCATTTGGCATTACGCTTGTCATGATAATACATGATTCACGATCCCGTTCTTTAATAATTTCCCCAATCATTTTTTCATTATTCCCGTTTCCGTAATACTGAGCAGTGGCAAGCAGTACAATTCCTGCATCCAATGCTGCTTTTACCAGGTTAGGATTATTTGTATCGCCAGTACCCATACTTATAACAGGCAATTTCATACCCGTATTTCCAAGTGTTCTGTAGACAAACTCCGGTTTTTGTGTTTTATCATTTCTGATATATAAATGTTTCGCGAAAGACGGTGTAACTAAACTAGCACCTGTCATACCAAGCAGACTTTTCTTAAGAAATTTTCGGCGGCTTTGTTTTCTTTCCATAATATAAAATTTGATTAAGATTTAAAACAGAGAAAACTAGTCTGAAAGGTATTAAATATCAAGGGCTTAATGATGTTTTATCAAGAAGCCCTTTCTGAAAATTTTCCTTACTCCTGGTGTTTATCAGGTTACTTATTACTTATCATAAACTAATGTGTTTTCTAAATCCCCATAATCAGTTGAAGCTTTCTGATTAATTGACAGAGAATTCCCATCCTCTGTAAATTCCAAAACCTCAATTAAACTAACTTCCAATTCATTTCCTTCAAACTCAAACCAAATTGTTGACGTAATCGTAAGACTTTTCTTATCTTCTGACCAGTTTGCAGTTGATTTCTTTTTCGTGGTTTCGAAAATTATGTTTTCACATTCCTTACCATCCAGTGTATACTTTTCTGTATATGTATAGTTTTCTCCATCTTGTGAAATTCCAAACCTTTCAATTGCCAATTTTTTCCCTTTTTGATTTATTATTAATTTTGTTGAAGCCATCATCTCTCCGTATTCCCCAATATTACTTTTTTCTTTATTCAGGGCCCATTCACCTGAAAATTTCGCCTTTTTAGCTGCTGCATCCGTAACAAAGGAGGTCATAAGGAAAGCAACGATAAATAAAAAAAAGATAACCCTGATGTTAACTCTTTTTTCTTTTGGATAATAATTTCTCTGAATTTTCATTTTCTTTTTTTTTAGTTTAACATGATTATAAAAATAAAAGTAATGTAATTCGTTTTAAAAAACAAGATCTACAATAATGGAACTCCGTGAAATAATGCCGTAGATGCAGAGGAGCAATTGTGGAATGGCTTGAAAAACACCTGGTACAATAGGTTTACAAAAGTCAAATGATTTTTTTGTATGCTTGACAACTTTAAATGAGTGGACTAGTGTTTAAAGTAAAATTTGAACATAATGCTCTACACATTGAGTTCAGGGATTTTTTGTCCTTTATTGATTGTGGTATTAAACAAATTAAAAGTTAGAAAAATCTTCGAAATCCTCTTCCGTTTCCAAACCTCGGGTTTACAATATTATTATATATCGACCCAAAAGTATATGTAAATCCGATGCCTCCATCAATACTGTATCCTGTAGCAAGTTCCTGCAGTTCAAGTAGTATATCAGCTTCCGACACTTCACCTTTTACCAATGATAGCTGGTCGCGGATTCGTGCTACATTACCGCGAATATTAAATGAAAGCCCCTTCACTATCCTGATATTAATAAATCCTTCCAGTTCAAGTCTGTTCCTTTTAAAATCATGAAAATAATTTGATCCTTCAAGAGAAATATTAATCGATCCCCATTTTTCCTGAACCTGATAGGCTATCTGAAGCTGATGTTGAAGTAACTTATCTGTTATCTTATCATATATAGTAGTGTCATAATACTCATTGTATGAATAACCTAATCCGTATAGGAATCTTAATTGACGATGGGTTGATTCGGAATATGGAAAGATGTTGTATTCAATTGAAGGAAAAAAATCATAATTTAATTTGGTATTTTGGAACGTTGAATTAGAAATATCAAATTTGGCTCCAACCGACCAGTGTTCACCTAAGCTTTTTACAATAAGATTACGCAGAGATTTGGAACTTTTATCTTCTATATATGTTGTATCCTCAAAGTTATATTTTGTTCTGGTGAAGCTGTGATTAAAATCCATTTCTATTTTCCACTCTGGCGTAATTTTTACTGCTGATACAGAATTATGGAGATCTATTTCCTTCCTTGATTCCTCTAACTCGAAACGCGGTCTGGTTTCAAGCTCAAAAACCCAGTAATTCCATTTGTCTGTAACTTCCTCTGTTGTTGAACGACCTTTATGCCTGATTTGTACCTCCTTAAAGATAGGGGTTTTTGCAACATACCTCATTAGTCCCATTCTTAACATTTGGGTACGTCCTTCACGTGTATGATCCCTGGTATCATCAGGCCTGCTTGCATAAACCAGGGTGTCATTCATTCCTTCAAATTCCTTCTGGCCAAAAAAAGAAAAAGTATATTTGCTTCCTCCACTACCGGTATTCTGTTGTGTTTCCAAAACATATACCTGGGCTTCTCTCACATCCCTTACATAGTTAACATAAGGTATCTCTTTCCTTATAAAGTTTATGTCACAACCTTGGCAATCAATAAAAAGACGCACTGCACTTTTACGTAAACTATCAGATGCAGTGTCGGATTCCTGTGCTTTTGTATTATCTGTGATAAAACAGATAAATAGCAAAAGAAATAACCGGAAAATAATAGATATCCTCATAATATATAGTTTGAATAATTATCAATTAAAATTTAAAAAAAATCAAGCAGCAAAGATGTAAATAATTTCTAAAGAGAAAATGCAGTTAGAATTTTATTTTGATAAAATGTTTTTTGTTTTATTTAATAAATAATCATCAGTTCCAATTTCCAGTGCATTTATCCGTTCAATGCCAAATTTTTATTATCTCTTTTTATAACTAATTGAAATTCCGGCTCTACTCCGGGGATGCAGGTTCGTTTCCATATTTGGCAGGTTTTCCACATACCTCAGAAATTCCCCGGTTCCTCCTCCCCGCCTTATGTTTGAGACATTATGAGCAGTAAAACATCCTCCTACTTCAAGCTTAGGCAATACCGCTATCAGGTAATTCTTATACCAGTATTTATCTGCATCGCAAAAAACAAAGTCGAAAGGACCTTTAAGCTCCGGAACGAGTTCATGAGCATCAGCAAGCCTTGCATCAATGTAACCTGAAAGCCCGGCTTCCTTAAAGCTGGATAAAGCTTGTTTGTATCTGTATTCATTTATTTCTATCGTAATTAGCTTGCCACCTGTTTTACTTAGAGCCCAGGCAATCCATATCCCCGAATGCCCTGTCGATGTTCCAACTTCAAGTGCCTTTTTATAATTATGTTTAATAACAAGATCATATAAAATTTTTCCATCTGATTCAGGAACATTCATATCTCTCCATCTATACCGGTTATTTTTAAGAAATTTTTCTACTTTCTCATCGATATCTTTATTATCCGTTGACTCCTGGCAAAAAGCCGGATTAAGGAGAGAGCTTGCCAAAAGGTACAGCAAAATTAGCCGGAATGTAATGTCAAAATATTTTTTCATTTTCAAATCTTTTTTTATTAGACAATTCATTTTTGATTTTTATTCTGCCAATCACATCTTTTTTAGCAACCGGAAAAATTAATTTACTTTAGAATATTGGCCACCAACACTCCCAAAAAATTACCCATTGCATAACCGATAATTCCAATGACCAATCCGGAAATAATCACTTTCTTATTCTTCAGTGCTGCAGCAATAACCGGAACAAAGGGAGGAGACATGGATAAGGCCGTGGTAGTTATCAGAAAATCGTCAACATTAATCTTGAAAATAGCGGATAGTATGGCATGCAGGAGAAGAGAGCCTATTACGGCAATGAATATATATATGAACAAAGGCATGGAAGACAAATCAAACTTGCTAATATCAGCCATGGAAGATACTACCACACAGAATACGAGTATCAGGTATATCCCTGCCTGAAATGTTTTGTCAATCTTATTTACGAAAGGGAGTAAAGAAGCCAATATCCCCAGAGAAGTAATACTTAATATTACAACCGTCATTTTTGCATTTTCCGGAACAATAAAGCTCAGTCCGGCTGCGATTCCGAAAATAAGTATTGAAAATCCAATTGCTTTTAATAAAGGCATGATCACCGGCATCCTGAAAATCCCGGAATAAGATTCAAAATCCTCTGATATTGAAAAGGTCTTACGATCATCAATACGATCTTGTTCGGACGGGTATGGTTTCATAAAGAATAAAAAGAACCGTTGAGCTACCGTTATCAGGAACAGAAGGAGAAAAGCACCTATTACTAAATCGTATGTATGAGTGAGGATATAAGTGTCGGGGTCAACGTTTAACGCCAGTTTTATTGCCGCAATGTTTGGTGTGCCACCGGAATATACTCCAACGAGAAGACCCGAAACCTTCCAGGTTTCATCTATGTTTTCTTTAAATAAGAAGTATCCCAAAAATACCATCATCAGCATCGATACCAGTCCAAGGATCAGTGAAAGCAGTGTTTTGGGCGCCATTTTAAACCATGACCTTGCATCCAGAGAAAAAAGCAACAACGGAATGGCAAGGGGTATAGCAATTGTTGTTATTACATCCTGGAATTCATGGGAATTCTCAGGTAAAATCCCAATATTCCCGATCAACAGTCCGACAGCATAACAAATAACAATCGAGCCAATTCTGCGGATCAAAGAATATTTTTGGGCAAGATAGAGAACCAGTGCGGGGAACAGGGTGTAAAACAAGATAAAGAAGATTGTAATCATGATAAGTAAGATATTGGAAGTTTAGTATTAGTAAAGTTAAAAATTATTAATCTAATTTATTATAAATGAGTGAAAAGTGAAGGGGTGCTGGAAAAGTAGCAGTTGCAGTAGCAGTAGCAGGGACAAGTAGGCAGTAGTCAGTACGCAGTATGCAGATGTGGCGGAAAGTCTGGACCGAAATGTAGAGCCGAATTGTATTCGGCTGGAAAGAGACCTGCCAGGGTTTTCCCGAAAGGATGCCTGTGGCATGAGAACCTGGCAGAGTCTGTGAAGGAGACGGGGCGACCGGGAGACTGGGGAATGGGGTGACAGAGAGACTTAGAGACTGAGGGACTGGGAAAGGGGTGTGCTATTAATGAGATCAAGGCTATATTTCTGCCACTTTTTATACTTCAAATGCAGCTTTTAATGAAATCTTCCGTCTTTAAAATTGTGTCATGTCAAGTATAAAATGACTGTTAATAAAAAGGCTGAGGTTCACCCGGAGCCTTGACAATACACTAGTATAAAAAATAAATAACTAAAATTTATTAAATCATGAAAACAGCGAAACTTATTACATTTGTTCTTGCAGTAGCACTAACCACCAGTGCTTTTTGTCAGTTCAGACCTAATGTCAAAGGCTCAGGCAATGTAGTGACCAAGGAGCGGAAAGCCGGTTACTTCAATGCAGTACATGTTAGTTCGGGAATTGACGTTTACCTGACCCAGGGTGAAAAAGAAAGTATCACGGTAAAAGCCGATGATAACCTTCACGAATATATTGAGACCGAGATCAAGGACAACACCCTTAAAGTGTACAGCCGGACCAATATCCGTAGTGCCAAGGCAAAAAAAGTCTATGTTACTATTAAGGAAGTGGAAGAGCTTACAGTCTCCAGTGCCGGTGATTTGTCTGGAGAAAACACCATTAAAACCAAAACCTTGTACCTCTCAGCCAGCAGTGCCGGTGATATCACACTGGATGTAGAAACGGAAAAACTAACGTGCAACCTCAGCAGCTCAGGTGATATTACCCTGTCAGGTGTAGCCAATGAGCTGGAAGCAGACCTGAGCAGTGCCGGTGATCTCAAGGCTTTCGACCTGGAAACCAAGATTGCAGATGTCTCCGCATCAAGTGCAGGTGATGCTAAAATCACCGTAACTGAAAATCTGCGGACACGGGCCAGCAGCTCAGGAGATATCTATTACCAGGGTAATCCCAGGTTTGTAGATGCACACTCCAGCAGCGCCGGAAAAATTCATAAAATACAATAACAGTATTACTCCCATACAGGGCTTGTATCGTTTTTTATCCATTCATACACAGGGCGTTGCCCTGTGCTGATTTGTATAAGCCTTTCAGGCTTATTAAATATTATTTGATACAAAATCTTTTTTAAACACCTAATCATTTTTAATCGCACAACGCGTTATTAATTAGTGTCCCTCTATAATGTAAAATCATTTTGATCTTAGAATAAGGATTACCTTCGGTGAGATCGCTTCGCTAAGTTAACGATTTTTGATTTTAGAAGTTATTGTAAATCAGAAATCTAAAATCAGCGTTCTTTGTTCGATATTCAAATCTACAAAAATTTAAAGACTTTATGGACAGACGCTAATTAGTTTACTTTTATCTGACGATTTACAGTTTAACGACCTATAATCTTGTATATTCCCCGTAACCTTATCAATTAAGGTAAGTCGTACTATAAACCGACCCATGATTAATAGTTTTAAAGGATTAGAATATTGACATCATATATTAACGTGAGTTCGATAGAAGATTCGGATTTAAATCATTAAAATTCAATAAATAAGGTTCATCCGGAAGATGCGTAGTTTTGGTTTTTCAGTAAATAGATACTAAAAAGAAAAATACCGCGTAGCGGTTATACTATTGTAGCCTAATGTAGCCACACAGAATATTTTCGTTGTAGACGATTGATAAATTATCGATTTGTGAACATAGTTTAATTTAGCCAATTTTGTTTATCAATCTTAAATTTAAAATAGATTATGATGAGCGGTTTCTATTTGATTTTTTTGATTGATTTAAAAACAAATTTTTATATTAATCCCCTACAGGGAATACATAAAACTATAATCTATTCTTCTACAAAAATGAATGCCCTACGGGCAATTCAGGTATATAAATCAGCTTGGTGTAACCTTCATAGTTGAATTTGACTTATAGAGGTATTCATAATATTATAATATCACAAACCTATGCATTATCCGGATGAACTATAAATAAGTACTTAGTGTTTCCTTTTGCCAAAGACACTAAGTTCCACAAAGGATAATATTAAATCACTGTAAATCAACATTAATTATTTCGTACTCATGTTATATTAATATAAGTCTTTTTTAAAACGCAGGTAAGTATCAGATATATAATCTGTTATATTTCAAAATAAATCGAAGAATTATGTTTAAAAATTATTTAAAAATTGCTTTCAGAAATATCATTAAACATAAAGGTTTTTCCATTATTAATATTGTTGGTCTTGCTATAGGAATAGCATGCAGTATTTTAATTTTACTTTTTGTTACTTATGAATTAAGTTATGATAAGTTTCATGAGAAAGCCGACAGAATATACAGGATAGCAGTACGGGCATCTATAGGGGATACAAAAATTAACCAGACTTATTCTTCAGCTGTTACATTCCTGAAACTGCTTGAGGATTTTCCTGAAATTGAAACCGGAGTTAAATTTTCCAATAATAGAGGAACGCCAGTTCTCGTAGATAAAAAAACTTTTTATGAATCACGGTTTTTTTCAGTTGATTCTACATTCTTCGATGTTTTTACAATTCCATTAATTCATGGTGATCCAAAAACTGTTCTAAACCAGCCAAATACAATGGTAATATCCAAAAATACTGCTATAAAATATTTTGATAACACTGATGTTATTGGCAAAGTACTAAAAGTTGATTTTTCCAGATGGGGTATTGGCAGTATTGATTTTGAAATTACCGGTGTATCAGAGAATGTTCCTGATAATTCCCATTTTCATTATGATCTTCTGATCTCTTTGGTAACTTTTCCGGATTTCATTAATGAATCTGGTTGGACAGCCAATAACTTCATTTCATACCTTGTTTTAAAAGAAGGCTCCTCAAAAGAGTTATTTGAAGAAAAACTCAAGGAATTCACCAGAAAGTATATGGGTGGAGAACAATTTGACGAATGGGTATCAAAGGGCAATTTCTGGGAGTATTATTTACAACCAGTAACTGAAATACATCTGAATTCAGACCTGAATGGGGAATTTGAAGCAAATGGTAATAAAACATATGTTTATATATTTTCAGTGATTAGTATAATTATCTTACTGATTGCCTGTATTAATTTTATGAACCTTTCCACAGCAAAATCATCATTAAGGGCAAGAGAAGTGGGAATGAGAAAGGTTGTTGGTTCGGGCAGGAAGAGTTATACTGTAAAATCCATAATTATTGCTTATTGTGCCTTTTTGTGTTTCAGAAGAATAAATATTGGCATTGATTAGTTTTTCTCCTGTTTCAAAATCCTCAATAAAACCACTAACAGTATAATCCTGGGCGAAAACCGGGTAACTTATTAAAAGTAAAAGTGAATAAAACCAGCGCAAGTCGTATTTCATTCTGATATCCAAAAAAATGATTTCTTATTAAAATTCGCACCCATTATTGGATATGTTCCTGAGGTGAAGTACAACCTGAATGAATCGACTGATGAACTATAAGCGCCAAAAATTCCCAAACCGCCTTCAATATTATTGTAAACCTGAACGGGTTCAGCAAAAGGATTGTCCGTAAGCTCTTCCTGCATTGCCTTTGATACTACGTAATAATAGTAACTCTCAGAAATTGACTGCAAATAGAAGTGTATAAATGTGCTCAATGAATCAGAACCATAAGGATAAAAATACAGGTCAAAGGATAGTTCATACGTTGAACCATCGATTAGTTTATCGGAAAAAACGAGTCCCCCTTCAGGCTTACCATATTGGCTAATAATTGGAGACTCTGATTCGAGATAAACATTCATTGGACCAAATAATGCAGGGTTTTCGGGTTCTTTTCCATAAGCTTTTGCTTTTACTATATAATAGTTTTCAATCTCTTTAGGATCAATAAATTTAAGTCGGACTTGTAATTCTGCCCCCATTTCATCTATGATTACAACATTTGTATCAATTGAAATAATTTTAACAGGATCAGGGATTAAAACAGATGAAGAAACAGGATCTTTACCCGGAACAGAAACTTCTACCCTGTATTGGTTTTCTTCCCGGGGATAAAAATCAGGTGAAACATAACAACCCTCACCTGTGTAAAGCAACAAGGTAGCAAAGCTGTTATTTTCGTATAATTGAACAGTTGCATTTTCAATGATGTCCATTGAAAAACCGGCCTTAAGAATGCTTTCACTTTCGGAAAGATGAATTTCAACAAGGCTGTCGGGTGTGATCAGAGAATTTAAAACAATCTTTCTCTCTCTTTCAGGAATATCAATATCAATAATTTTCTCACACGAATATATCAGAAACAACCAAAGAGATATAAATAGCAATAGTGTAAAAATTTTCTTCATTTCTTAATAAAATTTTTATGATCCCCCAAAAAATAATTGTTATTTACATTAAGCTTTTTTTTAACACGTTTTTTGTAAATATATGTAAAACCAGGAGTTTTATTTCGGTGGTAAATGATAAAACAACAAACTTTTATTCTTAACAAGTTATTCGTACCACAAAGATTATACCGAATTGACACTGGCTGCTCCCGGGATTTGATAATCGATAATAAGAAAACTCAGAATCAGGATGATAACCGATATGAAACGCTTAGGATCTTTTTTGAATCTTAGGCACAATTTTTGAATTCATAAGTTATAATTTTTTCAATATAAACTTTTAACTTATCATTTAA
>CAZEWS010000092.1:10503-11859 GCA_964515985.1 uncultured Rikenellaceae bacterium | reverse complement strand
CAATAAAATACGGAATGAATTACATTTTAAGAAGGAAATGTATATGTCCCTTAGTTTATCCTTTTTAGATGAACTTGAAGGATTAAATAATTTTGTGGATAATACGATTAACCGAATGAAAAGATAAACGACCACTAACAGCACCTCAAAAGTAATGCGGGATGAAGTGGTAAAGTGAAACGAACTGAACTTTAATAAACGTCATAGAAATAAAGGAAATGAAATGCTATTTATCCCGCACTACTTTTAGCTGCAAACCGTTAGTGGCAAGCAAGAGAGTTAATACACCAAAATTAAAACTATGAAAAGGCTAATTTTTATTTTATTCTCCCTACTTTCATTTAAGGGATATTTTCAAGTTTAGCCAACAGGATTGATTGATTAGAAAGCTTTACCCTTAAATTTCCTAATGAAAAACCTAGATTCAAATAGCAAGAATATAGCTCTTTCTAGAAAAAAGGAAAATACGATTATTGCTACAACACCACGCCTAATCGCTCCCATTCTAGGAAAAATAGGATAGGATCCATGATGAATTAAATATAAAGGGTATGTTATTGAAATATAACAAATTAATCAGCACTGCAAACAATAATTTTTTGATAGATTTAAAATACATCGCTCTATTCAGATTATAGTATTCTTTTCGCAAGAGCAAAATTGATCAGATTGGATTTTAAATAAAACTATTTTTCATTGACTTTAAAGGTCCAGGTCTTTAACTTTGTGATGTATTTGAAAGGCGAAAGAATGCTCTATTTATACATAGAATATGGATGTAAATAGAATTGACTAACTAACTCCCTAATATATTCTCGTTTCGGGAGTTAGTTTTTGGGTTTTACTGGTATCTCACAATTGGTTTTAGATTCTTATAAATACTTCAATAGAAATTCTAATTAACTAATATCCACCAATTATGAAAACACAGAAAAAGCAAATCGAGGATTTACTATCTACAAAAAGAAGATCTAAACAAAGAAAACGACCTCCAAAGGAAATCTTTGAAAATCTTTTGAAAGAACCTAGTAAATGGACAGCTCCTAAAGTTCCTACTAGAGGACTGTCATTTAACCTGGAATTATTAATTGATCCAAATCAGAAAGAAAAGATTTCCAAGATTATTGGGAATTATCCAATAAATCTTAATGTAAAAAGCTCAATATTAAAGGTTGTAGATTGTGAAGGAAATCAAAGATATGAAACAGAGGGTGAAAATCTTTTTGGAGAAGATAGCGTTGTAATTAATAAATATAACGGCGATTATCTTTATATTAATAAGAAACATAAAAAATATATCAATTTTGATTCAAAGCAAATACCTAGAATGAGCAATTCCCATGAAATTGATGGGGA
>CAZEWS010000092.1:8221-10493 GCA_964515985.1 uncultured Rikenellaceae bacterium | reverse complement strand
GAAGAAAATATTGATGGGAAAAACTATGTTAAATGTTCAATCCAAATAACTCGACCTGTCACTGTTTACTGGCAAATCTGGATTTTAGCTGAGGAAAAATTAAAGGAACACAACAAAGTATTATTAACAATGATCATGGGTTATGCTGGTAAATGTAAATTTCGAGACAGATTCTATGATATTGTTCAAAAAATTGGACTCCCAACGATTAGTAAAATCTATTTTAATAAAAAACATGCCACAGGGAATATTAAACCTGCCATCGAAATAAGGGTTCAAGAACTAAAGGAGCAGAAAATAAATCAGAGTCTTTTTGATATTCCCAAAGAGTTCGAAGACTATAGAAATATTAAAAGCAAAAAACAAGATTCACAAATTAAATGGGGAAAAGATAAAACCTTTATAAGGCATGAAAGCGGTATTCAGAAAAGAGGAAGTCAATTAAAAGTAAAGGGACATCAATCTCAAGATAAGCTCTATGATATTAATCTCCCTAAAAATCTTACATTTAATACCTTTATAAGTTCTCCACTACCTAGCTGCTCCAGTTCTTCTTACAAATATCCACTTGGTTTTAACTTTGAGCAAACCAATCTGAATATATTTAAATTTTTAGTAAACCAAATTACCAAACGTTTAAATATAGACTCGCTCAATTTGAACGAGGGTATATTAAAAATACCATGGCTTGATATGTTCGAGGAGTATAGCCTAGAACAAGAAAATGGTGATGCTCTATTTTGTCTCCTAAGAGAAAAACCTACATGGATAGAAGGAAGGATATCGCACCCAGGAGGTAGAGGATTAATTGATATGTTAGCTCAAGAGAGAGCTGAAAAATTTCTATATAATTTGTCTTCAATTTCTGATATTGTAGAATATTATCCAGAAGAATTATTAGATTCAATAAATATAATAATTAATGATTCTAATATTTTAAAGGAACACAGATGGGAGAACCTAGACATTGAATCACAAGTCAGATTGAGAGAAAGTATGCTTCAGAGATACTATTCTGAATTTGAGACTGATGAACTTCCTGAGGAAATTTGTGATACGGTTTTAGCTGGTTTACTAAATTTTTGTTTTAAGAATTTAGAAATTACAATGCACTTAAGCAGAGAGACCATTGACAAACTGAACATTTCTAATAGCGGTTTTTACTTTAACATAAATATTGATCAAGTATTAATACATGGAGACCTTATCAGAACTCCCGGATATTTATATTACATAGTTATGGCAGTTGGTACACTTGCATGTGTTTTCTTCCCTCCTGTATGTGCATTTTTACCTGCTATTGGACTTGTTATCGCTTTTCTTTTACTGGATTATGCAAGTGTAACGGTATCTTTTGAAAATATCAAATGTGGAGGCAATATTCAATTTATTGAGGGCGATAATGGATTCTTAATCCCCAAAACGAATATTAATTTAGATTATCGAACTGAGGTATATTATGACTCCTATCTTACGCCATTTCATGATATATTAAATCCGATATGTGAAATAATCCTAGAGGCATTGGCCTCATCTGTAGATGAAATCAGTAATGTTCTTGAAGATAGTATAAATGAAGGATTAATCGATCAAGGTGTTATAATACCACCTCCTTTAGACCCTGCAAATGTTACTCCTGCTGAAAGTAATATAGTAAGTCTTTTAGATGACAAATTTTTAGCTTTTTCGTCAATTTTGAATGGTCAAATATCTGATGGTTCATATCCATTTATCACTCAAAACAGAACAAATATCCTGGAAACACTTCCAGCCTTTAGGGATGTTTATTTAGAAGGATGTGAAAGTGAACACCTGCCTTGGAGTGGTACTCACCTTGGAGGGTTCTTGATTTCTCAAAATTTGATAAATTACTATTTGTATAAACTCTGGTATAGAGGGGACTTTTCAGTAGAGTTAAGAGAAGAGGTCGTAGAAGAGATGAAAGATAGTTTGATTTCTGTATACCCCGATTGTCAATTTGCCGATCCAACAGAAATAAGGATATGGTCGGCTACCTCACCAAGAATTAATTTATCTCAAAAAAAGTTTGCTGATAAGGATGGATACGCTTCGGTTTTTTTTGATGATGTAAGGATTTGTATAGTATCCTCTGATGGAAAATACGAAGGAGGAAAATCGGAGATTAGATTCTCTTTTAAAACAAATGCGCAGATAGGCTTTGGAGGTGTTAGAGATGGAGAACTTGATCTATTTAAGTTCACGGGTAGATTTTTTGATTTATACTATAATTTGACCTCAGAGAGAATCAATA
>CAZEWS010000092.1:6561-8103 GCA_964515985.1 uncultured Rikenellaceae bacterium | reverse complement strand
GAGTCTTCTGGCCCTGGTTTAAGATTTATTGATATATCAGGGTATGAGCTTCTTGTGGATTTATTTAAACATTGTACAAAATTATTATTATCTAATAAGGATGATACAGTCATTCCAGTATCAGATAAAGAAGGTTATAGGTTACAAAACTACAGTTTTGCAGGGTCAAGTATTTTTGTTTTACTAAGTACATACGATGGAAACTTACTTGGCCAATTCGGAGTATCAGCACCCCTTGCATGGGTTTTACCTGATAACCAAGAATTAATATTTATTGACCTTGGTGATCCTGAAACTGAATTTAATTCACACTCTGGATGTGCTTTAGGTAGATATATTTTAGATAGTATTGATGAATAAATGTACCAATGATTCCGCTGATATAAGAAATAACAGAGAAGATTGGATTGTTGTATATGACAAGATGGATTTTAAGACTTTTTGTCATTTGTGTTTATCGAACATGGAGGTAGATAAAGAGTCAGGTATCACCGTGATAAATATGATTCTTGATTTTGGATATTTAGCAGAAAAAGGATTAATATATATTCTTATAAGGAATGAATATGGTTGGAACTTAATTGCAAAAAGAGGACATTGGGTATCGTGATTAAATTGAAGATAAATTATTTAAACAAAAAAAGCCAGCCACTAATCGAGTAGGCG
This sequence comes from uncultured Rikenellaceae bacterium, assembly GCA_964515985.1. Taxonomy (GTDB): domain Bacteria; phylum Bacteroidota; class Bacteroidia; order Bacteroidales; family VadinHA17; genus CAZEWS01. Next base: position 7,437 of record CAZEWS010000092.1, on the reverse strand, counting down.
GCTGACGGGATTGTAGCCCCGCCAGTACACCTCTCACACCACATAGCGTACGGTTCTCGTATACGGCTGTTGGTCTCCACCAGAGCAGGAGATTATAAAAAGTAGATGAAAAGAATAGCAAAGATAAAAGTTTCTCCGGAGAGAAAAACATGACTTTGGTTATGTTTTAGCTCACTGAAGCTTAGAAGTAAGGAGAATAAACCGTTTTTTCAAAAATCCTGGGCAATCAATGAAAAAAGTGAAAAAAGTGAAGGTCTAACAAAACTTTTTTTTCCCACACTGTTCCAAAAGTGAGAGAACTCTAATAAATCTATTATAGGTTTTTTAGTTGATTATGTACCTTATTTGTACCCTCAAAATATAACTTACTGCAATTCAATGTTAATTACTTTTTGTATAGAAATAAGAATACCAACTTAGCGGATACTCTTTACTTTTTTTTCGGCAAATAGTTGGATAAATTTGTTTTTTATAAGGGAAAAAGTAAAAAATTAATTTTATTATCTTTAAAATTAATTTATTTCGATATTATGACAAGACAGGATATTATAGAATACCTAAAACAAAAGAAACACTTTTTTCAGGAAAAATATTATATCAAACAGATAGGATTATTTGGAAGTTTTGCAGCTAATGAACAAATAGAATCCAGTGATATTGACCTTGTATACGAGTTAATAGAAGGTAAAAGCTTAAGTTATTATCAATTTATTGAACTGGAAGAATTATTATCAGATCATTTTAATAGAAAAATTGAATTGGTCAATTATAAATATATGAACCCGATAATTAAATTTAAAACAAAAGATAAGATTTTATATGTTTAGCGAAAATAACCTGTTATATATTTTAACAATATTAGAAGCAATTGAGAAA
>CAZEWS010000092.1:5992-6465 GCA_964515985.1 uncultured Rikenellaceae bacterium | reverse complement strand
GATGATCACCAGAGAAATTTCAATGCTTCAGTTAACTTGTTAATTGCTATTGGGGAAGAATCGAAAAAAATTGATAATAATCTCAAAACTAAATACCCGGGGATTAACTGGAAAGCAATAGCAGGTATGAGAGATAAATTAGCTCATGATTATCGCGGAATTGATTCCGATAATGAAGTACTGTTAGAAGCTTTAAAATCTGAATATTATAAACATTTAGATTATTTAAAATAGATACAAATTCATTGTAAATTCTGGTTATTTAATCCATTAATGAAGTTTACCGGAGTGCTGACGGAGAGAATCATATTTATTGTATTATTTATACTCACAATATCTTTGAAAACCCCAGCACAAACAAGCCACCCTAAACGCGAAATGCGGGCTATATGGGTGGCGACGGTTGACAATATCGACTGGCCATCCAGGCCCGGTCTTCCGGTTAAAGAACAACAACAGGAATTGATCAATTT
>CAZEWS010000092.1:0-5973 GCA_964515985.1 uncultured Rikenellaceae bacterium | reverse complement strand
GGTATGAATGCCATCGTTTTTCAGATACGATCTGCGTGTGATGCTTTGTACTCTTCAAGGCACGAACCATGGTCACAATGGCTCACCGGAACCCAGGGATTGGCCCCGGATCCGTTTTACGATCCTCTGGAATTTATTATTAAGGAATGCCATGAAAGATGCATTGAATTTCATGCCTGGTTTAATCCATACAGGGCTGTATTTGATTATGAAACTATTCAAATCGACACTACTCATGTTGCATACAAGCACCCCGATTGGATACTGGCATATGGAAAACACAAGTATCTTAATCCCGGTTTACCCGAAACTAGAGTTTATGTAACAGAGGTTATAACCGATGTCGTTTCGAGATATGACATAGATGCCGTTCATATGGACGATTATTTTTACCCTTATAAAATCCGGGACCAGGAATTTCCTGATAATGATTCATTTAAGAAATACCCAAGGGGGTTTTCACCTGACCAAAAGGAAAACTGGAGAAGGGATAATGTTGATTTGATCATCAAACAGCTTCACGACAGTATAAAATTCCATAAACCATGGGTTAAATTTGGAATAAGTCCTTTTGGAGTATGGAGAAATAAATTTGCAGATCCGAGAGGATCGGATACGAAGGCAGGTCAGACCAATTACGATGACCTGTACGCAGATATTCTGAAATGGCTTGAGAACGACTGGATTGACTATGTCACTCCCCAGGTATATTGGCATATAGGTTTTGAAGTTGCCGATTATCAGGAAATTGTAAACTGGTGGGGTAAAAACACTTTTGGAAAGAACCTTTATGTCGGACACGGAGCATACCGTCTGAACAGAAGATCCAAAACAAAAGAATGGCGAAGCAGTGACCAGATAATTAAACAAATAAAACTAAACCGTTCAATACCGAATGTATCAGGAAGCTTTTTTTTCAGTTCCAGATCCTTCAAGAAGAACCCGGCAGGACTTAATCGAAAATTGAGAAAGGACTATTACCGGTATCCGGCTCTTGTTCCGGTTAATCCGGCACTTGATGGTAATCAGCCAAGTTCACCGCTTGATGTGAAGATAATCCGCAACAAGGGTAAATTTTTAATGAAGTGGAATCATCCTGAAAATAATGCCGATGGAACTTATTTTTTAGTATACCGGTTTAAAGGAGAGGAAAGTGGTCCTATCGATAATCCTGAAAATATATATCGCATTACTGCCAAGCCGGAAATAACTATCAGAAAAAAATGTTTGCTTTTCAGAACAAATTTCACTTTTGTTGTAACAACTGTAAGCAGGCTTCATTATGAAAGCCAGCCGTCAGAAAAGATAACCTTGAAATATTAATTTTAAAATTAAAATTCTTTTTCTTTCACTTCCCCTTCTTCAAACGAAGACATATCAATCCATTCCACCATCTGGATTTTCCAATCACCTTTGATTTTCTCAAGCACTCTGATTTCTTTTGAATGAGTTTCCATAGGTTCGCCGTTAAGCTTGAAACTCATTGTTTGATCAAAAATAGCCAGTGCAGCTTCATTAAAAACTTCAATAAACCAGTTTGTTTTTGATACTTTGTAATCGTTGTAATCTGACCAATCTGATGTCGCACTTTTTTTATAATACGGGTAAATTTTATCCCAGCCAATCATTTCCTTGTACTCTTTGCTGTCGATTCGAATATAGACAGAGTTTTCATCCATAGTCAAAGTTTTCAACAGGCGGACAAGGTCTTGAGCCAGAAAAGCAGAAGCTTCTTCGGTAATAACTGCTTTTATGGCTTCTTTTTCGGCTTCAATGTCGATTTTTCCCTGGCAACCCATAAAAGAAAGAAGGAAAAAACCCAAAAGGAACGGAATGATTTTTTTCATGATCATATTTTTTTGAGGTTAACAAATATGAAAGTTGTGATTATCTATTTACGTTATTGAAATTTTCTACTATAACCTGAATCATAAATATACGGAATATGAGTTTGTTAATCAAATATTTCATAGCAATTTTTCAGGATTGTAAAAAAAAATATAATTTGGAAATGAAGTTTTGGTTCTTGTCCCGGCTTATTAAGACCATTCCGTAAGGAAAGTAAGAGGTAAGAATGTCACAAATGCCAATATTTGATTAGCAAACTGGTTTAGCGGTATTTTCCTTTTGTTGGCGATTTACATTACAGGAATAGGTAAAATTCAGAATTAAACAACCCTATTTTCTTGCCCAATTCAGAATAGTATAATAACCTTTCTGGTTAAAATCCCTGGAAGCATCCAGCACCAGTGATTTATCAGAAGGATAATATTCATAATTAGTTTGCCAGGCAGTAGTATATGAGCCTGGTATTAATAATGAGTCAGGTTGGAATAAAATAATGCCTGTCCAATATTTACCTAAAGGTCCGTACGTACTTTTCTGGTATTCTGAGGTATTACTGAAACTTCCGGTTTCGTCCTTTAATTCGGAAATTGTTTGTCCGTCTTTCTTGGTAAATGTTAATTGATATGACAAAGTATATGCGCTCTTTTTTAATGATAATGTTCCCTGGAATGTATTAAGGTCATATAATATCCCGTCGTAATATTGACCGCCTGACAACTCATACTCGCCATCCAGTTTAAATCCGCGGAAGAATTCACAGCCGGCAGGAAACAGGAAAAGAAATAAAATGATAACAGGTAAAATCCATTTTGTGATTGTTCTTTTTACCTGTATGAACCAAAAGGTTAACGTATTTTTTTTTACTAATATATGCTTGATCTTGTTCTTAATAATCATTCTATTCGGTTTTATACAAATATACATTTTTAAGTGCTATGGTGTTAATGTGTTAATGTGTTTGTTACTACTCTAATATGACAAAAATCAATATGATAAAAATCAATATGATAAAAATTTCAGCCTCACAATGGTTGATACTTTATTATTTGAACGATTGAATTCAATTAATGTTACAATTGACAATTTTTTTTGTTTGACAAAAGAAATAAATATTTTACCTTTAAATATTAAATTCTGAAAAAATGTATAACCATAAAACGATCAAACCAATTCTATACCTGTTTATTGCAACCTTTATACTTATCAGCCCAGATTATTCTTTTTCCCAGTGCGTTCCCGATATGACTTGTGAGGATATCGGAGATCCAGGCCAGATATGTCCTGATTCGCTTCCTGACGGAACAGTTGGTGTTTATTATGAACATACAGCTACTATCCTTCCTCCAAAAACAACAATAATTAATGATGTGCCTTTCTACATTGTAATGATTTTACTGGATACCATAACTAATTTCCCTCCTGGCCTTACATACCAGGCAAGTGCAAAAGAGATGTACCCGAATACGGCATATTGTGCCATAATTCAAGGAACTCCAACCGAAACAGGAACATACGCACTCAGGATCAAAGTGATCCCTTTTATAAATTATCTGGGGTTTCCCACTGCAGGTGATACGGTGGTAAACGATACCTCCCTGGCGATAACCATTCATGCTACATCAAATGTAGAATCAATGAATTACAGCGGATTTTATGGATTTCAGAACAGGCCAAATCCGTTTTCTGATTATACCCGGATAGGATGTTTTTGTGATAAGTCATGTATTGTGGAATTGAAGATATTGAGTTTAATGGGTCAGGTTATACATAAGGAAGAATTGTATGCTTCAAAAGGTAAGAATTTATTCAGATTTGATGGATCCGATTTACGATCCGGTACGTATTTATATACGATCTCAAACAGCCATAGGATTTATTCCGGAAGACTTATAAAAGTACGGTAAATCAGTCAAGACCTGACTTTAAGTCAGACCTTGACTAAAAATTAACAGATAACTGAAGTGTTATGTTTCTTGGAGGGCGTATATCCCCGGGTCTTGACATATACTCTTTGTTGAAAATGTTCTTTGTTATAATGGCAAGTTTTGAATGATTGTTAAACTGGTATGATAATCTGTTGTCAAAAACTACGTAGCCTTTGTTATTTTCTTTCCAGTAATCGGCAAATCCAGGTAAGATCATACTTCCGGCGAGCGGGTCGAGGAAAACCTGGTCGATATTTTCCATAAAACTGTGATAAATCAGGGTAAGTCCGAAAGATACCTTTTTATAAGTAAATTCAATATCACCCTTTACGGAGTGGCGGTACCTGTATTTCAGGAAGTCGCTGCCCTGTACACCGGTAGTATCAGAATAATCGTATGAAAGATCTACTGCATGCAGGTAGTTATAGCCTGCAAGAATATCGGTTTGAACACCAAGCAATTTACCTGTTCCATTCAGGCTTATTTCAATCCCCCGGATTCTTGCCTCTCCAATATTCAGAGATTTAAACCCAACATGTTCGAATGTTGGATAAGGAACCGAATCGGGTGCATAAACTCCGAAAGTAAATTCAATCATGTCCTGATATTCGGTCCAGAATCCAGCAATATCCACATAACCCTTCCAATCTCCAATCCTTATGCCTTGTTTCAGTCCTATTTCCGCGTTCCAACCGGTTTCAGATTCCAGGTCAGGATTCGGAAAGATATTTAAAGCACCAACCTGGGTTGCCGTGAATTTTTCAGCCACTGAAGGGAACCGGTATCCCTGACCAAAAGATGCTCTGAGGTAGGAATACTTCCCTATTTGATAATTCAGACCTGTTCTCAGGATTGGTTTTGAACTGGTGGTTGAATCATCCAGCTTAAATGCCTCCATTCGCATTCCAACTGAGATTTTTAGTTTTTTAAAAATCTTGTGATCAACTTGTGAAAAAACTGCCAGGTTTGAACTATTATGATCCCCATAAAGGTTAGCAGTGATCGAAGAGTACATTCCTGAAACACCGATAGTCCAGTTCAGATTGTTATTAAACTTTTTCTGATATTTATATTCGGCATAATATAGACTTGAAAAGTTGTCTTTATCGGTTGCTTCAATGAACTTGTTTCGTATTCTGAAGAACCTGGTTTTCAGGCTGTGATTCCCTCCTTTGTTATTGTAATAGGATATATGAGGATCAAGTTTCATCCGGAAACCGGAGAGTTCAGAAACACCTTCAGGGTTTTGCCTGTAGGCTCCGGAATCGGCATTCTGCCAGATTAAAAAATCGCTTTTATCCTGAAACATGATATTGGTATTAACCCCATACACCAGCCCGTTAACTTTCTTATCAAAGTATTTAAGATTTACATTGCCCCTGCCCCATCTGTCATATTCATGCTCCCTGTAACCCGGATCTTTAAAGAGATTTCCTCCGATTACCATATCAAGATTCTTTATTTTTCTTGTATGCAGGAAATGGGTGCCATAAATCATTGGCGGTTTATCCCACCAAACCAATTCTTTCCGGTTAGGATTCATGTATATACTACTGAAACCTGTGATATTTGTTTTTGGTTCAACCTGCGGAAAGGCGGTACGGATATTGATCACTCCGTTTAATGCCGAAGAACCATACAATACTGATGATGCACCTTTAATGATTTCGACCTGCGAAATATTTTCTACCGGTAAGAAGTTCCATTTTACGTCACCTGCATCCGGTGAGAGGATGGGAAGATCATCGACGAGTACCATGACACGGCTGCCTGCACCATAACTATATCCACTCCCCCCCCCCTGATATTAGGCTGTCCGTCGAGTATATCAATCCCGGGTATTTGATTTATAATCATTTCCATAGAAGTAGCATTGGTATTGATGATCCTTCTGGGTTTGATCACCTCCATGGACACCGTTACTTCCGATAATTTTTGTTCAAATTTTCCGGCGCTAACGACGATTTCATTTAATACATTAATATTGAATTCGAGTGAGATGTTGAGTGTTATTGTATCACCGGGAATCACATCAATGGATTGGCTGTCTGGTTTGTAACCGATATACTGGAAATGCAGGGTAATTTGCTTACCATCTACTCTTATCAGGTAGTTACCTTTTTTATCTGAAGTAACCCCGGTGTTTTCGTCGACGTAAATGGTAGCACCTGCCAGAGATTCCCTGGTTTTTGAATCCGTA
>CAZEWS010000091.1:0-11882 GCA_964515985.1 uncultured Rikenellaceae bacterium | reverse complement strand
GGAAAATTTTGAACTTAGTCACGCTGCAAGCGTGACGATCTCATGAACGAAGTGAATAATAAATTCCGATACATAAATATAATTAGGTAATGGATCGTAATACTATAATTGGAATACTCCTTATTGGTGCTATTTTTATTGGATTTAGCTATTTTAATAATCAGAAATTAAAAAAAGCCTATGAAAAGGAAATAATTGTTGCCGATTCCTTATTCCAGGCTAAAGATTATGAAACGGCAAGAAATTCATACAGGAAAGCTCTTTCATACAGACCCAATATTCCATATCCCAGGGAAAAAATACAGGAAATAAATCAAATAACCGGTATTCCAATCGCCTCATCAGACACTCTTCAGCAAGAAATCCCCGAAGAACAGAAACCGGAGGAAATATCCGTTCCCAGAACTGTTGCCGGCACATTAAGCCCGGAGGACCGGCAAAATATGTATGGTTTGTTTGCAGGCGCTGTAGTAGGTGAGAAGGAGTTTTATACCCTTGAAAATAATTTGATCAAAGTTAATTTATCTACCTTGGGAGGAAGGGTTTATTCAGCAGAACTGAAAAACTATTCCACATTTGATTCCCTGCCTCTGATACTTTTTGATGGTGATTCGACTGTTTTTGGTTTCAAATTCTTTACCTGGGATAACAAACCTATTGAAACGAACAATTTATACTTCTTACCCAGTGCCGATGCGAAAAGTATGGTTGCAGATAATTCCTCGCGGGCTGTATCAATGCGCCTGCAGGTTGAACCTTATAAGTATATCGAATATGTATATACCCTTGAGCCGAACAGTTATATGGTTGATCTTGATATCAACCTGGTGGGCATGAAAGATATTTTTGCCGGCAATCTGAATTCACTTGATTTGAACTGGGAAATATATTTGCCACAACAGGAAAAAGGCAGACAAAATGAAAATAATTATACATCCATCAAATATAAATATTACCAGGATGAAGTGAGTGGATTCAGGGAAAAGTCTTCAAAAGACCTGGAAGAAAATGAAATAACCACAAAAGTAAGATGGCTTGCTTTTAAGGATCAGTTTTTCTCCTCAGTGATAATTGCCGATAATTATTTTTTAAACGCCTGGGTACAATCTCAAAAACTTCCTGATTCCCCAAAATACCTTCGTTATTTTCAGACAGAGTTGGGAGTGCCCTTTGGGGGAAAGGATAGCGAGATAATAAACCTGAGATTTTATTTTGGCCCAAACCACTATAACACACTAAGAAAATATGATCTGGACATGGAGGAACTGGTTTCTATGGGAAAAAGCATCATTCGCTGGATAAACCAGTTTGCAATTATTCCTGTTTTTACCTGGCTGAATAAATCTATCAATAATTACGGAATTATCATCTTATTATTAACCCTGATAATTAAGATGGTTCTATTTCCACTAACCTACAAGTCGTTTCTGTCACAGGCAAAAATGAAGGTTTTAAAACCCCAGGTAGATGAGATCAATGCCAGGTTTCCTAAAAAGGAGGATGCAATGAAGAAGCAAAAGGCCACAATGGCCTTGTATAAAAGAGCAGGAGTGAGTCCCATGGGCGGATGCCTGCCCATGCTACTTCAAATGCCGATCCTCTTTGCCATGTTCCGATTCTTTCCAACTTCCATCGAATTACGGCAAGAAGGTTTTCTCTGGGCACATGACCTTTCAACCTATGATTCCATTCTCGATCTTCCTTTCAACATTCCGATTTACGGTGATCATGTAAGCTTGTTTACCCTTTTAATGACCATCTCTACCATTGTTACCATGAAGATCAACAGTCCTGCCACTGGCGGATCTTCACAAATGCCCGGAATGAAAGGAATGATGTATATTATGCCTATCATGTTTATGTTGATCCTGAATAATTTTTCAGCAGGATTGACCTATTATTATTTCCTCGCAAATCTTATTACGTTTGGCCAGAATATGATTTCGAAACGGTTTGTAAATGAAGAAGAAATACTGAAGAAACTTCAGGAAAACAAGAAAAAACCTGCAAAGAAGTCTAAATGGCAACAACGACTTGAAGCTGCGACGAAACAGAAAGGCTACCGACCACCTAAGAAAAAGTAAGCAGTAGGCAGGCAGTTCCACTTGGCGAATGGGCGAAATGTAGAGCCGAATTGTATTCGGCTGGAAAAGACCTGCCAGAGTCTTGAAGACCTGCCTGCCCGCCGTAGTATGCGAAGGCGGGGCAGAGGCCGAAAAGCTCAAGTGGCAGCGGCAGCAGCAGGAATACGTTGCCAGTCCTCAGTCTCCCCGCCCGTACCGAACAGTACCTGCCCGAAAGAATGAATTCTTTCATTCAGGCGGGCAGTCGCCAGAGTAATTACCCCGGAGGGGTAACATTATTGTAGAAAATAAAGCAGAAAAATAAAAAGCGCCGGAACTGCCGATTTTGATTAGTGTTACAACCGTTTCATACGGCGCAAGTAGCCGGTAGCTTTTTCGGAGTAAAGGATGAACGTTTGGTGAACTTAACGAAGTTATTATATTGTTGAATTGTTGTGGAAATTGTTTTAGTTAAGCTATTGAAAATCCGTCCGCCCGCTGCACGCGGTCCGACGGATTGATAGACGAAAAACTGAGAATAGAACCCCGGAACTCGTAACTCGCAACGCGGGAGGAAAAGCCTGGATATTTTCAGACGAAGTTATTGTAGAATAAGAAATATTTATCTTTGCATTGTAACAGAGAATGAGAGAAATAATCGAAAGAAATGGAATAAAATGGACTGGACTTTTAATTTGTACGTGTGTTCTGTTTATTTTGAGTAATACGGTATTATACAGTCAAAGCTGGATTAGAATTAATCAATTAGGTTATCTGCCCAATTCAATTAAAGTAGCGGTATTTGTAAGCAAATCCGATCAGGTACTTGACCGGTTTGAAATAAGAGAGGCCCTAACTGATCAAGTCGTTTGGCAATCTGAAATGATTAAACCGTATGGAGAGTATTCGTCTTTCAAAAATACATATCGGTTAGATTTTTCCAGGTTTGGGCATGAAGGATATTATTATATTTCAGCAGACGGTATTAAATCACCAAATTTTAAAATTGATTGTAACGTTTATAATCATACAGCAGATTTCCTTTTGAAATACATGCGTCAACAAAGATGCGGTTTTAACCCGTTTTTCAAAGACTCCTGTCATACTCATGATGGGTTCATTATTTTTCATCCTGACCCTGTAAAAGACTCCACATATATCAATGTCGTTGGAGGTTGGCACGATGCCTCTGATTACTTGCAATATGTCACTACTTCAGCAAACGCAACATTTCAAATGATGTTTGCCTATGAGCAGAATCCTGATGCATTTTCTGATTTATATGACAAGGATGGGACCCCGCCTGGTAATGGGATTCCTGATGTATTGGATGAAGCGAAATGGGGTTTAGACTGGCTGCTCAAAATGAACCCTGAAAAAGGAGTTATGTTTAACCAGATAGCAGATGACCGGGATCATATAGGTTTTAGGCTGCCCAATAAGGATACTGCCGGCTACGATAGGGGACGGGAAAGACCAGTATATTTTTGTACCGGAAAGCCTCAGGGTTCATTAAAGTACAGGAACAGGACAACGGGTATTGCTTCAACCGCCGGAAAATATGCGTCAGCATTTGCCTTGGGATCCAGGTTAATGTTTAAATATTATCCTGAATTTTCAATTAATTTAAAGCAAAAGGCAATTGAGGCATATGAATTTGGTCTAAAGAATCCGGGTGTATGTCAAACTGCTCCTTGTAGATCACCTTATTTTTATGAAGAGGAGAATTGGGTGGACGATATGGAGTTAGCTGCTTATCAGTTGTATGCTATCACAAATGATGAAAGGTACCTATTAAAGGCAAGGAATTTTGGGAATAAGGAGCCTGTAACTCCATGGATGGGTGCCGATACGGCAAAGCATTATCAATGGTATCCGTTTATTAATTTGGGGCATTATTATCTTTCATTATCATCGGATGAAGAAATACGGAATAAATTTTCAAATTACCTAAAGCAAGGAATTGACCGGGTTTATCAGAAAGCAAAAAGCAATCCTTTCTTTATGGGGATCCCTTTTATTTGGTGTTCGAATAATCTGGTTGTAGCAATGGTAACCCAATGCCAATTATATTATCAAATTTCAAATGATTCAACATATTTAGAAATGGAAGCTGCATTGTGCGATTGGTTATTCGGATGTAATCCCTGGGGAACAAGCATGGTTGTTGGATTACCCTCAAAAGGCGATTTTCCTGAAGATACTCATTCAGCATTAACATATTTGTTAAATGAACAACCTCTTGGTGGACTGGTTGATGGTCCGGTATACGGCTCAATTTATTCAAATTTGAAAGGAATTTATCTGGCAAACGAAGATGAATACAAAGACTTCCAGTCCGATCATGTAGTTTATCACGATGATTTTGCTGATTATTCTACCAATGAGCCAACAATGGATGGTACAGCGAGCTTAATTTACTATCTGTCAACGCTTCAGAAGAAAGGTATGCTTTACAGCAAATAATATAAATGTAGTTAATCAGTGTGTTGGGATGAAAAAAGACAGAATGTTATGAAATGTTAATAGTTATATGTTAAAGGTTATAAGTTATATATTAATTGCTAGATGCTGGTTACTGGGTACTGGATGCTGGGTTCCAGTTCTTAGTGTTTTCTTAGCATCAAATTCTCCTCCTTGGAAAGGAGGAGTACCCGACCGAAGGGAGGGGGAGGTGGTTGATCCTTCAGACACTATTTCAGGTTGTTGGTTTTAGTACTTTTGTCTTTTATCTTTTGTCTTTGTTATATGTTAAAAACTGATTGGTATTAGTTCAATTTAAGATATCACGAAAAAAAATACTCAGTCTGACCTTCAGGTGGTTGCTAACTCCAACCGCACAACACGTTAATTAATAGTTTTTTTATATGGACAAAAGAGAATTTATCCGTTCGTTAAGCCTGGGTACTCTGGGAATAATTTCCGGAGTAACTTTACTTAACTCATGTAAAAGTACTGACGGAAAACCTGTAACCACACTCTGGACATGGATAAGTGGAAGCCATAGATTTTCAAAGAATTGGGAGGATAAGTTTAGAGAACTTGCTGATCATGGAGTTTATGGTATTTTGTTACTGGGAGATTATGAATTTGTTAGAAAAGTAGCGCCCATGGCAAAAAATTCAGGTTTAGAAATGCATGCCTGGATTATTACTTTAAATTGCCGTAATGAGGAAGTAAAAGAAAACCATCCTGATTGGTATACCATTAGCAGGGAAGGAAAATCAAGCCTCGATTTTCCACCCTATGTAAATTATTACAACTGGTTATGTCCGACTAAAAAAGAGGTTGTGGAATACACTTCAGCCAGAGTAATAAAGTTATCTGAAATCGACGCTCTCGATGGTATTCACCTCGATTATATCCGTCATTGCGATGTGATACTTCCAGTTGGACTATGGTCAAAATACGACTTGGTACAGGATAAAGAATACCCTGAATTTGATTTTTGTTATTGCGAAAACTGCAGACAATCCTTTTATGAAAAAGAAGGAATAGATCCCATGGAACTGGAAGATCCTCCTTCTTATCAGTCTTGGCTTCAATTCCGGTACGATAGTGTTACCAACCTGGTGAATCAGCTCTCAGTAATAACTAACGAGAGAGGAAAAAAACTAACCGCAGCTGTGTTCCCTTCTCCGTCTATTGCGAAGAAACTAGTCCGTCAAGAGTGGACAAAGTGGAACCTGGATGCTGTCTTTCCAATGATGTACCATAATTATTATGAGGAAGATGTAAAATGGATTGAAAAGGTGACAAGGGAAGGAGTGGACGGAATAAAGGGTGATTTCCCTATCTTTAGCGGATTATTTATACCCGCTCTTTCGCCTGGGGAGTTGCCCGAAGCTGTTGATTATGCCCTGCGTGGCGGTGCTGATGGAGTAACATTGTTCAATGAAGGGAGAATGAAAAGAAAACACTGGAAAAGGATAGCATAATTCTATTTCAATCCAATTTAAACTTTTGCTCAATGAAATTATTAAAAAAGATTTTTTTAGTATCCCTGATTGCCTGCGTTAGTTTTTTTATTACCTGCCCCGTGAAATAAATCGAAGATTTAATGCGGAGCAGTATTTCATGGGGTAAATTATTTGGTGCTTGTTATTTGGAATTTTGGATGCTACTTTGTTCCTGTAAGTATAAAACTTTCTAACAAATTAAAACTTTAAATTATGACACACAAAAAAGTTACCTTGCATTTTCTGCTTTTTGTCCTTATTGTTTTTACCACATCGTTTACTTTAGCTCCCGGAGAAAAAAAGTTCAGCCCGGTAGGAACCTGGGAGTTTAATGCACTTGGCGCTCCTGAAGGCTATAACATTGGTAATCTTGTGATTTCGAAAATAGAATCCGGATATGCTGTAACATTAGAGTTTAATGAATACCTAAAGTATGATGCTGTTGACGTAGTTTATAAAGCTAAGAAGATCGAATTTACGGTATATGTCGAAGAGGAAACAGTAAATATTTCCGGCACATTTAAGAAAGATAGTTTTACAGGGGAGGCAAGTTATTCAGAAGGGGTTATCGAACTAACTGCACAACGAAAGGGGGGAAAATAGGTAGCTAATCAGTTTGTTGAGATGTTGTGGAGAGCTTGGACCGAAATGCAGAGCCGAATTGTATTCGGCTGGAAATATACCTGGTAGTGTTTGAGCTTGGAATAACCTGCCAGAGTCCATAGGACCTGCCTGCCCGCCGTAGTATGCGAAGGCGGGGCAGAGTTTGAGGGGGAAGGGATGAATTGAGATTTACGGTTTGAAATTGAATATCGAATGATTAAATTGAAATTCGATGAAGACCCTTAGGGTTTTTAAAAACCCTAAGGGTCTTTACAATAAAAAATATCGTCAATAAATTATTATTTTAAAAAAAACATTTATGAAATTAATTAAAAATATTTTTGCTTGCTTTTGCCTTATTTTTATTCTTTCTGTTGCCGGTCAGGCACAGGATCTGCAACACGAAGGTATATCACAAAGGGGATGGACTGCCAAAAAGGAATTGTCTGATACTCTTACGAAAAGAGACCCGGGATTCAATTACTATGAAGAAAATGTTCCTGCTTTTGAATTACCCGATCCATTGATTATGGTTGATGGTACAAAGGTAGCCGATCCGGTAACATGGAAGCTTAAACGCCGTCCTGAGATTCTTGAATTATTCCGGAAGTTTGTTTATGGGAGGGCACCCATTGAACGGCCGGAAGATCTGTCTTTCGATGTTTTTGACGTAAACAGGGAAGCGCTTGGCGGAAAAGCAATCCGAAAACAAGTCCGTGTGAATTTTACCGGAAAAAACGAGGGCACTTTTATGGATATCCTGATTTATTTACCTGCTAAGGTAAACCGGCCTGTACCTATCTTTTTGGGACTCAATTTCCAGGGAAACCAAACCATTCATTCCGATCCGGCCATTCGAATAACCACCATCTGGTTGCCAAATGAAAAAGAGGGTGTGGAAAACAACCGGTCTACGGAAAAGACAAGAGGAGTAAAAAGTTCCCGATGGCCAGTTGAAAAAATACTTGAACGTGGCTATGGTTTAGCTACCATTTACTATGGCGATCTTGATCCGGATTTTCATGACGGATTTAAAAACGGGGTTCATTCGACTTTCGATAAACCGGGCAAACGGTCTGATGATGCCTGGGGAGCTATTGGAGCCTGGGCCTGGGGACTAAGCAGGGCAATGGATTATATTGTAACTGATTTGGATATTGACCAAAAACGCGTGGCAGTTATTGGACACTCACGGTTGGGTAAGACCGCTTTGTGGGCAGGTGCCCGGGATGAACGTTTTGCGATGGTGATATCAAACAATTCTGGCTGTGGAGGGGCAGCCTTGTCAAGAAGAAGATTTGGAGAAACGGTTGAAAGGATTAACACCGTTTTTCCACACTGGTTTTGTGACAATTTCAAAAAATACAACGGTAAGGAAGATGATCTGCCTGTTGACCAGCATATGCTCATTTCACTGATTGCTCCGCGCCCGGTTTATATTGCCAGCGCTGATGAAGATCTGTGGGCTGATCCCTATGGCGAATTCTTATCATGCCTGTTTGCTGATCCGGTTTACAGGTTGTTTGGCATAAACGGACTTGGAACGGATAAAATGCCCCCATTGGATATACCTGTTCAAAAAGGTAGAATTGGCTACCATGTCCGGACTGAGAAACATAACCTGACCGAATACGACTGGCAACGGTATATGGATTTCGCAGACAAATACATGAGTAAATGATACAGGGCAGTCCCTGACTAAATATTGCGAACAAGTATCTTTTTAATTTTCTACTAATTAACTTGTAACCTGCAACTTGGGCTAATTAGATAAAGAATAAACCCTTACGTAATCCACCTCCATGGTTTGAGGAAAAACGGTTGTTGCATCAGGATCTCCAGGCCAGTTGCCTCCAACAGCAAGGTTAAGTATAATAAAAAATTCTTCGTGAAATTCACTTAATCCATCCGGTGTAATATCTATTGTGTGGTACATGGTTCCATCCAGGAACCATTTGATATACTGTTGATCCCATTCGATAGCAAAAATGTGAAAATCATCTGCAAAGATCCCGGAAGACAGGCTTGTTTTGCCTACATCTGAGGCATGTCCATTTTTTCCCCAATGAACTGCTCCATGTATAGTATTATTCCCCTTTGTACCTCCTACCATTTCCATAATATCAATTTCCCCGCATGCAGGCCAACCAACTGTGCTAAACCTATTTCCCAGCATCCAGAAAGCCGGCCAGATACCTTTGCCATACGGAAGCTTTATCAGGGCTTCTATTTTACCATATTTCCATGATGCTTTTCCCTGGGTTTTCAACCTTGCAGAAGTATAATTAATGCCACCATAATTTTCTTTAATAGCTGTGATAATCAGTTTACCGTTCTCTATCCTGGCATTCTCAGGACAGGATTTGGTATAATATTCCAATTCATTATTTCCCCAACCATTACCACCAACGTCGTATCCCCATTTTGTAGAATCAGGCAGACCTGTATTTTTAAACTCGTCAGACCAAACCAGGGACCAATTCTGATCATGAGTACAGGATAAGCCGGAAAAGAGAATTATTAAAATGAAAACAAACCGAAAAAGGAAATTCCTAAAGTTGGATTGTTCAGGTTTTAAACACATAATTTTTTTGTTATTTAACTGTTTTTTGCAAATGGATGCTTCTTATTTTTGAAGCAAAATCCGGGATGTTCTCGGTTTTTGGATAATAAACTGTTTTTGTTTCACCGGGTAAAACATCAAAATAGTTGTCTGAAAATCTCTCGTTTCCCTCATCAATTGTAAGGAAAAGATTTTTAACCAACGATTGCGAAGAAACCTCAATAACATGTTTATCGGTTTCTTCTTTCAATTCAATGTTTAATCCCGGATCAGTGAGTTTCAAATCTTTTGGTTTCACGAAGTAATGCAGATCAGTATCCAGAGATTTATCATAAACAATAAATTCAGAAACCAAAACTATGCCGGATGCATCGTTTTCTACAATCAAACCGGTTATCTCTTTTTCGAAATAAATGTCTGATGTGTTTTGTTTCACTTCAATTTCCAAAGATTCACTCCAGAGTTCATTTCCGGCAAAATCAATCAGTTTCAGTCTAAGTTCTCCGTCAATATTTTCACTTTCATCAGAGACTACAGATATGGTTACTTTTTCTCCTTTTGTTGTTGACGAAACGATTAAATTTTTATTGGAATTCCGTGCGAAAAACTGAAGCGCTTTCCACCGGCCATAATAATCCATACTTGACCATGAAGCTACCGGCCAGCAATCGTTTATCTGCCAGTAAAGTGTACCCATACAATATGGCATAGCACGGCGGTGAGCCTCAATTGCTTCCTGTATTGCAACCGCTTGCAGAATCTGTCCAACGTAGAGGAATTGTTCAAAATCTTCCGGAATTATGTAGTCATCTTCCATATAACTTCGTATTCGCAGATTACCGATCCCACTGCGCTGGTGTGAGGCCATGACTTCTGATTCAATATCCCAGTCTGATTCTATTGTATATTTTTTAACCGATTTAAATTCAGGAAATGACTGGAACCCATATTCGCTCAAAAAACGGCCGATATATTTCTGGAATTCGCTGAACGGGTGCTGTCCGTGCCATACTCCCCAATAGTGGATATCACCTGAAGTACTCATGTAATGAGACAGTTTTCCCATTCCCGCCGATGGAGAAGAATGCCAGTAGAAAGTGTTATATGAATATTTCTCAACAACCTCAGGAAGGATTTTATGAAATACTTTTTCATAGTTTGTCCATATTTCTTTTCTCTGTTTCATATTGTAACGCTGTTTCCAGCCCCAGCCCGCGTTTTCTTTATATTCTCCCCAGGCAGTTTCAATTTCGTTGTTTCCGCACCAAAGAACAATCGACGGATGATTTCTCAGGCGCTTTACATTGTCGATTGCTTCCTGTTTTACATTTTCAAAGAAATCTTCACCTCCGGGATACATGCTGCATGCAAACATAAAGTCCTGCCAAATCATAATCCCATACTTATCGCATAAGTCGTAGAAAATATCATTCTCATATATTCCACCTCCCCACACTCTTAGCATATTCATGTTTGCCTCGGCTGCTGATTTTACGATATTTTCATATTTATCAGGAGCTACTCTGGGAAGGAAGACATCGTTAGGAATATAATTAGCGCCTTTTGAGAAAACCGGTCTCCCATTCAATTCAACATAAAAGCTCTTTCCTTTTCCATCAGTATCCGGTTTTTGTATGAGATTGGCAGTTCTTATTCCTATCTTTGTTTTGCTTTCATCAAGAAGGTTTTCCGAATCATATACTTTCCCTGTAATATTATAAAGATGCTGTTCACCCAAACCTGCTGACCACCAAAGCTTAGGGTTTAAGATTTTAAAATCAACCTTTGAAATGCTCGTCCCTTTGGTAACTTCGATGATTCTTTCAACTAATATCTTACCTTCAACGGCAATCGCCAATCTGAGTTCCTGATTTTCATCGCTTGATATTTCAAATTCAGCGGTCATTTTCGCTGACATATCGGAAACTTCATTCCGGACGATATAAAGATTTTCAATTCTTGTTTTATTCCATGCCTTAAGAAATACCGGCCGCCATATTCCTGATGTCACCAATCGTGGCCCCCAGTCCCAGCCAAAATGATAACCGGCTTTTCTTGTAAATACACTTACTTTTTTATCGCCAAGTTCGCCGTTTTCCGACTGATCATTTACAGCAGGAAGCCCATAACCATTAGCTTCAAGTTTCTCAAGACCAATTTTAATTGGCGAAGCAAGGTAAACACGAAGAACGTTTTCACCTTTTCTCAGGAATTCCTTGCAATCGACCCTCCACTCCCTAAACATGTTATCAGCCGTAAGTATTTTCTGACCGTTAAGGTAAATATCTGCATAGGTGTCAAGTCCCATAAACTCAAGCCAAATATTATTTTTTGCCATTATACCGGAAGTAACATTAAAAGTAGTTTGGTATTCCCAGTCTGCTTTGTCGATCCATTGCTGATCTTTTTCGTTAAGGCGATAGTAAGGATCTTCAATTTTTCCGTTGTTCAACAGATCGGTATGAACTGTTCCCGGAATGGTAGCGGGCAACCATTCATATTTGTCTGCTTGTTTAAACTTCCAGTTCGAATTAATTTCAATACTGATTAATTCAGAATTTTGATCCTTTTTCTTTACTGAACATGAGAAAATTACTGTTACAGCTAATAAAAATAAAATTTGTTTTTTCATCCGTTAATAATTTGAATTAGAAATCCACCTTCTTTGATGGTGGTTATGTTCTTTTTTTGTTA
>CAZEWS010000090.1:0-11923 GCA_964515985.1 uncultured Rikenellaceae bacterium | reverse complement strand
CCATCCGGTTACGCATCTTCTTAAAATCAGGAGCTAAACTTTGCTCCCATGTCAAAGTTTTTTTTTATTTTATTCATAATTGTATAATTTTTATTTAGTACTACAAAGTTATACAAAAATCTACCCCGGGGTTTTCCCCGGGGTTTAGTTCAACAGCGCCTCAAATGTAATACTGCCTGACTTCCAAGCCTAACGCATCAGATTTTTTATTAAATTTGTCACAAAACAGGTTAAATGAAAAAAATATTGACAGAGAAACTAAATGCGTTGAAGGAGTTATGCAAAGCATATCATGTGGATAAGTTATATGTATTCGGTTCGGTCTGCACTGATAAATTCAATGAAAAGAGTGATATTGATTTTTTAGTTTCATTTCAACCAATGGATTACGGTGACTATGCCGATAATTATTTCAAACTGGCAGATAAACTGGAAGAATTATTCAAACGAAAAATAGACCTGACAACTGTAAACTCATTATCAAATCCATACTTTATAAAATCACTCGAAAAGACAAAAACAGCCTTATATGCTTGATGAAGGCATAAAATCCTTAGCCTCAGCCTTTTATCAGATAATATTTATTAGATACAGATAACTTATTGTAAATCAATAGTCCCGATAAACCGGGATTGGAATTCTGTTACTCGTCAGACCACTACTGCTGCCGGGCGATTAGTTTAGATTTGAAACATTGCAATTATGTTATGGTTTATGTAAAAAGTTAATGCATTTTAGTGGTCAGACGAGTAATTTAATCTTTAGATATATGGCACTTGATGATTTCAAAAACAGACATATTGGTCCCAGAGATGAAGAGACAGGGATTATGCTTAAAAAAATTGGATTAGAATCCCTGGATGAACTAATTAAGAAAACTATTCCAAATTCCATTTTGCTTGATGAACCCTTGCAAATTCCTGACGGAATAAGTGAGTATGAATATTTTCAGAAAATAAAGGGAATTGCCTCAAAGAATAAAATGTTCCGGTCTTTTATTGGCCTCGGTTATTATGGAACGATTCTTCCTGCGGTGATCCAAAGGAATATCCTTGAAAATCCGGTCTGGTATACCTCTTATACTCCCTACCAGGCAGAGATTTCTCAGGGAAGATTAGAAGCATTGCTTAATTTTCAAACCATGGTGATGGATCTCACCGGTATGGAAATTGCTAATGCTTCCCTCCTGGATGAATCAACCGCAGCAGCTGAAGCAATGATCATGATGTATAATACACGTTCGAGAGCAACAGTAAAGGAAGGGGCGAATATCTTTTTTGTTGATGAGAAAATATTTCCGCAAACACTCGCCGTTTTAGAAATCAGGTCCAATCCGTTGGGAATTGAAATCGTGACAGGGAAATTCAATGAATTTAAATTCCATGATAAAGTTTTTGGCGCAATCGTGCAGTATCCTGATTCGGACGGAAATATAAATGATTATGCCGGATTTGTAGAAAAAGCACACGGAGCAGGGGCATTGGTGGCTGTGGTTGCTGATATCCTGAGCCTGGTATTGTTAGTTCCCCCCGGTGAGTGGGATGCGGATATTGTTGTTGGTTCTACGCAAAGGTTTGGAATTCCCATGGGGTACGGTGGACCAAGTGCCGGTTTCTTCTCTACAAGGGAAAAGTTTAAACGTAATATTCCTGGCAGGATTATTGGCGTTACAGTCGATTCAGGAGGGAATCATGCGCTTAGAATGGCTTTGCAGACCCGTGAACAACATATAAAACGGGAAAGGGCAACTTCGAATATATGTACTGCCCAGGCATTATTGGCTACTATGGCGGGCATGTATGCAATCTACCATGGGCAAAAAGGTTTAACAAGGATCGCGAGCCATATTCACCAATCGGCAGGATTCCTGGCGGAAAAGTTAATGGAATTAGGGTATGACCAGCGTAATGAAAATTTTTTCGACACCTTGAAAATTAAACTTCCGGGAAATGTCACCTCTTCTGATATAGAAAAACCTGCTCTTGAAAGACAACTGAATTTTAGATATTTTGATGAAAAAACAGTCGGCATAAGTCTTGATGAAACTACTCTCCCTACAGATTTGAGACTTATTATGGAAGTATTTGCTTTGGCAAATCATAAAGAATTGCCAAAGGTCAGTTACTTACCTGATAGAATCTTTTTTGACAAAAAGTTTAAAAGATCATCTGCCTTTCTTTCACTTAAAATATTTACCAGTTACCAATCCGAGACTGAAATGATGCGGTATATTAAAAAATTGGAAAGAAAGGATTTTTCACTCACCCATTCTATGATTTCACTGGGTTCCTGTACAATGAAGCTTAATGCTGCAACCGAATTATTCCCTCTGAGTTGGCCGGAATTTTTGAATATCCATCCATTTGTTCCTGTTGATCAGGCAGAGGGGTATCATCAACTCTTCAGGGAACTGGAGGAAGACTTGAAAATTATTACTGGATTTAATGCAATATCTTTTCAGCCGAATTCCGGTGCTGCCGGCGAGTATACCGGACTTCTTGTTATTCGTAAATTTCACAAAAGCAGAGGAGAGGGACACAGAAATATCGTTCTGATCCCTGCTTCAGCCCACGGTACCAATCCTGCCAGTGGAGTAATGGCCGGGATGAAAGTGGTTGTTGTCGATTGTGATGAAAGGGGAAATGTTGATCTGAACAGTTTGAATAGCCTTGCAAAAGAACACAAAGATTATCTTGCGGCCATCATGATAACTTATCCTTCAACTCATGGGGTGTTCGAAGAAAAGATCAAAGAAATCATAGATATCATACATGAGAGTGGTGGACAGGTTTATTTGGATGGTGCAAACATGAATGCCCAGGTAGGTTTGACTAACCCTGCAGTAATTGGAGCCGATGTTTGTCACCTGAATCTCCACAAAACATTTGCTATTCCGCATGGCGGTGGTGGCCCGGGGGCAGGTCCCATTGGGGTAGCAAAACATCTGACTGACTTCCTTCCCACTCATCCGGTTGTTAAAACCGGTGGTGCAAAGGGAATTCCAGCCGTTGCAGGAGCTCCCTGGGGAAGTGCAAGTATATTGCCCATTTCTCATGCATTTATTAAAATGATGGGAGGCAACGGATTAACCATGGCATCAAAGATGGCTATCCTAAATGCTAATTATATCGCTTCTTCGCTGAAACCTTATTTTGAAACCTTATATACCGGAGAAACCGGATTTGTTGCTCATGAGATGATCCTGGAATGCCGTGATTTTAAGCCGGTTGCCGGCGTTACCGAAGCCGACATTGCAAAACGATTAATGGATTACGGGTTTCATGCTCCAACCCTTTCCTTCCCTGTCCATGGTACTTTGATGGTTGAACCAACCGAAAGTGAATCATACCAGGAATTGAACCGGTTTATCCAAACAATGATCAGTATTTATAGTGAAATCATGGAAATAAAAGAAGGGAAATACGATCAGCAGAACAATGTCCTGAAAAATGCACCTCATACAGCAGAAGCAGTTACTTCGGATAAATGGGAACATCCCTATAGCCGAGAGAAGGCTGCATACCCACTGAATTGGATAAAAGAAAATAAGCTCTGGCCGGCTGCAGGAAGAGTGGATGATGCTTACGGAGACCGGAACCTGAATTGCTCATGTGCTACAATTGATGAATACAGAATGGGTTTGTATGAAGATTTGCCAAAGGCATCTCATATGGGAGAATAATGAAATCCATGATTTAACGTCATGATAATTGCGCCGTAAGCAACACTTTACTCCTAAGCAGCAATAGCAGTTACGGCGCTTCTATTAACCGGCTATACTTTCTACAATAATGGAACCTCTCCGAGGTTCTTTTCTTAGATTATAAAATAATTGTTTATTTCTTCTTTCTAAACAAGGCATCTTCAATAACCAGATCATATAGATCCGACAGGTCAATTCCATAGGCTCTGGCTTGTTTTGGAATAATGCTCTCCGGGCTCATTCCCGGAACCGTATTAATTTCCAGAAAACAGAGTTTATTTTCTGAAAGTATGTAATCAATTCTAACAATCCCATTACAGCCTAAAGCGGAGTATATTTTTGAAGATAATTCCTGGCAAGATCTTGTAGTATGTTCGGATATCCTTGCAGGTGTTATTTCATTAGCCATGCCATCGGTGTATTTTGCTTCATAATCGAAAAATTCCTTTTGACTTATGATCTCTGTAAGCGGAAAGATCAATTCCCGGTTATGTATTTTAACCAATCCGCAGGAAATTTCAATTCCCTTTATGAATTCCTCAATGATTACTTCATCTCCTTCTCCAAGGGCTTTTTTAATGGCAGTTTTTAGCTCGTCCTGACCTGATACTTTTGAAATTCCAACACTTGATCCGCTGTTATTGGGTTTTACAAAGCAAGGAAAACCAAGCGTACGGATCACTTTTTCTTCATCAACACGATCTCCTTTTCTAATCAGCATTGCTTTGGCTGAGTATATACCAATTTCTTTCAGGTAATTTTTGCATGCATATTTGTTAAACGTTAATGCAGATACAGATGCTCCTGAACTGGTGTAAGGTATCCCGATAAGGTCGAGATAAGACTGTAATTTACCATCTTCACCCGGAGTGCCATGAATGGCAATAAAAACAACATCAAAAAATAATAACTTACCTTGTAATGTGCATGAAAAATTGTCCTTGTTAACTGGAATATCACCATACTTATCACTTTTAAGTATCCAATCCTCACCTTTTAACAAAATGGTATAAACATTATATTTATCCATACTGAGTTGGTTTGCAACCTGCTCAGCACTACCAACAGAAATTATGAATTCTGAGGAATCACCACCGGCTACAATTGCAACGTTTGGTTTCATTTAACTAATTTTTTCTGGTGTAATTTCTCCATTTTTCAATCACTTTCTGCATGTCTTCAGGAAGATCTGAGTCAAAAAACACAGGCTGGTTTGTCCGCGGATGGATGAAACGTAATGATTTAGCATGCAATGCTTGTCTGGGAAGGATTTTAAAGCAGTTCTGGACAAATTGCCTGTATTTTGAGAAGGTAGTACCTTTAAGTATCATGTCTCCTCCATATTCATTATCGTTGAATACGGGATGTTTATAATATTGAAAATGAACACGAATTTGATGTGTTCTTCCTGTCTCAAGTTTGCATTCAACAAGACTAATGTATCCCAGGCGTTCGATAACCTTAAAACGTGTTACGGCCGGTTTACCCAAAGACCCGTCGGGAAAAACATACATTCTGGTGCGGTCTTTTGGGTTCCTGCCAATATGCCCTGTTATGACACCCTCATTTTCTTCCGGGTTCCCCCAAACCAGTGCCAGATACTTCCGGTCAACCGAGTGATCGAAAAACTGTTTGGCCAACTTATTATGTGCCAGTTCGGTTTTTGCAATGACAAGGATGCCCGAGGTATTTTTATCAATTCTGTGAACCAGGCCCGGACGTATTTCACCAGACTGAAACAGAGGCAGGTCTTTTAAATAATATGTTAAAGCATTTACCAGGGTTCCGGAATAGTTCCCATGTCCCGGATGGACTACCATACCGGGAGCTTTATTGATAATGATCAAATCGTCATCTTCAAAAATAATATCAACAGGAATATTTTCAGGGAAAATCTCGATTTCCCGGGGAGGGTAGGTCATTACAATGGAAATGACATCACCTGGCTTGACACGGTAATTCGACTTCACAGGTTTGTTATTCACCAGTATGTTTTCGGCAGTGGCAGCACCCTGTATCCGTGTCCTTGATACGTTTTCGATTTTGTTAACCAGGTATTTGTCTATCCTCAA
Organism: uncultured Rikenellaceae bacterium; assembly: GCA_964515985.1. Classification (GTDB taxonomy): domain Bacteria; phylum Bacteroidota; class Bacteroidia; order Bacteroidales; family VadinHA17; genus CAZEWS01. Next base: position 6,148 of record CAZEWS010000090.1, on the reverse strand, counting down.
CAGGCTCTGTCCCCGGTCTGCAACAAAGCGGAAATGTTCATAAAGCTCCTGGCGGTTATTTAACTCCTCATTCATCAGGGGAATCCCGTAGTTAATGGATAACTATGAATTTTTTATTTTCAGGGATAACTCCTTTTTCCAGTATCCTGACAAAATAAATTCCCGGCAACCATTCTGAAATATTTATTGGCTGGTTAAGATAGTCAGTTGCATAAACTTGTTGTCCGTAACTATTGAATATATGAATTGCCGGATTTGTCGACGGATTTGATTTCAGGTATTCTATCCTGATATAGTCTTTTGCCGGGTTAGGGTAAATCCTGATCAGGTTCTGTATATTTATCTTTTTTACCTTAGAAATTAGATCGCTTCCCAGTACAGGCCTGATCATCAGGGCTCCTGGCCATTCCGAGGTATTCCATATTCCCCCATACGTATAAAAGACCTTATCGTTTTTCACCCTGTTCAGATCGAACCCAACATTTAGATAAACATCGGTTATTTGAGTCCATCCGATATAAAAAGTTCCGGAAACTAATACAACGGTATCTAAAAGGTATGTATGAAACTTATTGAGACTGTCCTCAAAAACCGGTATTTCACTTTGCTGACTGAGCAATACTTCTCCCGGGGTTCCGTTATTATCTGCCCACACAGTTAAATAGAACTGTTTTTGGTTCGCATTGTCGAACGACTGGTTAAAATACATTTGTATTGCCCGTAAGGAGTCAGGCTTATATGAATAAAACTGATATGCTAGCATGGCATTATCCATGCTTTGTCCGGGTAATCCATAACCTGCTTCCGCCGTTCCATCATCATAAGCATAAAAATTATGAAATTTTTGAATGTATGAAATGATGTCATTATCTTTTTTGTCGAAATCGTCGGTAATAAGGTAGCTTTTTATTTCGAATAACGCTGAGTCAGATCCAGGAGAATCATAAGTATATTTAGGCATGGTACTGTAATCAATAATTTCCCATGGTCCGATGTTTGCTGCACCTCCGCTGAAAGATCTGACGATTTTGTTTTCATAAACATCCCGAATCTCAAAATTCCTGGTTACATTCCTGACAATGTTGTCATTATTTTTGTAGCTAATTCGGATGCTGTCGTCCATTACGGTTAAGAATGCCTTCCTGAAATGATCCCAGGGCATGGATTCATGATTTTTGATTAATGATCCGACGGGTTTGACAAATGTTACATCATGAGGTATAGTATCTCCTTCATACCGGTCTTTATCCAGTTTAATATAATCAAGATGCCAGTGATCACAATTGTAAACCAGGCCAGGAATTAAAGTGTTTGAGGTTAAACTGGCATAATTTTTAAATCTGAACCTGAAACCTTGTGTCAGAAATTTTTGGCTTGTAATTGGAATAATAATTTGTTTGAATTCATGCAGGGTAACTCCGGGTGTTTGCCAAACGGAATGCCATAATGTTTCATTTGGAGAATAAAATTCAAGTACAAGAGAATCCTTGAATTCAGGGGGATCCGCAATACCCTGGGGCTGATAATAGAAACTCAGGTAAATATTTGATGTTGGGGAATAGGCCAGGTTAATGGGATTTGAGGTCAGCTCATCGGCTTTAAAACCGGTTGAATTTGCATTTGGGTAAATGGCGCCGGTAAAATCAATGGCATCGAGGGTAGCCACTCCTATTGAAATAGGATTTATCCCGTATGTGTAATTTATAAAGGCGAAACGATCGGTCCATAATTTGGTGTCGGGGTAAACCGTATTTTTTGAAAAATCTTCAAAAAACGGAAGCTCTAAGGTATCGGTGGCTTGTGCACCTTTTAGTTTTTTGGATTTAGATAGGTTTTGATAATAATTTTTTACTATGCCATTAACATGTAATCCCGCGATTTTTTCCTGACCAAAGGAAAAATTGACAGAGAATAAAAAAATAAGGGCGATATGGTTAATAATTCGAAGCTTCTCCATCAAATTCATGTTGAACTACGGTTAAAGTATCTGGTTGGGGCAATTTGGCAGAATCGGTGGTTAACCAAATGTATACAGGTGAGCCCAATTGAACCGGATTCTTAACATTGAATTCAGGATTTTGTTTCCAGACGAAGGCGTTTAAAGAATCTTCCTGGTCTTTAACCGTTTCGTCAAAAATAAAAGCACCAAGATTCAGGGAAACATTAAATATTTTTTGCCTGGCAATCTCCATAGTAAAAGAAATTAGGTTTGGGGCAAGAGTTGTTTCGTTACTGGGTCCTTTCCCTAAAATCAGATCAATACTTGTTCCCTTTTCTATAAGCTCATCTTTCTCAATAGCCTCTCCTCTGAATTTTTGCTCTAAAACATTATTTATGGCAATATCGGGCATGTAGCTTAGCATCCCTATTTTCAATCCAGTCGTTTCTAGAATTACTTTTGCCTGACGATAGGTAAGCCCAACCAGGTTTGGCATTTTTACCATTTCCGGGTTAAATGCATTTAGAGTGAGGAAAACAGTTCTCCATTTTTTAACCTTAAATCCGGGTTTGGGATTTTGTTTATATACCGAACCCTTGTCAACAGCATTTGAATAAACCGAATCAATGATTTTATACCGGAGTTTATGTTCCCAGGCTGTGTTTTCAATTTCCTCAAGGGTTTTTCCCGTAAAATCAGGCACAGGCCTTGCCATACCATGATGAGTATAAAGATGTAACCAAAGTAATGTCCCGAGAACTATAAAAACAAAGAAAACGATGGCATAAAATAAGTTCTTAAGGAATACTTTGCTGATTAAAAACCGTAAAAATTCCATGATTTATCCGGAACATAAAAAATTACTTAATAGATAGACTCTAATTAGCAAAACGGTAAGGCAAAGATAAAATTATATTGGAATTGTAACCAATCAGTTTTCAAGTGTCTCTTTTTTATTTTATGATGATAAAAATGGATCGAAAAAAAAAGTAAAGGAAAATCTTCCCTTCACTTTTTCAATTAAACGTGAGGTTATTTTGTATGTTAAACTTTATGCCGTGGTTCGTCTGATACTGAAAGTTTTGTCCTGCCTTTTGCCCGTCTTGAAGATATAGTCTTCCGGCCACTTACCGTTGACATTCTCGACCTGAATCCGTGTTTGTTTTTTCTTTTTCTCCTCGACGGTTGATAAGTCCGTTTCATAATATTAGAATTTTCTTTTCATCTCTTTAGTCTGAAAAATGAGATTGCAAAGATAATGTTTTTTTATAGTAAATAATAAGTGGAAATAAATCTTTGCAATTCCCCTTTAAAATCTCATAGGCAAGTAAATAATTTTTTTTGTTTTGAAATACGGTTCATTAAAAAAATCGCATATGTAAAAAATTTCGACCTGGTCTTTAAATGGACTCAATTCACGAGAAAGGTCACCCCCTTTCAGATAAAGTATCCCGTTGTTAATGGCATTTCTGTTTTTCCTTAGAAAATTATTCAATACCAATTTTACAAATTTCGGAAAGGAAGTAACCGATCTGCTGGTGACAAAATCAAATTTCGCGGTGTAATCTTCGGCCCTGGTTTGCAAGGCATAAACATTGGTTAAATTCAGTTCCCGGGCAATTGAAGAAACTACTTTAATTTTTTTTCCGATCGAATCAATAAGGTAAAATCTTGATTCAGGAAACATTATGGCCAGGGGGATCCCCGGGAAACCACCACCTGTACCTACATCCAGGATCCTGGTACCAACATTAAAAGACAAAATCTTTGCAATGGAAAGTGAATGAAGTACATGGCGTTCGTACAGAAAATGAATATCTTTTCTGGAGATTACATTTATTTTTTCATTCCAGTTCATGTACAATTCCATCAAACGGTTTAAGGAAGCCAGTTTTTCTTCGTCTAAATGTGGAAAATATTTAGTTATGATTTCCATAGGCGGGGACAGGGGGGGCTAAATTTTTGAATTCGATTTTTTAAGGATATTGTACAGCAATTCGCGTGCTCTGAAGAGTTGGGCTTTTACCGTACCAATCGGAAGATCGAGTTCCTCTGCAATTTCCTCATAGGAATATTCTTTAAAATATCTAAGTTCGATCAGACGCCGGTAGCGGGGTTTTAATTTTGTTACAATTGTTCTTGTGAGGATTACCTTTTGCTGTTTAATAAGGTTTTCTTCAGGATCGAGAGTAGATGCCTGGATAGCATCGGAAATAGTATCCTGTTCTTCCTGACCTTGATCTATGGAAATATGACTTCCTCTCTTTTTTCTTATAAAATCAATACAATTGTTTGAGGCAATTTTAAACAACCATGTACTGAAAGCAAAATTGGGAGTATATTGTTCAATATTTTTAAATGCTTTACTAAAAGCCTCAATGGTTAAATCCTCCGCATCAATTGGATTGTTTACCATTTTAAGCAACATATAATAAATTGCATCCCGGTAACGACCCAATAATTCAGCATATGCCTTTTGATCACCCTTCCTGGCTAGTTGAACTAATCGGAAATCATATTGAGCCTTTTCGGAAAGATTCGGATTTACTTCCATTTATTGTTTCCTGCGCTTGGAAGATTTGATAAAAATAAACCAAAGTTTAGGAATGGTGATATCAAATCATAAATCAACGAAGATAGCAATAAAAATTTTTCGTTCAAACGTAACATGGTAAATTTGAAAGCAATAAGCTGTATCATCATTCTGAACAGAAAAACACCAAGTGGAATTTCAAAAGGGATTTTGGTGATTAGCAGGTAGATTACTGAAACATAAAATAACACCCGGCTTAATACTTCACCGCCCAGTAAATATTTGTCTCGCTTTTTATAATATCTGCTTGTGGTCAGATGCCTGTGTTTTTGTTTTATCCATTTTACTAACGAGGTTTCAGAAATGGACCACGTAAAACTTTTTTTATTGATTTCAATTTTTGTATTTGCCTTGTTCGCCAGTTTATTGATAAACAGATCATCATCTCCGGAACTTAGATTGATATGGGATGAAAAACCTTTGTTCTGAAAAAAAAACGATTTCCTGTAAGCCAGGTTTCTCCCGACACCCATATAAGGGATCCCGGCCAATGCAAATCCAAAATATTGCATGGCTATAAATACGGAATCGCAGCGTATGTATTGATTAAGTACTCCTTTCTTTGTTTGATATCCTCCATATCCTAATACGATGGAAGTATTCCTTGTGAAGTTTTTTTGCATGACCGATAACCACTGATTTGTTTCAGCGTAACAATCGGCATCGGTTAATAACAGCCATTCATGCTTAGCTGCTTTAATACCAATAAACAAGGCGAGCTTTTTACCATGGGAGAACTTTCTATCCTTCCTGATTGTGGAAACTCTTAAATGCCCGTATTCTTTTTGAAGATCTTCAAGGATTTTCCCGGTAAGGTCTTCCGAACAATCATTTACTACAATAACCTCATAGTCATTGTAATCCTGACTCAGAATAGAGGGAAGAAATTGCTTTAAGTTGTGACCTTCATCTCTTGCACAAATTATGATTGAAACCGGTGAAGGTGGAGCATTTTTCTGCACTTTCCTGTAAAAAACCAGTCGACTGTAAAAAAAGAAATAATAAAATATCTGGATGGTGAAACTTATTATCAGGATCCCCAAAATAATTTGTACCAACAGACTTGTATCGTTGTAAAACCAGAACATTTATCCACGAATAATCCGGCAAGTATATCAAACATTTCATAGTTAAGCAAAAAAAAGAGTGAACAACTCGTTAGATTTTTATAACTCTTCTCCGTAGTGAGTCCCAGGTACAGTTTTCAAGAGTCTCTATATACTGGTTTCTGGTTCCTGGCTACCTGTGTCCCTTTGTGAAATGGTTATATTGCTTTAAAAATAAAGGTTCTGTTGTAAAGTGTTGTTGGTGGTATAATTTGGTGAATTTTAGTGCTTTAGTGATTTTGTGGCTATAAAAAAAATTGCCACTAAGGCACAAAAACACTAAATCCCACTAAAACAACAGTATGTTACAACAGAACCAAAAGGACATAGTTTCACAGGGTGAATTAAAAAAAACCTTAATTTTCAGGTTTCATAAATAATTAGTTAATAGTCGGCAGTCCCCAGTCGGCAGTCCACAAAAAAGCAAATAACAATCAAACAATTATAACACAATAGCAACTGGATTTAGGCACTTAATTCGCAGAACTAACCAACATGTTGTTAGTTTTG
>CAZEWS010000089.1:10434-12335 GCA_964515985.1 uncultured Rikenellaceae bacterium | reverse complement strand
TATAATTGATAGCCAGGAAAACTATGAGCTTGAGTCTGGAAACATTTGACCACACCTCCAGTTTCTACTTTTTTTCTAGCTACTTATTTAAGTATAAATTATGCGTACTTATAAAACATTAATAGTCCCTTGGATTTGTTATATAGTTAAAGTAATTTTAAACCAACAACAAGTGCATCTATATGAAAAATAAAGACAATGTTTTTATACAAATGATTGGCACAAGCAAAAAAAAATGACAAAAGAAAAATTCGATAAATGGCTAAAAAATCTTGATAACATAATAGTAGACGTTAATATCTGTCTAAATAACGCCAAAATATTAAGGAATAAAGATTCTGAGGAAATTGAATCTATTAAAAGGGAACCATATTTTCAACATCACTGGTACCAACTTAGATTTATAATGATTATTCAACTGGCCAAAGTATTCCAGAATAGTGGCACTCAAAAAATCATCCTACTTAAGCTTATAAACAGACTTGCAAATGAAGGATTAGATGAAGAATTCAATGATCTTCTCAAAAAAAATAATGATTCAGGGGAGGAGAATCTTATTAAATCAAAAGCTGATATAATTAAGACCAAAGAAGAAATTCATTCTTTACTATCTGAAAAAAATGAGTTAATAAGTAAACTAGTTCAAGCAAGAAATAAACTATACGCACATCATGATCCAGATACTGAGGTAAGCTAGCTTGAAGAGCTTGAAGAGCTCATATTATTAGCAAACAAAATCTATAATATTATCCAAGGGAGATTTAATAATGTAATAACGATGTTTAAAATTACTTCTCCTTGGAATATTGGGATTATTTTAAGTCAAATGGCAAAGAAAAAATAAAATGCCTGTGCCCAACGAAAAATAAAGAGTATTAAAACGCTCTTTATTCAACCCGTTAACTGCCATTTTGGTATCGACATTTTAACAATTTAATTAATAGACAATGATAACCCCAAGTAAAACTCTATGGATAGTATTGACAACCCACTTACCGAAGGGACAATGGTTCGACATTACTTACATTTATAAAATAATTGAAGATAATTTTAGCAACTTCACACCAGACGACCTAACACAAGTTACAGAAACTAATAGAGAACCGACTTGGCATAGAAATGTTAAAAATGTTTTACAAACTCGTAAAGGGACAGGAGAAATTCTTTATGACGGAAATGCTTGTTACAAACTTCCTGCTGACACGACAAGAATTTATACTCCAGCAGACATACATTGGTTTAAAAATGTAACCAACACAACAGGTGGAGAGGCGTATTTGGATTTAACCGAAGATATTTTTGTACTTCACTTTCCTACTATTCACAGGAAAAATGTTTTAAGTCCTAAAATTGACGATCTTATTATAATTCGCCAAAAAGTAAATGGTAATCCTGCTTTTACTCATTTGGTTACTCCCATTGACAATGAACTGATAGATGAAAATATCAGACCAGAGTATCGTTATGGCAGACGAGTGAAAATTATTGCAAAGACAGACAGAGATAGTATCATTCCAGTTTCTTCAACCTTGTGGAACAGATTAAACTTTGCGGGCATTACACAAGGTAATGCTTGCCAAATTGAAAACATTGCTAACATTGGAAATATTGACGAATTACAATTTGACATTTGGCAAAGGTTCAATGGATATTTTATTTCGTCCGAGCAACAATCAGAAGCGACAACCTCTGCACTTATTACCGAACTTCAAACTTCAAATCCTGATTTAACAGTAACTGAAGGTAAATTACGAATTGTTGCTCATTTGGTGAAAGAAAGAAACCGTAAAATTGTCAGAGAGAAAAAGCAACAAGCGTTTAAGAACAATACTTTGCGATGTGAGGTTTGTACCTTCTCATTCGTAGAAACTTCCAATTCAAGATTTAACTGCTTACCCACA
>CAZEWS010000089.1:5370-10364 GCA_964515985.1 uncultured Rikenellaceae bacterium | reverse complement strand
CTTACAATTCTAATTTTATTGAATGCCATCACATAAGTCCCATTGGGCAAACAGGAGTAAGAGAAACAACATTGGAAGACCTTGCTTTAGTTTGTGCCAATTGCCATAGAATGTTACATACTAAATTTGATGGAGAATATTTGACTATTGAACAATTGCGGAAAAGAAGCACATCTTTACAGACAAATAACGGCAGCTAATCGAGGTACTGTCTTAAAATCCAAATTTTTTTATTACCCTTTTTTTGAAATTAGATTAGCAACAGCCTATTGTCTATTGCCTACTTTTAAGAGTAGACAACCAATGGCTGAATAATGTTTGCAAATGGAGATAACTTGAAGGTTGTTCTGTTAATATTGACAGGATAGTATTCTATTGTATCCCACAGGTTATAAGGTGTTCGGGTTGCTCTCTTTAATTTGCATGATACTGGTTTATGATGCGGAAGGTATGTAAATGAATCCACCTCAGTCATTAAAAACCACTAAAAAAGATGCGGTACTGAAGACCGAGTTTATACAAAAGATATAATAGTGAGTCATGTTCAATTGAAAATATCAGAAAAAGGTATGGGAGTGATATTGTGGGTAAGCAGTTAAATCTTGAATTGGAATGAAACTTCGAAAAAACGAATGTTTTATTATCCAATTTATTATTTGGATTTCTTTGTAAAATCTTATAACTTTTGAGTTTAATCTGTTCGGGATTATTCAACAACCAAACCACAATGTCTGACAAACCTAACAATTTAATCCAATTCGAGCAGGAACTGAAAAGACGTAAAGGCTCTTGCCAATCAAAACAAATGAATTGTATCCTGTTGAAATAATCTGTTGTTTTAGGGAAACCCCTTACCCATAATGGAAGTATGATAAAAGTTCCTATTTTAATTTAATAGAAATCCTCACAAGGTTTGGTAGATTAAATATCAAAGGTGTTTATATGATCAAGTAATTGGCGATAGGTTACCTATGTATTTTCAGAAGAAGTACAATTTTTAAGTATAAAATTTCTATTTATTCATATTCCCTCGGTTTCCTTTTGAAAATCTTTTTAAACTTCAGATGTGCCTGAAAAAGAAACCGGTAATCCAGTTAATCAGCATAATTTTTATGATGCTTTTATTCCGGTTGTTAATTTGGCTGCCGGAATATTACGGCGCATATATAGTTTTTACCTTCTGGCAGCGATGGCAGTTGCGCCACAAGTTTTCTTTGTCTCTCAAATCCCCCGGCTGAAGCCGGGGGCTAGTCATATTGGACTTCTCGTCAGACGACTTGGAGTCGTCTGACGAGTATTTCTCACAACCATTGGACACCCTGAAGCCTGCCCGGCTTGCTTGACAGGTCAACTGACGGGTTTTTATGAAGTTTTAATCTTCTTTAACTTAATATCAGGTGGAAACACCTGACAACATGTAAAAATCATTCAAAATCTTTCCTTAAAGATTTTGTGATTTTCGGGAGCGGGGCAACGGAAAAAACCGGCGTCAGCCGGTTTTTAATGGAATGAATATTTTAATGACAGGATATAATTCCGGCCTTCTTCCGGGTATCCTTCATAGTAGCTATAGTTGACATCAAACAAATTATTGATCCCCCCTTCAATAGAAAAAACCTTCCATATCTTTACAGAAGCTTTAATGTTAGAAATAAAAAATGCTTCTGCCATATACAGGCCATCATTTGAACTATATCTTTCTGAATTGAAATCTGAGTTAAAAAGGACATAGAACAGACCTGGTTTGTCATATTTTAAGTACCCAAAAATCCTGTGTCTGGGAGCATCAGTGAAGAATAACCCGGGTTGACTCAAATTCTTTCTTTCCAGGTAAGTATATTGTAATCCTGCCGCAAATAAAGGGAAGGGCGTGAAAGTGAACTCTGTCTCAAGACCGTAAAAAACTGCTTTACCTGTATTCTGAAGCTGATATACGGCTGAATTGTTTGGGTCTACACCATATACCTTCTGGATGGCATCATTAAGCAAGCTATAAAAGAGTGAAGCATTCAATTGAAAAAATCCAGCCGTACGAACAGAATAACTCAAGTCTGTATGTATTGCCGATTCAGATTTAAGTGTGGGATTGGGCAGGGACCTGCCGAGTCGGCATGAATATCGGTCTTTCATGGTGGCAAAACGTGTTTTCCGTGCCAGGCTAATCCCAATATCCTGCTTTTCCGAAATATGATAATCCAGCCCAATCTGCGCATTCAGCTCAGCATCCTTGTTCATGGAAAAAGGAAAGATTGAATCACTCTGGGCATCATAATTATCAGCCTGAATGTTGTCACGAAAATTATAGCTTAAACCAGCGATTATCAGAATGTTTTTGGTAGGCGAGAAATTTTCTTCCATACCCATTGAGATAAACTGGTCTTTCATATGCCTGATAGCTTCATTAACCGGATGGGTATTGTGCTCCTTATGATGATCATATTTGTAATGAATTGCAGCTTTTACGTTATGTTTTCCACCAAGACTAATGTTGTATTCGGCACTTCCACCAAAGCTGTCATCAAAGTATATACTGGTGAAGGAAGACTTTCTTTCCTGAGAAGTATAGCTTGAGTCATCATAACTTCTGAGATCACTGTAATACTGGTCATAATATAAACGGGTTTTCAGAAAACCTGTATTTCCTAAAGTTGTTTTCGAAATGAAATTAATCCCCTGCTTATCCACAGCGGGGAACCGCCAATACCGTAATGTTTGATTGGGATCTGTCCCTGTATACACCGGAACACCCTTTTTACCCTGTTGGGTCATATAGCTCAGGGCATAGTCATTTGTATTGTTTGGCATAAATCCTATTTTGAAATTGAAATTCACATCCTTACGATAAGAATTATCGAGAATTCCATCATTTTCAGGGTAAGTGGGTTCATATTTGCCCGACAGTGAATAGGAATCACGATCCAGTAGTGAAAAACCTGTCTGAAAATAAAACTTCCCCAGCTTGCTGCCCAAATTAAGGTCTGAGTGCCAACCGTTTAGTTTTCCGTGGTCTGCATAAAAACCGGCAGATCCATCAAATTCAAACTTTTCTTGAGGTTTCCTGGTGATCAGATTAATTGCTCCTCCAAGTGTATTGGGTCCATAAAGAATAGAACTAACACCTTTTGAAACAGAGATCTTCGCCAGATCTTGAACCAGAAATCTGCCCAGATCAATGTATCCGTCATATGTAACATAAATTGGAATACCATCCAGGTAAACCGGAACCTGTCTCAGGTCAAATCCCCTGACCATGATCATGGCATCATTTCTCGGGCCTGCATTTACATAGTTAAGACCCGGTAGTAGTTTCAGGGCTCCCGCTACATCCTTTTGGTTAAATTGTTCAATCTCTGCAAGTTTCATTTCTTGGGTTCCAAAATCCACTGCCCGGGCTGTGATTTTTACTTCCCCAAGTTCAAAAGTCAAAGGAGTATTTGTAGAATCAGTCTGTGACTTTATGATGAGAGGAAAAATCAGGATACTGATAATGATACATATTACTCTCAGTAGAGAATACATAATGGCTCTGATATAATATATTGTAGTTTTTTATGAATTATCACTCTAATTATCAATATATTGATTTGGAATGATGGATAACTGGAATAATGGAAAACATGAATCCCTCCTTTCCAATACTCCATTATTCCAACATTCCATTGCTCATTTCAAATTTATACTTCCTTCACTTTAGCCACAATACTTTATACTATAGCCTTAATCTTATATGAGATCATAACAAGAATTCGGTAAAGTTAGTTTTAATCCGATAATTATGTAAACAAATCCATATGTTTTGGACAATGACAAATGGGGGACAAAAGCTAAATATTTGTTCCTTGTTGCGAGTTACAAGTTCCGAGTTTGAAAACGAATATTTATACGAAACCTTTACCGAAGACATGCCTTTGGCAAAACCCGTAACTCGAAACTCTATAACGAATTTGCGGAAAGAATGCGACATAATAAAAAGAAAGCATCCAAAAGGACATTCCCTTTCTTAGGTAACTCGTCAGGCGACTTGGAGTCGTTAGACGAGTTTTTCGTACATCACAGGATACAGGCATTTTATGTTAAGGAACATTTTACAAAGTTGTTTTAAAACCGAACAAATACACACGAAACTGCGTATAATTGGGTGAAATGAAAAGGAAAGGAGTTGAAAGATGAAAACAATAGCAAAAATTCTAATCGCCGCGTTCGCTTTTAGTTTAACATATTATGCAAATGCACAAAAACCTCAATCCGTTAAAGGTGAATGTGTTAAACATGTAGAATTCACAAAAAAAGATCTCAAGAAAAATTATTATCTGGCAACTTACCATTTTTATAATGATGAATTCGGTGAGGCTTTGCCCATTTTTCAAAAACTTCTGGATAATGATCCCGCAAATTCAAACTTAAGTTATTACATTGGAGTTTGCTATTATCACACCAATAACTATAATGCCTCAAAAGAATATTTAACGATTGCCTCAGAGAATACAAGTGAGAATTATAAAGACAGTGTATTTGAAAAAAATGCACCCCAGGATGTTTTCAATTACCTGGAATTTATTGAAAATATAGAAGTGAAGAATTAAGAATTTTCCGGCTGTCAATTAAACCCGTCTGATCTCTAATAACTGTGATCGAACGGGTTTTTTTGTTGCATATTAACTCGTCTGACGACTGCGAGTCGTCTGACGAGTTTTTTTAATAATCTTTGAAATAAGGAAATTTATCTTTTAATTTTGATCATTAGCCGGTTATCTGAAAAAGGAATTAAAAGGTATTCCAAAAGTAAGGCTGCACACTTCAACAGATCCATATATGAGCGGTGGGCTGACGGCATTTTCAATTGAAGGGATTAAACCTGAAACAATTGTAAACTATCTAAGGGAAAAATATAATATTGTTATCAGGACTATCGGTCGTGACCGGGATAATACCAGGGGTGTGAGGGTTTCATCTCATATTTACATTTCAAGGAAACATATCGATATGGTTCTTGA
>CAZEWS010000089.1:470-5270 GCA_964515985.1 uncultured Rikenellaceae bacterium | reverse complement strand
TCGTCTGACGAATTAACTGAAAATGAAAATACTTTATCAAATAACTTTGTCTTCTTTATATAGTCTTTATCCTTAAAAACGTTAGCACCTTCCCTCCTGATTTCAACAAAGCCAAATGGTTCCAAAAACCTTGAAAAGGTCCGTAAGATATAGCAGTCCCTGAAATAGTCTTCATTCTTATACCAAATGCCCTCATCGAATTGATCTATTAAAAACGGAAAGGCTTTCAAATATTTTTCCGAATAAAAACTTGTCTCCTTTTCAGTTTTCCCAAATTTTTTTACCAGGTAAAGTGTATATCCAAATCCTGACTGTAAAGTACCATCATCCTCGTATAAGTCATTATAAGCCCAGTTAAAATCCACAGTATAAGTTTTAAGTATCAGATGAAACAGTTGCGTTCTCTTACTATTGTCCACCAGCTTTTCTCCCTTTTTCGTCAGGGAAATCCTGTTATGTCTTTTTTTTGTTAATCCTGCCATATCACACAGCAACCTGATATTATGAAGGTACATGAAGTCTTTTTCACTCGCAATCTTCGGAACACCTACTTCCTGATAATCATCCTTAATTATTTTTATTTCGTAAAGCTCTCTACACAAGTTTCGGGGCAAATTACCATTTATGGTCAGTTTCAGGGGCTGGTATTTAATGATCTCACCGAGATAAACCTCCGCTAAGCGGAATAAAGGACTCCGGTCAAGATCGATATTGGCAATAGATGATTGTAAAATTATAGGAGATCCTTCTCCCAATGTATTGAGAATTATTTGAAAAAAATCATGAGGATTTAATCCTTCGTAAGTGTTTTCCTGTTTTCCATAAGATAAATTCTCTGCTTCAGTCACCAATTTCGCTAAAACTTTATCAAACTTTTTTCTTTGAAGGAAATATAAAGCCTGATTGGCTACCGGATATTCCATATAACTGAATTTCCGTAAGATCTTGTAATAATAATCTGCTATATGTATTTCATCCCTGGCTGTAAAATACCTGCACAAAACTGAATACAAACCTATTACCTCCCCGATATGAAACTTTTCTCTTCCAGGTAAATGATGTTTTAATTCAAATTTATGGTCAAACACTTCCGGAATTTCATCTATTCTTTCCTTAATCAGAAGATAATCGGCATAATTACATTTGGCGAACAGATAACCAGGAAATTTTTTGTAAGAGGTTATGACTATCTTTTCGGAAGCCGGTATATAACCGGCTTTAAGATAAGCGTTTGCCAGGTAATTATAATATACCGGATTATCAGGATATTGTTTGACTAAATCCTTTAATACCGGAATTGCCTTTTTAGGGGCTTCTGATGTCATGTAATACATCTTTTCAGTTTTTTTCTTATCCTTTTTGGATGTATAATAGTCATGTTCATCAATCGGCTCAAAGGTAATTTGATCTTCAATAACCGACGGCTCTTCAGGAATAAAATGATTGGATGATTCTTCCTTTCCAAAATGGTACTCATAAAGATAATCTGTAACTTTAAAGCGATTTTCACCGGAAAGATCTTTTTCCTCATCAAAAAAATCTTTCCAATCTTCATCGGTCCAGTCATTCAGATCATCATTATCCATAACTTCATCAAAATCATCACCCGGATAGTCATCGTCAAGATAAATTACCGTATAATTTCCTTTTCCCGCGGTTTTATCCAATTGGGCAATTATTTGTTTTTGCTCATTTCCGTTTGTTACCACAACACATGGTTTCTCATCTTCCCCAAATTCAATTTCCATTAATTCAACATTCTCATCATCTTCTTCAAGGATATATTTTGAAACGGCAAAATCCTTATGTGGTTTGAAGCCATATTCATCTGCAAATTCAACCGCACCGTAAATAATATTATGAGCCAATACATAATCACATTTCACAATATCCTGTTTCCCGAAATATTCATTTTTCAAATCCTCATAATCAACGTTAGTTACATTAAAATCATAATACGTGTCTTTTACTCCCAGGCATAGCAGATCAACCAGGTACAAACCGAATGTAAAATTATTATTGGTATGTTTTCTTGCAATAATGATATTTGCCATCCCCGATTCTTTCCACCGCTTTGTAATATAACACTCATAAACGGGAAGCTGTCGTGCTCTTGTTCTGATATATTTTTCAGGTGTTAAGGGTAACTGAATAACCTTTCCTTTTTTCTTTTTTGTCATTCTATATTAATTTAGTATTAATAACGGTTGGCCAGTAAGTGCAGTAGCTTTGGACGGCTTGTTCGTTAGTTGGCTTTAGTCTAGTGAAATGTCAAGGATAAATGTAATTATTTTTTTATCTATTCCAATTACTGTAACAATTTATACTGCACAATCGGACCAATAAATTGGTTCCTTTTAACTTTCAGTCCAGCATGCCGGACGTTGTTGCTTGTTGTTTGTTTTCCCCCAGCCGATAAAACGGCTGTCTATTATCTTTCAGTCCGGCATGCCGGACTTTTTGTCTCGGTTATGTCCCGTTAGGGACTAAAAGCCCCAAAGGGATGCCTATGGCAGAAATAGACAGCCACTTCAGTGGCTGAAAAAGGTACAAACAACATATACAGCCCGTTAGGGCTTGAAAGATAATTAATTCATGAGATATTGGTTTTGCGTGTAAATGTATATGACATGACAACAGGTTGTTACGGCTAATAAACTTACTGGCTTAGGCATCGTTTATTTTTCATATAAATATTTTTCCATACCTGCTTTAATAATTAGATTTTTCCACCTTTTTTCTCTTGTCCAAATTTTATTTCCAGGTTGGACATATATTAATTGAAATATATCATACCAATCATTAGGTTGTACTTTCATGTCAGTTGTCTCTAATTCCAAGAAATAATATTTTAACGTATGTTCAAATAATTCAATTTTATTCCAATCAAAATCATTTGGTAATCCATTATCATTTGTTTGAGTAGAAACAAAAAATGAAATTAAATTACGATTCAAAGGAATGGTATCTTCCTCTTTGTGTTTTTTCTTATCCGTAATTTTTTTTCTTATTTTATCTGCTTCTTTATTAAAAAAGCCAGCAGCTTCTTGTAAATTTTCATATCGCTGTTGGCAGTATTTTCTATAATCCTCTTTTTTTGATTTATCTAAATCATGTCCATTAGCAATTAGTTGAGTAAATTCAAGAATTTGACCAAGGTTTTTCTTTATATCGTATTTAAAATCTGGATTAGCCAATTTTTTTAAATAGATTAAGGGTTGTTCATAAATAACATCAGACATATACTTGAAAATTGCCTGAATTGAATTACGTACATGGTCGCTGTTATCTATTAAATTAAAGGTTCTTGATAGTTCATCAATATTGTTATAAGTCGCTATAAGTTTGTTTTTATCTTTAATATCATCTGGGTTTATTGTGCCGTCACCTACGTAATACCAAATGTTAGTATCACAAATTACTTTCATTGTAATATTTTTCAACCCTGTTTCAATCCTGGCGAGAGTTTCAGTTTTTCCAATCAGTTCAATAATATCAAACAAATGTGGGCCAATAGCTGCACCTACTATACACAACCGGAAAGCATTCATCACCTGTCCTACTCCATAATCTTTTTCCTCTATCCATTTCCTCACCACCTTTTCGGTGTTTACGGAAGTAAAATTGGTGATGTCTGAAAGGACTTCATAAAGTTCCTTCATTATCCCGGGTATTTGTTCTTTCCAACTTTTCTTTACCACCTTTTGATCATATTTCTCAGGGGCTTGAAAGAAAAGCCTGGCATGATCCCATAATTCATGAACAAATGTTGCCCTTTCCTTTACCAGATCACAGACTTTTTCAACAAACTGATCATCCGCCTCTATTCCCTTTTTTCTCAGAATGGGTTGAAACAGCATCGCAAGCTCCCTATCGCTTTTTGCCCTCAGGTATTGCTGGTTGTACCATTTTGCCTTTTCCTGGTCGAACCTTGACCCTGCTTTAATCACCTTGTCGATGGAAAAAGCTCTGATCAGCTCATCCATTGAAAATATTTCCTGTGTTGTACCAGGGTTCCATCCCAAAAAAGCAATAATATTGATAAATGCTTCGGGAAAATAACCATCTTCCCTGTAACCCCGAGATACTTCTCCTGTATCCGAATTGGTCCACTCAAGCGGGAAAACCGGAAACCCCAGACGGTCTCCATCCCGTTTACTTAACTTCCCCTTACCATCAGGCCTCAGGGTAAGTGGCATATGGGCAAATTCAGGCATTTTATTTTCCCAACCAAAAGCCCTGTACAACAAAACATGTAAAGGAAGGGAAGGAAGCCATTCCTCCCCGCGAATAACATGGGAGATTTTCATTAAATAATCATCAACTACATTGGCAAGGTGGTAGGTAGGCATACCATCCGATTTAAAAAGTACTTTATCATCGAGAGTGGAGGTATTTACCACCACCTCCCCTCTGATCAAGTCGTTAATGCTTACCTCAATATTCTCAGGTATTTTAAATCGTATCACATAGGGATCGCCTGAATTCAACCTGCGCTGAATCTCCTCCTCCGGCAACAATAGTGAGTTCTTCATACCTGACCGAATGGAAGCATCATAAATGAAAGCCTCCTTCCTGGCTTCATACTCTTTTCTTCTTGCCTCTAATTCTTCAGAAGTGTCAAAAGCATAATATGCATACCCCGAATCAACTAATTTTTGGGCATATTCCGGATAAATGGATTTTTTTTCCGATTGCCTGTAAGGACCAAAATTTCCTCCTTCCCTTACTCCTTCGTCTACCTTTATTCCACACCAATCAAGCGATTCCATTATATATTCTTCTGCTCCCTGAACATAC
>CAZEWS010000089.1:0-280 GCA_964515985.1 uncultured Rikenellaceae bacterium | reverse complement strand
CTTACTTTTTTTTTCATATTAATCCCTTCGCATGTTTTTCACCAATAACCTTTAACATATCTTCTGTCATAGCAGCTAAATTATATTTTGGATCCCATCCCCATTCTTCCCTGGCAGCGGAATCATCCATGCTGTTGGGCCAGGACTCGGCAATGGCTTGTTTCATAGTATCAACATCATACTCCATAACGAAGTCAAGGATGTGCTTTTTAATCTCATCTGCCAGGATTTCCGGATCGAAACTCATGGCTGTGACGTTAAATGCATTCCTGTGCTTCAG
>CAZEWS010000088.1:0-12335 GCA_964515985.1 uncultured Rikenellaceae bacterium | reverse complement strand
AAAGCATTTGAAGAATTAAATGAACGATACCCCGAAAGTGATTACCTGCTTTCATCATACTATCATCTTTATGAATTGAACCAAGCCAGATCAGACGAACAAATAGCTATCCATTACAGGAATCTGATTTTATCCGAATTCTCTGAAAGTGAATTCGCCAGGCGATTATCCGATCCTGACTATTATTCAAAAATTAAGGAACAGGAAAATAAAATAAAATCTTTTTATGAAAATACTTATACCAATTATAAGAATGGATTATATGCTGAAGTAATTGACAATTACGATTACGCGACTGCTAATTTTAAAAAGCATGAACTGTTACCGCAATTTATGCTTTTAAAAGCCTTGTCGGTAGGAAGAACCAGTGACATCAGGGCTTTTAAAAATGCTCTTAATGAAATTGTCGTAACTTATCCGGGGAGTGAGGTGACTATCATGGCAAAGGAGATTATTGCGTATTTAAATCAATCGCATCCGGTATTAATAGAAGAAGAAGAAGAGATTCAGTCCCAGGAGATTTATTCATTTGAGGATAGTACGTCTCATTATTTTGCCCTGGTGGTTGAAAAAGACAAAGTGGATATGAATCAATTATTATTCTTTATTATCAGTTTTAATATCGATTTTTATACTTCGGAAGATTTTATTACGGAAGGTGAAATGCTGGACGACGATCACCAGATTATTACCGTTAAACAATTCGTTGATGAAAAAGCTGCTATGGAGTATTACTCAAAAATCAAATCAGACCCGGAAATCCTGGCCGAGTTATCAAACACCATTTACGATTTTTTTGTCATTTCAGATAAAAATTTAAAAACCATTCACGAGGATAAATCCGTAAGCAAATATTTAAAGTTTTTCAAAAAGCAGTATCTTAGATAACGATTTGGCTATAGTTTAAGTAAGCGTTATAATTCTTATTTTGTGAATTTTAGTGCTTTAGAGATTTCGTGGCATATTTTTTTCTTTGCCACAAAAACACGAAAACACAAAATTATCACTAAAATACTACGCTATTATAAACTAGCACCAAAGATTTTAATCAATTTTACTAATCTCTTTGCTTTTCAGTTTTACAATTTTCCTTTAATAACATCCTGGTATGAGGAAAATAAGGATCTTATGGACAGATGATGAGATTGATGTTCTCAGATCTCATATTTTATTTTTGGAGGAAAAAGGTTATGAGGTAGTTACTGCTAATAACGGAGATAATGCAATTCGTTTAGTTAAAACCGATGCGTTTGATATTATTTTCCTTGACGAGCATATGCCAGGGCTTAGTGGTCTGGAAACCTTATCCAGAATAAAAACCATAACACCCGGAACTCCTGTTGTAATGATTACCAAAAGTGAGGAAGAAGATATCATGGACGAAGCCATAGGGGCCAATATAGACGATTACCTTATAAAACCGGTTAAACCAAACCAGATTCTGCTATCCATTAAGAAAAATATCGATTTTAAAAGATTGATTACCGAGAAAACAGCCATGGCATATCAGGCAGAGTTTGCTAATATTAGTATGCTGATAAAGGAGACTCGTACCTTCAACGATTGGGTTGAGGTATACCGAAAGTTAGTGTATTGGGAATTGGAACTCGATAAATCGGACGATCGTGGAATGGCTGAAATTTATAATATGCAATTAGCTGAGGCAAACCATGAATTTTCCAGGTTTATTAAATCAAATTACTTTTACTGGTTCAATGAAAATAATGAAGATAAACCTTTAATATCACCGAATATTTTTAGTCAAAGGGTTTTCCCAATTCTTGAAGATGGGAATAAGGTTTTTTTAATTTTGATGGATAACCTCCGGTTTGATCAGTGGAAAATCATCTTTAACGATATTCAGGAATATTTTCGAATAGAAAAGGAAGAAATATACTGCAGTATTCTGCCTACAGTTACACAATATGCAAGGAATGCTATTTTTTCCGGCTTAATGCCATTTGAAATTGGCATGATATATCCGGATCTGTGGATAGATGAGGATGAGGAAAAGGGCAAAAACTTGTATGAAGAGGAATTGTTAATCCACCAAATGAAAAGGCTGGGGAAAAAGTATAGTCTGTTCTATGAAAAGATTAATAAATTATCACAGGGGAAAAAATTAATTGAAACCATTGGAAATCGTTTTAATAATCAACTATTGGTGGTTGTTTACAACTTCGTGGATATGCTGTCACATGCGCGGACCGAAATGGAGATGATCCGTGAACTCGCCAATGATGAAGCGGCCTACCGATCACTTACCCTTTCATGGTTCCGCCATTCCACCTTGTTGGAATTGATCAGGGAATTGGCAAATCACGATTTAAAATTAATTATAACCACCGACCATGGATCGATAAGGGTTCACAATCCGGTTAAAGTGGTTGGTGACAGGACAACATCAACAAATTTACGTTATAAATTAGGTAAAAATTTAAATTATAACAGGGATGAAATTTTTGAAATGACAGAACCATTAAAATTCCATCTGCCCAAAACAACGGTGAGTTCAAAATATATTTTCGCCCTGAATAATGATTTTTTCGCTTATCCCAAAAACTATAACTATTACGTAAACTATTACCGGAATACATTTCAACATGGCGGTATATCCATGCAGGAAATGCTTGTTCCATTTATCACATTGACTCCTCTTTCCTGATGAAAAAAGTATGGTAATGAAGCAAATTGAAATACCATCAAAGAAATTCCTGAAACAAGCGGCAAAGGATTTTCTGAATTTCCAAAAAGGGAATAAATTCTTTGTTTTTTATGGTGATCTGGGATCAGGAAAAACAACCTTTATACAAGCCCTTTGTAAAGAATTAAAAGTGATTGATAATGTAACCAGTCCTTCATTTTCAATCATTAATGAATATCATACTAAAGATAACAAAATCATATATCATTTTGATTTTTACCGGGTTAAGTATCTTGATGAAGTGTTTGATCTGGGATATGAAGACTATTTTTATAGTGACAATTATTGTTTTGTTGAATGGCCTGAAAAAATCGGGGAAATTTTACCTGAAGAGATAGTTCAGGTAAAAATTAATGTTGCCGATAATGGCAGAAGAATGTTGGAAATTGATTAGTTTTTAACTGAAACAGATTTGATAATGTTTTGAATTTATAGTAATTTAGATTAGTGTGTTGGCTTTAGTTTTATTACGTTCTATATTTTATGATATAAATGGAATTATAGAATGTTGGATTAATGGAATACTGGGTTAGTACAATATTCCTCCCGATAGTTATCGGGATTCCAATACTCCAATAATCCTGAACATTGATAATATAGAACATAACCAAACATATTAACAGATTATAGACAGTCCTAAATTAATATTTAGCTTATATGAGTGCGCAAAAAAGTTCAGCCGGTTATCCCTTTGGGAAAAGTAGTCTCCTGCCACAGGAAGAAATGCTGGAAATTGGGAAAAAGCAAAAAAAATTAATCATTGGCATTCCACGTGAATCAAGGAATGATGAATACAGGGTCCCGCTGACGCCGGAAGCCGTTGGATTACTGGTTGACAATGGGCATGATGTGATTATTGAAACCAATGCAGGAAATGAAGCAAGTTATGTAGATACGGATTATAGTGAGTACGGTGGTTTTATTGTGGATAATAAAAAGGAAGTTTTCCGTTCTGATATCGTCTTAAAAATAGCACCCTTGTCTTTGGAAGAAATTGAGCTATTGAAAGGCAACCAGGTAATCATTTCTTCTCTTCATATTACCAAACAGTCGGAAGCGTTTATCCGTAAAATAATGCAAAAAAAGGTTACAGCCATTGCTTTCGAGAATCTGAAAGATAAGTTTGATTGCTACCCGGTTGTTCGTTCAATGAGTGAAATAGCCGGGATTACTTCGATTTTAATTGCTTCTGAATACCTGAGCAATGTTCACAAAGGGAAAGGGGTTATGTTGGGTGGGATCACCGGAATAACACCTGCGGAGGTAATTATTCTTGGAGCAGGTACAGCGGCTGAATATGCCGCCAGGGCATCGCTGGGATTAGGGGCAGTGGTAAAGGTGTTTGACAACTCAATTCATAAACTCAGGCGATTGCAATATTATGTCGGTCAGCGGCTACATACTTCCGTTTTTCATCCTAAAGTTCTGGAAAAAGCACTTCGTTCGGCCGATGTGGTGATAGGGGCAGTTCATTTAGTTGGTAAACGCCCATGGGTTTATGTTACCGAAGATATGGTTAAATTGATGAAAAAAGGCTCGGTCATCGTTGACATTAGTATCGATCAGGGAGGTTGTATTGAGACATCACAATCCACCGATCACCATAATCCTGTTTACACCAGGCATGGAGTAATACATTATGCCGTAACCAATATTCCATCCCGTGTAGCCAGAACGGCTTCCATTGCATTGAGCAATGTATTCTCACCCATCTTATTGAATATCGGACAATCAGGTGGCATTCAGGTACAATTGAAAGAAGACAAAGGATTAAGAAGAGGTGTTTATATTTATAATGGTATTCTTACCAATGAATTCATTGGTAAGAATTTTGGAATACAATCCAAGGATATTGATCTTCTCCTTGCAGCATTTTAATTCAAAAAAAACCTTGTGTCAATGCGATTAATTTACGATCTGGGTTTAGTGATCTACCGTATGTCCATCCGGATCGCTTCCATTTTTAACGATAAAGCGCGGTTATGGTTGAAAGGAAGGGAAAACTTATTTGCTAATATCCTGAAACAGGTTAATCCTCAGGAAAAAATAGCCTGGTTTCATTGTGCATCACTCGGTGAATTTGAACAGGGCCGTCCTGTAATTGAAGCCTTCCGTAAACAAAATCCTGAATGTAAAATATTGCTTACATTTTTTTCTCCCTCAGGATATGAGATCAGAAAGAATTATAATGGAGCTGATTATATCTTTTATCTGCCAATGGATTCAAAGAGAAATGCAGAAAAGTTTATTGAGTTCATCAATCCATCCGTTGTGGTTTTTATCAAATATGAATTTTGGTATCATTACATTCAAACGCTTAATAATAAGAACATTCCGGTTTATCTGATCTCTGCAAATTTCAGAAGTACACAAATCTTTTTTAAACGGTATGGCGGATTCTTCAGGAACCTGTTAAAATTCTTCACTTATATATTTGTTCAAACAAGCAGTTCAAAAGATTTGCTTTCAACCATCGGATTGAACAACATCAGTGTTGCCGGCGATACCCGGTTCGACCGCGTTTATTCCATTGTTAAACAAGCTAACCGCTTACCCGTTGTTGAAAAATTTAAACAGAATAAAACTACCATTATCGTTGGAAGCAGCTGGAAAGAGGATGAGGAGATCCTGATTCCCTGTTTAAACCAAACTTTTCATGATGTGAAATGGATTATAGCACCGCATGAAATCCATGAGGAAAATCTTTCAAGGATCATAAGGAACATTAACAAAAGAATAGTCCGGTATTCGGAAATGAGCCGGGAAAATGCTTCAGATTTTGACGTATTGCTTATCGATAATATTGGTATGTTATCATCTTTGTATTATTATGGTGATATAGCTTATATTGGTGGCGGTTTTGGAAAAGGAATTCATAACATTTTGGAGGCTGCAACCTTTGGAATACCGGTTATATTCGGCCCCAACTTTAAAAAGTTTCATGAAGCTGTTGAGTTAATAAACCAGGAGGGAGCTTTCTCAATCCGAAGTTTTGAAGAATTAATGAACACCCTTGACACTTTACTCCAAAATCAAGAACTCCTTGATACTGCCGGGAAAATTGCAAAAAAATTCATCGAAAACAGCCTCGGAGCCACAAATATCATTGTTGAAAAATTGGTGACTAAAAAATCTTAATCCAGTCGATTTTTTGCCTATTTTTAAATCCCCTGCCTCCGGCGGATAATTCAGATTTTTATATAGTTATTTCCTGAACTGTTTTCGGTTTCGAAACGAGAAGTTTATTATTAACCTAAACTAAATTACTTTCTATGAAACAACTATTTAAAGAATTTGCCATACTATTGGCATGTTTAATGATTACTGTAATATCGTTTGCCCAGGGAACAACCACTTCCAGCATGAATGGAAGGGTTATTGATACGGGTAATGAACCTCTTCCAGGGGCAACAGTTATGGCAGTTCATACGCCAACCGGTTCCCAATTTGGTTGTATTACCGATAACGATGGCTACTTCCGTCTTCCAAACATGCACGTTGGAGGACCGTACAAGCTAACCGTTTCCTTCGTTGGTTTTGAATCATTTGAAAAAGATGAAATTTACTTAACCCTGGGACAAACCTATAGGGTTAATGTAACATTGGGAGAAAAACAACTTGAGCTTGAAGAAGTACAGGTTGTGGGCACTAGGATACAGGAATATAATATTTTTGACGGTAACCGTACCGGGGCTGAGACGGTTGTTGGTGTTGAACAAATTGAAATATTACCGACTATTGGTAGAGATATAACAGATTTTATAAGATTGACACCCCAGGCAGTAGTTCGTGACGATGAAGATGGTGCAATGTCAATTTCAATTGCTGGAGCAAATAACCGGTACAATTCTATCTCAATTGACGGAGCAGTAAATAATGATGTTTTTGGCCTGGCACCAACAGGCACAAATGGAGGTCAAACAGGTGCATCACCAATAAGTATGGATGTTATTGAACAATTCCAGGTAGTTTTAGCTCCGTTTGATGTGAAACAAGGTGGATTTGCCGGTGGGGGTATTAATGCAGTGACAAGACGAGGAACAAATAATATCAAAGGTTCAGTATACCATTATTCAAGAAATGAAAAATTTGCGGGTAAAACTCCGACCGGTGATAAAGAAGCAAAAAGAGAAAAACTGGATCCTTTCACAGCTCGGACATATGGTGCCAGATTAGGTGGTCCGATAATAAAAAATAAAGCACATTTCTTCTTAAGTTATGAACAACAAAAAAATGAAACTCCACAGCCTTATGTATTCAATGAATCCTCGTATAGAGGAAATGCCACTAGGGTACAACTTGATGCGTTCAGGGATAAATTAATTAATGATTATGGGTATGATCCGGGTGGGTTTGAAAACAATACAAGAACCCTTGAAAGTCGAAAAATTTTAGCAAGATTTGATTTCAACCTCAGTGATAAGCATAAGCTGATGCTTCGTCATTCTTATACAAAAAGCGAAGCTACAAAGCCAATAATTTCTACAAACGAAACCCTTAATTTCTTTAATAATGCCGAGTATTTTCCAAATATAACCAACGTCTCCGCCGTTGAGTTGAAAACCAATATGCAAAGCTTTTCCAATAAATTGATGATAACATTTACTGCTGTGCGTGACGATAGAGATCCAACCGGCGGCGACTTTCCCAAAATTGAAATTCGAGATGGAAGTGGTTACATAAATGCCGGTGCCGAAGAGTACTCTACGGCTAATCAGTTAAACCAGGATATTATTACAATAACTGATGACTTCTTAATATATAAAGGCAAACATACAATAACCATTGGAACACATAATGAATTCTCAAAAACATATAATCTGTTTATAAGAAGGGCATACGGCGAATATCGGTACAATTCAGTGGATGATTTTTTAAATGAAGTTCCTGCAAATCGATATAGAAGAGGTTATTCATTAGTAGATAATATCCGGGAAGACGGATCAGCGGCTGGTGCTGATTTTAAAATGAATCAAATAGGTTTTTATGCTCAGGATGAAGTTGAGGTAAGTGATAAATTTAAAGTTGTCGCCGGAATACGGTTTGATATACCAATATTTCCTGATAAACCTTCTGCAATAGTTGAATTTGATACTACTTTGGCAAAGATACAAGCTTATGGAATTGATACATACGGAGCGAAATCGGGAGAATTACCGAAACCACAGTTAATGCTTTCGCCGCGAATTGGTTTTAACTATGATGTTTATGGTGATAAAACGACTCAAATTAGGGGTGGTTTGGGAATATTTACCAGCCGTTTACCTCTTGTTTGGCCGGGAGGAGCATTTGTTAACAACGGTTTAACAACAGGTAGTTATACTGCGTATGGCCAACATACTTTCGAACCTGATATTAACCAGCAACCTCCATTGGATCAAATTTCAAGCACATCCGTTGGTGGTCAGGTTGATCTGTTCGATGTGAATTTTAAGTTTCCACAAGTGTTTAAGGTAAATTTGGCTTTGGATAAGAAACTTCCTCTTGATTTGATTGGTACACTTGAAGGAATTTTTTCAAAAACAATAAGTAATGTGAATTATTATAATATTAACATAAATCCTGGAACCAAAAGAACCCTTACTGGATCAGGTAATGATACCAGACCAATCTATCGCGGTTATGGCAGTAAAATCGAGAGTTTTTACGATCATATAATAGTGGGCACAAATACCAATAAAGGTTATTCCTATAACATTACTGCTCAATTACAAAAGCCCTTTACTAAAGGATTCTCAGGCAGTATTGCTTATACATTCGGCAGGTCAATGACTTTGAATGAAACAACATCATACCAAAATAGCTCACAATGGATGTATATGGAATCCGTGAATGGCAGGAATAATCTCGATTTGACATTTTCAGACTTTGACTTGGGCTCAAGAATAGTAGGCGCACTTTCCTATCAGAGAGAATATTTTAAACATGCAAAAACTACGTTATCTCTTTATTATAATGGTCAATCTGGTAAAAGATTTTCATGGGTGTATGGAGGGGGTAGTATAATAGGTGATGATCTTTGGGGTGCAACAAATGATCTTATTTATGTGCCGGGTAGTCGAAGTGAAATTAATTTAATAGATTACACAGATTCGGATGGTAATAGTTTTACGGCAGATCAACAATGGACTGACCTTGAGGATTTTATAAATTCCAATGAATATCTTAAAGAAAAAAAAGGTGATTATGTTGAGAGAAATGGTGACAGACTACCATTCACAAATAATATAGATTTGAAAATAGTACAGGATTTATTTCTGAATGCTGGAGGTTATAAACATACACTTCAAATAACCTTTGATATATTCAATTTTGGAAATTTGATTAATAAAGAGTGGGGACGAAAATACTATGTTGGGGTTGATACATATTCGTTGATTATATTTGAAGGATTTGAAGTTGACGGTACAACTCCGAGGTTTACTTTTATTAAACCCAGTGGTGACTTCTATAATATTGATGATTCGGGAATATTTAGCTCAAGATGGCAGGCTCAACTGGGTATTCGGTATATTTTCTAATTAAATATACTCGTCGGACGACTCCAGCCTGCCCCGTTCACCCCGTTGGATTTATGGATTTATCCTACGGGGTAAAATAGTGGCGGAGCCACTGCTGCGGAGCAGCATTTCACAGGGTCTGCCTGTTCGGCAGACAGGTCGTATAACGAGTTGATTAATAATACATTGCAGTAATAAGCAGACCCTAAGGGTTTCTCCCGCAGAGACGCCTGTGGCGAAAACCCCTTAGGTTTTTTCTTGTAGATTATCAGTATATTAAAAAACCGGTTGAAAAATATTATTAATTGTTGATAATTTTGAGACATACTATACTGTAGAAATATTTAAATTGCAAATACCAAGCACGGATTTCGTCTTTACACCTATTTTCCAAATATTCAGCAAGTTAACGTTTAATAATAATTGTCAATGGGAGAATTGTTTGCTCAAAAAAATGCTGTCAAAAAAAATAAAACTGCAACGGAAGAACAAGGAAAGGACCAAGCATTAATCAAATCTTCCGAAAAAGCAAAAAAGAAAACTTACAGTTTTGAAGAAGCATTTGAAGCCTCTTTGGAATATTTTGAAGGGGATGAACTTGCGGCAAGGGTATGGATCAATAAATACGCTTTAAAAGATTCTTTTGGGAATCTGTATGAAAAAACTCCCGATGATATGCACAGACGCCTTGCCATGGAAATCCACAGAATCGAGAAAAATTATCCCAATCCACTGGATGAGGAATTAATTTACAGTGTGTTACAAGGCTTTAAATATGTAGTTCCCCAGGGAGGCCCCATGACAGGCATTGGTAATGATTACCAGATAGCTTCACTATCTAACTGTTTTGTTATTGGAAACGAAGGCTTATCAGATTCGTATGGAGGGATACTAAAGATTGATCAGGAACAGGTACAGTTAATGAAACGAAGAGGAGGTGTGGGTCATGATTTAAGCCATATCCGTCCCTTAGGAAGCCATGTTTTGAACAGTGCCCTGACATCCACAGGTGTTGTCCTGTTTATGGAACGATTCTCCAATTCCACAAGAGAAGTTGCACAGGATGGACGCAGAGGCGCCCTGATGTTAACCATATCAATCAAACATCCCGATGCTGAGCATTTTATCGATGCAAAGATGACTGCCGGAAAAGTTACAGGAGCCAATATTTCGGTAAAGATCGATGATGAGTTTATGGATGCAGTGATCAATAATAAATCATATATTCAGCAGTATCCCGTTGATGCGGAGGAGCCTGTTGTAACAAAAGAAATCGATGCCCGTAACCTTTGGGATAAAATTGTGCATAATGCCTGGAGATCAGCCGAACCCGGTATTATCTTCTGGGATACGATGATCAAAGAATCGGTACCTGATTGCTATGCCGATTTGGGATATAAAACAGTATCCACTAATCCATGTGGCGAAATACCACTTTGTACGTATGATAGCTGCAGGTTGCTGGCTATTAATTTGTACAGCTACGTTAACAATCCGTTTACCGAAAAAGCAAAATTTAATTTTGAACTCTTTAAAGAGCATGCGGGTCTGGCACAAAGGATCATGGATGATATTATCGATCTGGAAGCTGAAAAAATAGATACTATTCTGGCTAAAATTAGTTCAGATCCGGAAAATGATGAAATAAAGAGGGTGGAAAGACATCTTTGGGAAAATATCAGGACAAAAACACTTGAAGGCAGAAGGACCGGGATTGGTATTACAGCCGAGGGGGATATGATGGCTGCTTTAGGCCTGAGATATGGGAGTGAAAATGCCAATGATTTTTCAATCGAGGTTCATAAAACATTGGCGCTTGAAGTTTACCGTTCCTCAGTTTACCTTGCTAAGGAAAGAGGGAAATTTGATATATACGATTCCAACCGGGAAAAGAATAACCCGTTTATCCGGCGGATAAAAGAAACCGATGAAGGTTTATACAATTATATGATCAAACATGGAAGAAGAAATATTTCCCTGTTGACTATTGCTCCTACCGGAACAACAAGCCTGATGACACAGACTACATCGGGTATTGAACCCGTATTTTCACCGGTATACCGGAGAAGAAGAAAAGTAAACCCAAACGACAAAGACGTAAATGTAACTTTCACGGATGAAATAGGAGATGCCTGGGAAGAATATAATGTATTCCATCATAAATTTGTCGATTGGATGAAAATAAAAGGATACGATCCTGAAGAAGTTAAGAGTTACAGTGCTAAAAAAATTGACGAGATTGTTCAAAAATCCCCATATTATAAAGCTACTTCAAATGATGTCGATTGGATAAACAAGGTAAAAATGCAGGGTGATGTTCAGAAATGGGTCGATCACTCCATTAGTGTAACCATTAACCTGCCAAAAGATGCGAAAGAGGAATTGGTAAGCGAGCTTTATATTACGGCTTGGAAATCAGGATGCAAGGGAACAACCGTTTACAGGGATGGATCAAGAACCGGAGTATTAGTTACGGAAAAAAAGAATGCACAACGGGATATTCCCAAGCGACCCAAAATCTTGAATGCTGAAATAATCCGGTTTAACAATAACAACGAGAAATGGATAGCTTTTGTCGGACTTATGGAGGGAAGACCATATGAGATCTTTACCGGTCTTACCGACGAAGAAGTTTTTCCCATTCCAAAAACAATAACCAAAGGTCAAATTATCAAGACAAAAGATGAAAACGGCAAAAACCGATACGATTTTCAATATACCGACAAATATGGATACATAAATACCTTGGGTGGATTATCCCATATGTTCCAACCTGAATTCTGGAATTATGCGAAGTTAATATCCGGTGTATTGCGTCATGGTATGCCAATACGGAATGTTGTAAATCTGGTCTCTTCACTCCGGCTGGATAGCGAAACCATTAATACCTGGAAAGCAGGGGTCGAGCGGGCACTTAAACGGTATATCCCCGACGGAACCAAGGCAAAAGGCGAGTGTGCGGATTGCGGATCTAATAACCTGATCTACCAGGAAGGATGCCTGATTTGCCAGGATTGCGGCTCATCAAAATGCGGATGATTTGCTCTCCGCCAGCTGGCGGATCGCGTCATTTACTCTCCGCCAGCCCTGTGAAATATTAGCGAAGCTAATGCTGCAAAGCAGCATTTCAC
>CAZEWS010000087.1:11008-12366 GCA_964515985.1 uncultured Rikenellaceae bacterium | reverse complement strand
CGTTGTTTCTTATCTGGAATTGTCAGGTGTGAACTTAGAAAGAACTCCAGAACTTATTTTGCTCATTCGTCAAATGAAATGATAACCAGCCATGAAAAATAATATTCTGTTATTCATTGGCTTAATGCTGGCAAGAACTGCTTTCCCTCAAAGTAATCCGGATATTAAAATCATCCCCCAGCCCCAAAGTATACATGTTTTTAAAGGATCCTTGGTGCTTAAAGAACCTGTTGCGATTATCGCTGATGATGATTTAATGGATAGAGCCATACAAATACGAAGGTATCTTGAACCACCAACGGGTTTTATCATCTCCATGAATCCTGATAACGCGGCCGGGAGTATCATAGAATTGAAACTGTGTAATGAGTTGGAATATCTTGGGGAAGAAGGTTATAAATTGGAAGTCACAGAAGAAAAGGTGAATGTTACTGCATTTCATTCAAACGGAATCTTCTGGGGTATTCAATCGTTGCGTCAATTATTGCCAAAAGAGATTATGCGTGAAGCAAAAGTCAAGGATATTCAATGGGTGATACCTTGTCTGTCAATCGAAGATAAACCGCGGTTCAGATGGAGGGGATTGATGATTGATTATAGCCGTACATTTTGGAATAAACGACATACAAAAAGAATCATTTATGTTTTGGCATGGTAATCTTGATCAAATACTGGATGTAGCAAGAATTGGACACCATATTGTTATGACACCTACTTCACATTGTTATTTTGATTATACATATGAACGAATACCTACTGAAAAAGTATATTCCTTTGATCCTATTCCTGTTAAACTTGAAGAAAACTATGTTTCGAGTATAATGGGCGTTCAGGCAAATTTCTGGTCACACATTGACCGGACTGAGCCAACAATGAGCAGACAAATTTTTCCGGGATTAATTGTTTTATCCGAAGTAGGCTGGACCAAAAAAGAGAAAAAAACTGGCAGGATTTTTCCTGCCGCCTCCCTTTGCATTACGAACTTTTGGAAATACTGGATATTTGCTATTTCAAAGAATAACCGCATAAATCCTGACAGCATAATACCTTTACTCATGTTATCGGGTTTTCATCAATCATTTAATGAGAAGTACAGTCATATAGAATCATCAACTGATTTACTAAAATTTTAAAATACGTATGAATAAACATATTATTTATAAATGGTCTAAGCTGTTAGCGGGGATTAGTATTCTTCCAATTTCCCTATCCTGTTTACTTGGTTCCAGTACCAAAGATGACCGCATTAATATTCTATTCATAATGGATGATCAGCATCGGGGTGACTGTATTGGAACCGCTGGTGCAGAATGGCTTACAACACCAAATCTTGACCGTCTTGCACGGGAGGGTGCATT
>CAZEWS010000087.1:10050-10998 GCA_964515985.1 uncultured Rikenellaceae bacterium | reverse complement strand
TATACCTCCACACCTTCCTGCCTTCCTGCCCGAGCAGCTCTGCTTACCGGGAAAAGCCCCTGGGCTCATGGAATGCTTGTCTATACATCCATTCCAGAAAAATATCCTTACGAAAAACCCCGAATATTTTCTGAATCAGGATATCGTACCCATGCCGTTGGGAAAATGCATTACAATACCATCCGTAATAAACACGGATATGAAACGGTATTCCTGGAAGAAGGATGGCATTCTGTTAACAAGGAACAACCCAAATGCGATTATCAAATCTGGTTTGAAAAGGTGGCTCCCGATAAAGACATGAATGCAACAGGACTGTATTATACAGACCACAGAGGAGGCCGGTGGCTCCCGTTTGCTGACAGCTTGCACCCAACATATTGGACAGCACAACAGGCGGTAAATTTTCTTGAAACCTATAATGAAAAACGCCCCTGGTTCCTTAAGATCTCTTTCCAACGTCCTCATCCGCCCTTCGATCCCCCAAAAAGATGGTATGATCATTATGAAGGGACTAATTTCCCGATGCCTGAGGTTGGTTCATGGGCTGCAAAGAAATACGGAGATAAAAAGGGTTCTTTGGATACTATGAGTAACGCAACATCGGGTAATTTTCCCTCCGGGGAAATCAGGAAATCTAGGCAATCTTATTATGCAGCGATATCCTTCGTTGATGAGCAGATCGGACATATACTGGCAGTTCTGGAAAAACGGGGAGAGCTGGAAAATACTTTGATCCTATTCACTTCTGATCATGGAGATATGATGGGAGATCAGTTCATGTGGAGGAAATGCCGGCCTTATGATCCCTCGGTCAGGATTCCCATGATCATCCGATGGCCGGAAAGTCTGGGGATAAAAGCCGAAAGAGGCCAGATAAGAAAAGAATTAGTAGAACTTCGTGATGTATTACCTACATTTCTCGATGGAGCTGGCATGGAAAATATA
>CAZEWS010000087.1:2799-9788 GCA_964515985.1 uncultured Rikenellaceae bacterium | reverse complement strand
GAAAGAATATGGTAGTCCACCTGGCAATACGTGGAGAACCATGGGTGGGGAACAATGACCTGCTTATTCAGGAATATCAGGTGAAATTCAGTCCAAATTATCCGGGCTTCAAAGAGGATGGCAAACAATTACTAATGATAAATATTTAAAAAAAAGTCGACTAGAAACCTAATTTAACGCGTTATGAAAACATATTCAGAATTTTTAACTCTTTTTATATTGTGTCTAATTTTATCATTCGGGGTTAGCCAAAGATGCTATACACAGGAAACATATGAAAATCTCCCTATCCGGGCTTTATTACTTGCTGCCCCGGATAGTGAAGACCTGCCTCTTTTCACTAAATTTATAAGGGAAGCACTTCCCGGAGAAGGTGTGAATGTGTTAGTGGTACGTTTTAGATACCAATATGAATTCGAAAGTCATCCCGAGCTGGCTGATTCGGGTGCCCTTTCCAAAGAAGAAGTAAAGCAGATCCTTCAGGCTTGTAAAGATGCCCGGGTGAAACTTATCCCAAAAATGAATTTCCTCGGACACCAGTCGAACAGAAAAAAGGTATTCCCTTTGTTAACGGAATATCCTGAGTTTGATGAAACACCTCATTTTAAACTCCCGGTTCCCTATGTATGGCCAAATGAAAATGACTTCTAATGCAAAAGTTATTGCCCCTCACATCCTGATCTTCACCCTATATTATTTTCCCTGATGGATGAACTTATTGAAGTTTGTGAAGCGGATGCCTTCCACGTGGGGATGGACGAGGTTTTCTACCTGGCTGACAGCAAATGTCCGAGATGCAGGGGAAGGGACAAGGCTGAGCTGTACGCAGAAGAGGTAACGAGATTATATGACCATCTGAATGAAAATAATATTGAAATGTGGATGTGGGGTGATCGTTTCCTGGATGGAAAGACAACCGGTTTGGGCATGTGGGAGGCAAGTATGAATGTCACGTCCAGAGCGATCGATCTGGTGCCAAAAGACATTATGATCTGCGATTGGCATTACAGGTTAGCTCCTCCAACACCCGGTTATTTTGCTTTGAAGGGTTTTAATGTCCTTGCATGTCCATACACCGATGCTGAGGTTGCCCTGGCACAACTTGAGCACATAATGCAGGTAAAAGAAAACTCAAACAGGGTCATCAGTTCAAAATTAAAAGGAGTTTTCCAGACATCATGGGGAAACGCCGGTGACTTTATCAGGGCTTATTATGGTGAAGAGGTGGATAAGAAGAACATTGAATGTGCAGAATGTTTCAAAAAATTATTTAAGGCTGTCAGGGGGGAAATATAATATAAACAAAAGATTGGGTATAAAGGTCAGGAAAAGAGTTTTACAGATACAGAGGATAAAATATCCCCATCCCAAATTTATTAGAGCTTCGTGGGGATTAAAAACTTATCAACCAATTGGCCTGTTCGCCCCGGTATTTATCAAAGTCTACCAAACCAGCATAGACCGCGTGTGAATCGGGTTTGTCTTCGCCGGAATCCAAGATTATGAAATGAACATTTCCCTGAGTGAATGAATAGTAATATTTCCCGCTGGAGTGTGGAAAATAAGACAATGAACTACCCCGCCGCAAGCAGACGGGGTATTAAATGGAACTTGTTTTCGCCCCAAGGGGCGGGGAATTTAACCCTCGTCCGCCCTATAGGCGGATTAAATTTCTTGCAATTTCTTTCCACTTTATACTGTCACCATTATGCTTTATGA
Source organism: uncultured Rikenellaceae bacterium (assembly GCA_964515985.1). GTDB lineage: Bacteria > Bacteroidota > Bacteroidia > Bacteroidales > VadinHA17 > CAZEWS01. The sequence continues at coordinate 8,069 of CAZEWS010000087.1, read as the reverse complement.
GCCATTGTTGGCGGTATGTTGTTTTTTATACCTAACATCAGTTTTATGTTCAGGCATGTTTAAGTTTCTCAATTTCAAATTTTCTTATTTGTTGAAATATTTTTGTTTATCTATCCACACTTGTCGGATCACTTAATAATTCTGGAAGAACTGTTGTACAATCTGCCATGATGCTTCAAACTTGTCTTTACGCCAACCACACATGCTTTCCTGACCTCCTTCAGTGAGTTTATTGCATAATCCTAAATAATCCTGCGCCATGCGCTTCAATGGCAGGAGAAAAGCCATCCTTAAATTTCCACAAATCCTTTCTTCTCCACAAATCGTGAATGGATACCACGCTTTCAAATCCCAGTTCCTTTAATTTTACCATTGCCTTAAACTTGCTGTCTTCTGAAATATTAAATACTGCCAAGTATTTATCACTCATTCCCGGGATATCGGCCACCCAGGCAACATGGCTTTCAGTTCGGAATAACTGATGATTGTTCGTGCTATTTTGGTTTACGGCGATAATCTCTTTATTGGTAAGCAACTTAAGATCGATTGGGCGAATCACCATTAAATCGCCTCCATAAAACAAGGGCGACCTGCAAATTGACCATAGTGTCATTAAAGTGTATTTTTCGGGAGTTGTAAAATTGGATTCGCGTTCCCCGTGATCATGCGGCCCTCTTTTATTCAGTGTTCCCAAAGGAAGCTCATCGGCATCGGGCCAACGGCCAGGACCAATGTGTTTTTCCCATTTATGGATATATGCAAATTGCCTTTTTAAGGATTCCCAATCATCCCAGGAATCACCGGATATCCTCCACATATTCGCATTTAACTTTAGATGTTCGGCCATCTCAATAGGTGTTTGATTTCCCGGAGACAAGCTCAAAACTATTTCCCGACCACAATTATCTATGGCTTTTCGATATCCTTCTATTTCTTCTTTATAATATGGGGAGACAATGTCGTCTATTTTTATATAATCGATACCCCATTCAGCATACAACTCAAATAAAGAGTTAAAATATTCCTGCGACCCTGGCTTACTCATATCCACCCCATACATATGATTTAACCAGCTACAAGTCGTGTAGTTCATAATTTCATCGACCGTGTAATTTGTTCCTTTGATGGGCATCTTTTTTGCTACTGCTTCCTTTGGGACACCACACATGATATGAATTCCGGACTTTAGCCCCAAACTATGAATGTAATCCCCGATTTCTTTAAAACCCATACCTTCTTTAGCTGAAGGGAAGCGATCAACGGCGGGTAATAACCGACCAAAATCATCCATTGAAAGCGAAGGTTTAAAATCTTCAGTTTGTGGCGGATTACCTAATGTTCCACCATATGGATAGTACCAACAATAGTCGATTAGGATATATTGCCAACCAGCATCTTTTAGGTGTAACTCCATCATTTTTGCATTGCTCCGAACTTCGTTCTCATTAACGGCAGCTCAAAGCTTGCAAAACTCATCCATCCCATTGGTGTAGTTTCTGCCCATTTTAAGTGATTCTGTGAGTTTGCTTTCTGATTAAAGAAAATTAATGTGAAAAGCACTAATAGTTTAATTAATTTCATAGCTATGTTATTTTAGTTTTGCCCTTTTCAGGACGCAGTGAATTTGGATATTTTCTCAAAATTTATAGAAATCTCGATAATTAATCTGTTAGAATTGTTGTCCTAAAGCTCCAACCCGACTCCATTACGCTTCATCTCGTCCGCAACTACCCGGTCATATTTCTTATTATCAATTTCGTGTTCCATTCTTGTTTATTAATTACCGCCAACTTACTGTAGTATGGTTTATATCGAACTCACGTTAAAATAATATAGTTTCAAACTGCTTAATTCTTCTGTTGCCAGCTTTTCACTTAGTTATTTTTCAGCTAACGTCACGTTAAAATAGAATAAGCCTCCTGATCCAATTACTGGTATATTTTATTCTGAGAGGAGATATATTCAAAGATGTCTATTTCAGTTCTGAATAAAAAAGGATTAAGATACTGATTGACAGATACTTCATCATTCTTTTTAACTTATAAGGAATCGGATTACCGGTCTGATGTTTGATTTTTAGTTTCACACCTGAAGCGGACCAAATAGCTTTCATTCCCATTATGAATCATCGATATTCCCCATTCAAGCTCCCTGCAAGAATCATTTTGACCGGTAAGATCAGGGCGGAATCCTCCGGTAGCATTTGGCCGGTTCCGGATCTTTTTTCCAAGTTTTTTCGATAAAAAGTTAATGCCATCCGGAGCATATTCAATGGTTGAGCTAATGGAAGCCAGAGCAGCCACACCCGACTGGTATGGCCAGATAAACACTTCATGACTTTCCGGAAGGATGGGTTCGCTGTATTTTTTATATGGACCAGCAGGATCATCGGCAAAGGCTACACCCATTTTGGTCAGACCAGGGCCTTTCACTCCATGCGTTCTGTTTCTGCCTTTATAGTAGAGCCAGTATTTCCCATCGCGATGCAACAACGAAGCATCATCTACACGATAACTATCAAACCCGGAAGAATCCTTATTTATCATCAGTACCGGTTCAGAGCTTATCCTTGTGAAAGGCCCTTTCGGAGAATCTGATATTGCAACACCGATAGCCGTAATATCTGTGACTGAATTATTTTCGAATACTCCATCGGTTCTGCCATGAGTTGGTTTAACTCCGGTATAAAACAGGTAATATTTATCTCTGGCGAACAGAATATTAGGAGTAAAGGTAGCTTGTGAATCAAATGCTCCTTTTTCACCCAAGCCGAGTGCTTCGCCCTCCTCTATCCATGTATAGCCGCTATCCGTAGAAGATGCATACCATATTGTTCCCCAGTAGCCGGAAGACCGGCCATATACCTTTGTATACCAGACATACCAGGTGTCTCCAATCTGGATGACATCACTGGGATCCCTCCGGGTGCAGCCTGGTTCATAACCAATACCGGTAACGGTGTCATAGTGGAACTCCAAAGTAACAGGGATGGTATCTTCTGATCCTGATCATTAAGATTGGAACTTCTGATCTGGCATGCAGAACAAAACAGGCAAATAAAACCGACTCCAATAATAGCTACTTTCATATGAATTCTTTTTTATTCGTCTGTAAAAACCATTAATTGCCGGTCAGAAATTATCGGGATTGAATCTTCATCTTCAAATCGGGATTGATATCCAAGTTCCCAGGGGGAAGGTGACACCCAACCGGATTTCCGTCCTTTAATTTGGATTGCAGAACCAGGATGAATCTCAACAATGGCGAACAACGGATCTTTGTATGGTGCCGTGTATTTAAGAGACGGATATTTCGTATTTAACGCTGGACTATACCTTTCGGGACAAGCATAATCGTTACCTAACCATTTGTAAGACATGCTGTTTATCTGAATATAATGTATCCCATTGATTTCTTTACATTCATTTGTATGAGTGTGCCCGTTAAAACAGGCAATAACCTTTTTGTATCCTATTTTTCCCTTTGCCTTTTCCAGCAAAGTTCTTACTTCAGTGACATTTTTTGTACTATCGGTTGTTGACAGGGACTGATGAGAGAATATAATGACAGGTTTTGATGTTCTTTCAAGGTCTTCCCTTAACCATTCCAATTGGTCGGGCGGGAAATTTCCTCTGGTACTGCCATGTGCATAGTAATTACCATTCTCATAAGGGATATAAGCATTACTGTCAATATAGAAATTGGGATCAAGGACAATAAAATGAAAGCCTTCTAAATCGAATGAATAGTAATTGCTCTCCATTTCCAGGAAATCCATTATTCTCTGTTTTGAAGAAATATCCATATCATGGTTGCCAAGGACGTGGTATTTTGGTCCATCAAAACAATTCCAGGTTTCAAGAAATGTACGGTTCTCTTCTTTTGGAAAGCAGAAATCCCCGAGTTGAATTATAAAATCCACCCTTTCATTATTCATCTCATCAACAAAACATTGTAATCGTTTTTCCGCATCAAACATGATGTCCCTGTGAACATCAGTACAAACACCAAATCGAAGAATATTTTCATTTTGTTCACGATAATTACATGTTGTCAAAAGAAGAATAGACAGAAAAAGAGTAAACAAAAATTCTTTTTCCCTCAGTGTTCCGGGTTTTCCAGGCTTCAGGGATCTTAAATTTTTCATGGTTAAGATTGTTTTTAAGGATTGATATAATCTAAAATGAACTACCCCGCCGCAAGCAGACGGGGTATTAAATGGAACTTGTTTTCGTCCCAAGGGGCGGGGAATTTGACCCTCGTCCGCCCTATAGGCAGATTAAACTGTATGGTTGGTCTCGATTCTCATTGATACGAATTGATAATTGTATCAGAAATTCCAGGCCTGATAGATTTTATTTCACTACCAAGAGGATAATCCAGATCCATAGGAGAAGGTCCAACCCATTCAGTCTCTTTACCCTCGATCGTAACGGTTCCGTCAGTTGCGACTGTGATAATAGCATAGACAGGATCTTTGTATGGTGCTGTATATTTGATCCAGGGGAATTCTTTATCAAGTTCCTCACTATACCGGATATTCAGATAATCCCCACCCAACCAATTATATGACATACTGTTAATATGGATGTATTGAATTCCTGAGATTTCCACAATATAATCTTTATGATGATGACCACAGATACAGGCATCTACTTTCGTATAATCGGATTTCTTATTGGCCTCTTCAAATATTTTTTTTACTTCATCTGTATTCTCAACTCCATCTGAACTGGCAAGACTCTGATGGGAAAATACTAATGTTGGCAAATTGGTTTTATTCAAATCATTCCTGAGCCATTCTATTTGTTCACTCCCAATATAGCGGGGATATCCTTGCTGAGGCGGATCGCGTTTCTCGTTCCCATCCAGGACAACGAAATGAAATCCTTGCTGATCAAATGAATAGTATCTTGAAGGCATGTTATAATAGGCTGCGGTTTCATCCCTTGTGAACCTATCGCCTGTATCATCGTCCATGTCATGGTTACCCAGGACGTGGTAGGCGGGTCCTTCAAAGGAATTCCAGATGCCCAAAAAAGAGACATTGTACTCCTGTGGCTGGCAGAAATCCCCCAGCTGGATAATAAAATCCACTCCCTTCTCATTCATTTCACTTACAAATACCTGGAGGCGCTGGTCGGCATCATGCATAACATCTTTATGTACATCCGCACAAACACCGAATCGAACAATTTCAGGTTTCTTGTTGCAACTACTAACTACTGCAATAATTACAATCAGGATAATCTTAAAAATTTGGTTGTGTT
>CAZEWS010000087.1:2089-2789 GCA_964515985.1 uncultured Rikenellaceae bacterium | reverse complement strand
GTTGTGTTGTGTAATCATAATACAAGTATTTTAATGTTAAAATTATATAGACTATCAGTTATTTATTTAATACTTCATCCGGCCATGGAACTGGATTATTATTCTCTTTATATGAAGGACGTTGGGCATTTACGTTTCTGAGAAATTTCCCCAGCTTACCGGCGAGTTCCCGGATTTTTTCCTCGTCTTGAGAAGTGAGGTTGTTCAATTCACCAATATCCTTCTTAATATTGAACAAGTCAAAATGCCGGTCTTCATACCAATAGATCAATTTCCAATCCCCACTCCTTATCGTGCTGGTTGTTCCGATTCCCGGACCGGATGGTCCCCAATTATTGGGGAAATGCCAGAACAGGTTACGTTCAGGGGATATACTTCCGGTTTGACGCAACAATGGTACAAAACTTACGCCATCAATATGCTGAACGGTTTCATAAGCAGCAATTCCTGCCATTTCCAGAATGGTTGGAAAAAAGTCTTCAATGATCAGGTATTCATAACAAATGCTACCCGGCTCTACCACTCCGGGCCATTTTACGATCATCGGTTCTCGGATCCCGCCTTCATATGCAGACCCCTTGCCACTATTCAATGGTTTATTGTGTGTATGTGGAATTCCTCCCCTTGCAACTGCACTGAGTCCTCCATTGTCAGACATAAAGAGGATAATAGTGTTTTCTGCAAGTTTTTTTTTTCATCC
>CAZEWS010000087.1:0-2079 GCA_964515985.1 uncultured Rikenellaceae bacterium | reverse complement strand
GGATATTGGTGAATTGAACAACCTCACTTCTCAAGACGAGGAAAAAATCCGGGATCTTCCATGATAGGTGCATGGATAGCATAGTGGGACATATAAAGGAAGAAGGATTTACCAGTATTTATGGCACTGTCAAGTGCATTCATTGCTTCAAGAGTTAAAGCCTCATTCAGGTAAATGTCCTGTCCATGGTATTTTTCAAGTCCGGGTATTCCCCATGGGAGAGTGTGCTTACCAAACTCATTCCCAAAATTATTTTTACCATAGTAACTACCCGGTCCCCCGGCAGCATGGCCGGCAATGTTAATATCGAAACCGATATTCAGGGGATTTGCAGACGGGGTTTCCATGGCACCGAAATGTGCTTTGCCGCAATGGATGGTGAAATAACCGGTATCATGAAGTATTTTAGGAAGAGGTGTAGCATGAACAGTCCGTTCGATTCCCGGAACAGGACTCATTCCGTTGACGTTCCATTCAGGAAATCCAAGGATCCTATGAATCTTGTCAGTACTGGTATCTTTCCTGAGTGTCCAGTTGGTTACCATGTGCCTGGCTGCATTCATTCCGGTCATAAGGCTTATCCGCGTTGGAGAGCAGACAGTACAGGCATAGGCTTGCGTGAACATCATTCCTTCATCAGCCAATCTTTCCATTGAGGGTGTATGGTACAAATTGTTAAATGGTGTCCGTTCAGAATGAAACGGCACCGATGTATCCTGCCATCCCATATCATCCACGAGAAACAGGATGATATTTGGTCTGTCAATTTGCTGATCCGGGCTTTTACAACCTGCAAGAAATAATAAGCTGAAAATTAAGGTGAATCCTGTTTTAATTATTTTCTTCATGGTTTTTAGATTTACCTGGCGGTTGAAATTAATATGGATCTCTTCTATTCTTTAAAAGGAACAAATATGGTGTACGAATCATTCCCTTTTTTTACAGCTATAGCTAAAACTATTGGATTATTCTTTTCGATATAAATAAAAGGTCTTTCCATCCGGTCTGGTTTGAGGATTCTACCATCGGCGAATGATATACTCTTCGGAGAAATCTCGGCGTATTTTGCGCTTTTCCAGTTATAGCCATCATTGGATGTAATCATGCCAATGTAATTGTGAGCATGAAAGACCGCATAGAAACGGTCTTGTTTCGGGTCATACCACATTGAAACATCTTCGGTATCCATGTAGTCAATGACGGCTTTTGATTCTATTTTAAAGGGTCCTTCAGACTTTTCCGATACCGCATGTGCTATTTCTGAGTATGTTAACCAGGAGTAGAAACTATATTCCCTGGGCCAACGGGAATAGAACAGATGGTATTCCCCATCCTCACTTTTAATAATGGAACATCCCCAATTGTAATAATTGTGGTCGCGAAAGACATTAGAATCTGTGACCGGCAGTATTTTCTCCGATAAGTTTAAATCATCATCCTGTTCCTGTGCACCAGCCGATGGTGTTATGATTAACAGAACTAAAATCCCTATAGTTACATTCGGTATCTTAGAACACATGATCATTTAGTATCAATCTGACTAATAATCTCGATTTCAGCAGCTCCTGCATATGGATTATTTTCTCTCCCCTTGAGGCTTGTCAAACGAAAATAACGAGACGATTGAACGTTATCAAAGATTACCAGGCGTCTTGAGGGATCGTTCATTATGTTTCCGAATTCACATTTTTGAACTATATTCCAATTCTTTCCATCCTCACTTATTTCAAACCTGCAGGTTTCAATCATCGAACCACTTATCCGGCTGTCCTGTGGCGGGAGATATGTAAATCCATTAATTTGGATTATTCTGCCCATGTCCAATGCGAGATGATGGGGATGACCGGGTGCTGTATCATCACCTCTTCTCCTTGATGTAAACCATGCCGTAAATGGATCCCCGTCAAAAGCATTTTCAGCTAATCCCCATCGTGATTGAAAACTGGAAACTGATATAATTTCCCATCCGGAAGGATCTATACCCAGTCTGCGTTCCTCAACAGGTCCCGTTTCGCCATCCATGATGGTTCTTGCCTTGATCAAACCGCCATCCGGAAGGTCCATGGGTTCTGAATACCT
>CAZEWS010000086.1:0-12418 GCA_964515985.1 uncultured Rikenellaceae bacterium | reverse complement strand
AATAATAAGTGAAATTCCGACTCCGGTAGCAATGGCCTGAACTGCAGCAATGGAAGCGCCTTCAGGATTCTTCTCCCCAATCCTTCTGGATACAATGGCTGTTGTTCCAATGCCAATCCCACCCCCAAGTGCATAAATAATGGTTAAAAATGATTCGGTAATTCCAACGGTCGCCACCGCATCGGAACCGAGTTTTGACACAAAGAAAATGTCCACAAGAGCAAAGATCGACTCCATCACCATTTCCAGAACCATCGGAATGGAAAGCAATAAAATAGCACGACCCAGTCTTCCCTCCGTAAAATCCATCTCTGTTCCGCGGATGGATTCAAGAATGTCTTTCCAGAGCTGGAAAAATCTGCCATGTTCCCGATGAGGTTTCGTGATTGTACCAGCCTTGCTATTTTTAATTCCTTTGTCCACTAATTATCCTTTGAATTCATAAATTGTCAAAAATGGCAACTTTTGTTCAGATTACCATAATATGGTTTTTAAATATGCAAGTTATTTTTACAGAAATATGATTATCTTGTTGAAGATTAACCATATTATTATACATTTTATGAGAAAAAATATTTTAATCCTGATGATTGCAATTATTCCATTCATTTCCTGGAATAATGTTTCCAATCATAGTTATCTGGTAAATGATGGAAAGAACAACTCTACACCTCATAAGGAAATATACAAAACTGATCACCAGACCGAATCCTTATCAGATCGTCTATGGGTGATTTCTAATTTCGTTAAAATCCCGAAAGATGTTTATGCCAAACGGAGGGGAAAACTCATGGATTATATAGAGGGAGGAATTGCCATTTTTGCTTCGGCTGAAAATTTGGGAAGGAGAGTTGGTGCTCACTATGAATACAAACAAGGTAGTGATTTCTATTATCTGACTGGTTTTCCGGAACCAAATGCGTTTTTCCTGTTAATTCCGGATTCGGAAAAAAAGTTTATAATGTTTGTCCGGCAAAATTACCCTATGGCGAAGGTATGGACAGGAAACCGGTATGGTCCGGAAGGAGCGAAAAAAATATTTAGAGCAGATGAAGCTTTTCCAATCAACCAGCTCAGCGACCTGTTACCAAAATATCTGAAAGGAACGAAAACAATCTATTTAAACCCCAGAGATAAAGAATTAAAGGAAAAAATAATTTCTTTTCTGGAAGAAAGCAATATTGATCCGATGCCTGAATTTAAAAATCCAACCCCTTTTATCCATGAAATGAGATTATTTAAGGATCCTTTTGAAATAAAACAATTACAAAAAGCAATCGATATAACCTGTGAGTCTCATATTGAGGCATATAAAACGGCCAAACCCGGAATGTATGAATATGAAATTGAAGCGATCACTGAATACATCTACCGGAAGAATGGAGCAAAACGACCAGGTTTTTCCTCCATTGTAGGTTCCGGACCCAATTCAACTATATTGCATTATGAGGAAAATAACCGGAAAATGAAAGAAGGGGATCTTTTGTTAATGGATATTGGAGCGGAGTGGGAGAGGTATACCGCTGATGTTACACGCACCATACCGGTTAGTGGAAAATTCACGAAGGAACAAAGGGAAATTTATGAGCTTGTGTTAGAAGCTCAGGAAGAAGCTATAAAGGAAATGATCCCGGGGAAAGGTGTTCAGGAAGCACATAACAGGGCTTCTGAGGTGATCGTTAACGGATTGTATAAACTTGGTTTAATGACAGATAAAAACAGTGAATGGCAGAAAAAATTCTATATTTTGTACAACAACAGTCATTGGTTAGGTTTGGATGTTCATGATGTCGGAAAGTATGGCAGGGGAAAAGGCACAGGACGACCATTGAAACCAGGAATGGTACTGACCATCGAACCAGGTATCTACCTTGGGAAAGGCAGGTTAGATCATTTAGTTGAATTATTTGGTAACAGAGCTCCGGAAAAGGAAATAAAAGCATTTATAGAGACAGTCGAGCCTGTTTATCAAAAGTACATGAATATAGGTGTTAGGATCGAGGATGATGTGTTGATCACTGAAACCGGTCATATAGTTCTTTCGGCAAAAGCTCCTAAAACAGTGGATGATATTGAAAGAACCATGACAGAAAAAAGCAGGTTTATTGATAAATAGATCTTTATCCGCTAAGCGGATAGATGCATTCAGGGTACGAACTGGAGTTGTCTGACGAGAATTGCATTATAACTAGCCCCCGGCTTCAGCCGGGGGATTGGAGAGATAAATGTAATTGGTTGGGCACAACTGCCAACTCTGCCAGGAGATAGAAGCTATACATGCACCACAATATGCTAGCCTATCCAGGTTTTTCAGAAGGCTCACGATTATAACTTTCTGGCATAAGGTTCGAGATAATTAAGCATTTCCGTTCCTGTCCATGGGGATGTTTATCCATGATGAGTGATGGTAGGTAGGCCGGTATTCTATTTTATGTCATTATTCTCTCCTCGTGCCCTGACTTCAGTTCGGGGTACGAGTTATTAAGGAGCTTAGTCAGGGCACGAGCTGGAGTCGTACCCTGCCGAGGAGGGGGAATTACTCTCAAAATTTCAGGTTTAGCCTAAATCCGAACCTTTCATACTTCCCATTTTCAAATCCAAAGAAGATGCCTGCATCAGCTACCAGGAAAATATCACTTAACCCGTATCCCAGCTCCATATAATGGTTGAAATCGGGCAAATGTAAATAGCCGGCATAAAGATTTTCCCGCCATAATCGCTGGCTGAAAAAAGGTAAACGTTTTAGGACTAAAAAGGGTGTGGAATATTGCAGGTGTGCTTCAATAAAATACTCTGGTGTACTGTATCTGTAATACTCTAAAAGCATAAAGGCATTCTGAAAACCATTAAACTGAACAGGGATCTCATGTGTGTTAAAATGTTTGAAATCAGGGAAATGGATGTGTTTTTGATTCAGGTACCTGCCGGTTTTAACATTCCAGCCTAGCTCTGAAAAGATACCAAAATCTACCGTTTGGTCCATGCCAAATTCCAGGTAATCAAAATCTGCTGAACTTTGGAAAATATCTTTAACTCCTTTAGTGTATACAATTCTAAAAGTCGGGTAAATGGAATTTACCATTGTCTTCACTCCGTTTTCTACCCGGTAGAAATATTGGGGTGTAAAGTTGATGTTTAGTGTAAACGAAACACTTTTTTGATCATACAACGGATAGTCTGACAAATAGGGATTATCGGGCAGGTTATCTGAATAGTCACGTGTTTCACGGTAGAAGAAAGAAAAATCGGTGGAATTTTCAATGTGATTCCTGTCGGAATAATTGAAATGTGTAATCAATTGTACTCCATTTGCCAGATCGAACTCATTTTTTAGATTTAGAAAAGTTTGTTCGAACAGCTTCATATAGTTTTTCCTGAAATACAGTGAGCTTATGGTATTCAGACCTGGACTCATGCCGGATTCGGAATTAAAATCATTCGTTCCTTTTCCGAATTTCAGAATAACTTTTCCCCGGTTCAAGGGGGCATATGAAAGCTGATTTTCAATTTTCCAAATAATTGCTTTGCGGTTAAAAGCATAACCGACAGTAGGACTAATCCGATAAAACCTGCCTGGTTTAATTTTTTTGGTCATGCTAAATCCCTGATGAATACTCCAGCCATCCACGGTATTAAAACCAATATTGTTTAAACCAAGCAAACCGTTATAATGAAATGTTAGTGCAGAGTCTTTCGAATAAAAGGTCTTTCCACCCAGCAAGCTTTCCAATAATTTCGTTTTTCTTTTTTCCCCATCGGTGGTAGTATCGGATTCATCTGGTTTCCCGGATACTGCCAATTCAATGGAGTCCCTGATCTTATATCCAAAAATTTCGTCTTTTGTTAAAGGGACAGGACGGATCCTTGTCCAATAAATACTGTCTTTTTTATCTGCATCCTTTTCAATTTCAAACGTTGTCTTTTCTTCGATCTCCAATGTTTTTTCTTCTTTTTTCTCCAACTTTTCAGATTCCTGTTTCGATAAGCGGGCAAGCTTTATCATATCCCTGGTGGTCATCTCTTCCTTGTTCAGGATATTTTCAATTTTACGGATGGATTTTGATTGTTCCTGTTCCCTGGGAGTTTGATATGTTACTGTGTCATAGTATTTCTTTTCAATTTCTTTAAAAGCTACAGAATGCGTTAATTGTTCGTTTATAGTAATACCTGAATATTTTACTGAACCTGCAAATTTTATATTAATCTTAATGCCTATAACTGAGGCATCTACTTCAATATTATGACTAACGGGTAACCAGACAAACTCTTCAACAGGTGAATAGATCTGTTTTATTCTGTATGGGCCAACAAAAGTTTCCTGTATCAGGTCAGCACTGTGAATATTCCACAAGTCATCAACAATATATATGTGACCACTGAATAATTGCTGGCTTTTTCTGCGGGGGATAACTTTTATTTTATTAATAGAATAGTCGCCCTCGGATGTTACACCTTCGTACCTGAATTTGTAATGGGTGAAAGCATTTGGGGCAAGAGGTGAAATAGCCATGTCAATTGTTGGCTGGTATAAACTGCTTTTTATAAACCCCATTGGATTAACATCAACATTTTCAGGAAAAGAAGTATTGAAAGAAATTACTCTCTGATCATATTTGTCCGGTGCATTAAATTGAATTTCATTCAATGATTCTTCCACATAGGTAACCCCAACCCGGATATTGGTTTCCTCTTTTTCCATAGCCTTTTTAAATATTTTTGGGATCTTTTTTAACTTGATTGATCCTTTGAGGTAAACTTCCGCGGTATAATGCTTTACCTGGTTCAGGTGATATGGAGCAAGACCAATGGCTTTACGCATGATGGCGTATGCCGGATCTTCTCCTTTTGATGATATCCTGACTTCTTTTATCTGGTATATCTGTTCCTCGAGGGTTACATTTAACAGAACAAATTTTTTATTAACCGGCACTTTCTTTGTAACGGGTTTAAAACCAAGATTACGTATAATAATGGTATAGTCTCCTTTGGGTAGTTTAATCTCAAACTCTCCATTGATGTTAGAGGTAGTTCCATTCTTCAATTCCTTAATGTATATAGTGGAAAATGGTATAGCCTGCCCCTTCGTGTCTGTGATCAATCCCCTGATTCCTTGTCCGGAGGCTTGTCTGAGATGTGTTAAACAAATTATTATGCTGAGGAAAATAACAAATTTAATTTTCATTCCAGAGTATGGTTTTTATAATGACGATTAAGATAGAAAAGAATAACAAACTAACCGATAAACAAATTACAATTTTATAACAATTATTTACAAAACTGTATGAGTTGGAATAGTAAACTTTAAAACTTAATTTTGAACTTATATTAACCACCATCTTTTGAGACATGTATTTTTTCAAATCCAAACTTCGAATAGAAAGAATTGCTCCAGGACTGGTTTCCTTTCTGATATTATTTTTCGTTCAGTCATCTTGTTCGTCTCTGGAACAGAACAAAGAAAATGACGCCCAACCAGAAATGATTCTCGGAATTTTTGGGGGTATGGGGCCTGAAGCAACAGCCGAATTTTACAGGCAGATCGTAAAACTTACACCTGCAGAAAAGGACCAGGATCATATACCAACCTTGATATATAGTTTGCCACAAGTTCCTGACCGGATGGCCAGCATCAGATATCAAGACTTGTCTATTGTACCATATCTCGTTGAAGGGGTTACCCGTTTAGAGAATGCCGGCGCTTCTTTTATTGCGATACCATGTAATACTGTTCATTATTTTTTTGGTTATATGCAAGATGCGGTTTCCATTCCAATTATTCATATGATCAGGGAGACCGTAAATGAAGTTGCAGAAAAATATCCTGATATAAAAGATATCGGTTTGCTTGCCACGACCGGCACAATTGAAACAGAATTATATGGGAACGAATTTGCAGAGGAAGGATTTCGGGTTATCCTTCCTGATGAAGAAATTGAAAACGAAAAGGTAATGAAAGCTGTCTTTGGGATTAAGGCAGGAACCAGTAAAAAAATCAACGAAGATCTATTAGCAGAGGCCAGACAGAATCTGGTGGAAAAAGGTGCGAAGTTGATTGTACTGGGATGTACAGAGATACCGCTTGCCTTTAATTCTGAAAGGGTGGAAATTCCTGTAATCAATGCAACGGAAGTGCTGGCAAAAAAAGCTATTAAATTATATACAGAATTGGTTAAAGAAAATGATTAAATGTGGATGATAGTAGTGGATTATTGAAAAAATTTTTCAGCTAACCTAAAAGGTACGGATAAGATTCGTTAACTGAATCCTGTTCTTAACGCCCGTTTTAATAAAGATCCTGTAAATATGGTCTTTTACTGTCTGTAAAGAAATAAAGAGCGCTTCACTAATTTCTTTATTACTTTTTCCTTCACAAATTTTTTGAATAACCTCCTCTTCCCGTTTTGATATCTCATACTTTTCCGCAAATTGTTTCATAGCTTCATTCAGGTCTTTCGCAACAGGTGGCGGGATGTAGTGCTTTTTTAAATATATAAACAAATATAAAGCCGGAGGAAGATTGGCTCCAAAAAAGACCAGAATAACAGCGGGTAAAAGTGTTGGCAAATATTGGGTTTCATAATATAAGATTACGAATGTCAGGTAAATTACCAGATTAATTAAACCGAATACAATTATGTAATTACGTTGATGTGTATTTCCAACCTTTCCTGCATTTAAAAGAAGGTGGGATACTCCCGTAATCATAACCAGGATCTGAAAGATCAGGTAGGGATATAGAAATATCGCTGTTAATGTTTCAGGGTTACTGATCTCAAATTTATTGATAAGAAACAATAAAGCTCCATAAATCAAAAACCACAAAAACAGGATTATAAAATAGCCTAAACTGAATATCCTTGATATTTGTCTTCCTACCATTTCCCAGCATAATCTTAAAAACATGTACCATCCTATGATTAAAATGGGTAATCCCAGGATGGAAAAGAAGTGCCCGATAGTTTCTGTTGACTGCAAAGATGTTTTCAGGTTAAGCAGGATTATGCGGGAAATTATAGGCCCCAGAATACCGTAAAGGCCAAATACTCCTAAAAAGATTTGATAATAAAGATAACTGGAAAGATAAGGAAGCTTATAATTCTTAAGTAACCTGGAGGTCATCAGGATAGCAGACAAGGCTATTCCCAATGATACAAAAATTGTGATTGGAAAAAGGATATCACTCATTTTCAGAACTTTTCCAATAAACCTGGATAAAGATAATTAAAAGGGAAACAATTACCGGTCAAATAAATTGAAATTCCCGGAAGTTTATATCCTACTAAAGTAGTGTTTGAAAAAATCCTACTAAAGTTTGAATTTGAATCATACTAAAGTAGTTAAAATAGTACCAACCGGGTTCTTATATTCGTATCATCAAAAGTTTGTATAAAAACATGAATGGATATTATAAATCCGGAACTTGTATCCCGGAACTCGGAACAAAAGTTCTAATTAAATGAAAATTCAGATATATTAATTAAATATTAAGGAGACTATCATGAATGAAAATGCAGCAAATACAAAGATAAATCCTCCAACATTCAGTCCAACTGTCGGAGGGTCATATGGTTATGGATGGAAAATGTTGATGAAACATTTTGTAGATCTTTTCTTAGTGACTATTATCGTAATTGTTATAAATATTCCATTTCATCTTTTCAGAAGCTCTTATGAAATAGGTGGAATCGGGTTTCCAATAGTAGTGTTTTTTGGATTTTTTGCACTGGTTTATGGAATATTTATAGTTGCTCCAATTGAGTATGGGGCTGACTGGATGTTTCTTAAGGCAATGCGAAATGAAAAATTCGAGATCAAAGATATGTTTTCTTCTTTTGAAATCTATCTTAAGGTTATCCTGGCAAATATTCTTGTTGCCGTGATTGTTATAATGGGAATCATAGCACTACTTATTCCCGGGATCATTTTCGCATGTAAACTTGCTTTTGTTCCTTACCTGGTTATGGACCGGAAATTAGACGCCGGTGAAGCAATAAAGGAAAGCTGGCGTATGACCAAAGGACATGCATGGACCATCTTTTTTATTGGAGTACTCGCTTTCTTTATCATTATTGCAGGATTAGTGTGTTGTATCGTTGGGGTAGTTCCTGCTGCAATGTGGGTTAGCAGTGCTTTTGCATCTCTTTATTATGCCGTAAGCAGTGAAGAGCAGGGAGCAGTAGGTATTAAGCAGTAAGTAGTATGTAGTAAGTAGTAAGTAGTAGGTAGGAGGAAGAGGCGAAATGGGAGACTGAGAGACTGAGAGACTGGGTGACTATGAGATTTGGAGAGAGAACTGCCAGGGTTTTCCCGAAGGGATGCCGGTGGCAGGAAAACCTGGCAGAGTCTGTGAAGGGATGAAAGATGTTGAGGAATTGATGGCAAATGGCAAATGTATTATGTGGAGCATAAATTCATTTATGTAAAGTAATGAAATAATAGTCAGAAACATATTATAATCATCGCTTAATCAGTTTCAACAATGAAGAAAAAAATCCAACATTTGACATCATACATTTGACCTCTGACTTTTGACATAAAAATCCTATAGAACGGGAATTAAGGATTAAGGAACTGGGAGGCTGAGTGACTGGGTGACTGGGAAAAAGGGAGAACGTTTGGCGAACTTAACGAAGTGATCTCATGAACGAAGTGAATAACCCAAACCTCACGAGCAGGTGAGAGCGATGGACAGTGGGAGCGAGTAACAATGGGAGACAAGGAAGATAATTGAATATTGAATGAAATTTGTTGAAATAAATATAATAGTCCAGGGAGGGACTTAAAGATAATAGACGGCCACTTTAGTGGCTGGGAAGAGTGCACATATTTAAAATACAGCCCGGATGGGCTTGAAAGGAATTTCGGATCGTGAATTTTTTGTTTAACCTGTAGACATATATTAGGACAAGACAAGTAGGTTAGGTGCTTGGAGCAGATGAAAAACGAGGTTGAGGTTATCGTTAAGAAGAGGATATGTCTGTCAAATAGGATGAAACCTCTAAGAAAGGGTGATCTTCCAACTGAATAAACATAAAAAGTTCACCCCCAGATGATTCTTCATATACCTTAAGTACTCATAAACTTTTTACAGAGGAAAGATAGGGTATTTCCGTTCCCGTGCATCATAAATACAGAGAGAACCAAAAAATACCCATGGATAAATGTTAAATTAAATTACAAGAGGATAGGAAAATGAAAGCGCGGAGTTTTGAAAAAAACGGATTCCCCAAACCTTTGGGATTTGCACTCATCATTGCTATACTTAGCATTGTTTGCTTATTTCTGTGTTTATGTAACAGTTCAATTGAAGCGCAAAGGAGTAGGGGGCAATTTGTTGAAGAAGAACCAATTGATTTAAGTTACAGGTCAGAGGAATCTGTTAAAGATCCTTTCGTTTTATTTGTGGTAGAAACTGAAATAGGAAATCGAAATTCCACAACCACAAACCACAAACCATAAACCAACCCGCCCATATATAACAAAACCGTACACTATTCTGTACGATAACGAACAAAAATGTTGATAAAGAATTAGTCCTGAATTTGTTAACCAAATGAAACACAGAGAGATATCTATTCTGGCATAAGGTTTGCAATTAGGAGGCATAATCAACCCCAGGCGATGATTTCCAATTACCTCAGAGTTGCTGTGAGGATACTCCTTCGTTTCAAGGTTTATTCTGTTATAAACGTGGCCGGACTGGCAATCGGCTTGGCTTGTTCCATCCTGATCCTGTTGTATGTTGAAGATGAGATGAGCTACGACAGATTTCATGAAAAGGCACATCAGATATACAGGGTTGGAGAAATTGGAAATTTAGGGGACCGTCAATTCAAAGAGGCTACTGCACCTGCTCCACTTGCTGATGCTTTATTGAATGAGTTTCCGGAGGTACTTCAGGCTACCAGGATCATAAAGGGGATCAATACCGTTATCAGGTTTGAAGACAAAAGCTTTTTTGAAACAAGCTATATCTATTCAGATTCAACATTTTTCGATGTATTTAGTTTTCCCCTCGTTTCCGGAAACCCCGAAACGGCTCTCACCGAGCCTTTTTCAATGGTCATTTCTGAGTCTGCTTCAGCCAGATATTTTGGAAATGAGGACCCAATGGGTAAAGTGCTGCACGAAGCAGATGGTAACGATTTTGTGATAACTGGAATAGTGGAGGATAACCCAGCAAATTCACATTTTCATTTCGATTTCCTGGTTTCAATGAATTCGCTTTGGGAAAGTGAAAGTAAAAACTGGCTCAGCGATGGTTATTATACTTATATCGTTCTACAGGAAGATTTTCCACCAGCAAAGCTGGCAAAGAAATTACCCGGTTTCACCCGAAAAAAGATGAGTCCCCAAATCTTAAAATATTTTGGGATTAGCATTGACGAATGGTCATCATCAGAAAATGATATAAATTTCTATATCGAACCGTTAACAAGGATATATCTGTTTTCTGACGCTTCAAATCAATTGGAACCTACAAGCGAAGTCAGGTATATTTATTTTTTCATTACAATAGCATTTCTCATCCTGATCCTGGCAGCGATTAATTTCACCAGTTTAACCACAGCTAAATCCTCTATAAGAGCCAGGGAGGTTGGAATCCGCAAAGTGATGGGATCAAGCAGGAATCGAATTATTTATCAATTGCTGGCTGAATCGGTGTTCCTGAGCATGCTTGCATTGATTATAGCACTTGCTGCCGTCGAACTGTTTTTACCGACATTTAACCAGATAGCATACAAAGATCTTTCTATGAATTTATTTGCCAGATGGTATGTTCCTCCGATTCTGATCATCGGAACCCTGGCAGCGGGAGTGCTAACAGGCTTCTATTCAGAGATATCCATTTCAACCTACAATATTTTAGCCGTATTGAGAGGAAAATTAGGACCAGGGAACAAAAGGGGTTGGTTTCGCAGTGGTCTGGTAGTATTTCAGTTTGCAATAGCCATCATCATTGTAGTCTGTACCATCGTTATTTATACACAACTTACATTCATTCAAAACAAAAACCTGGGGTTTGATAAGGAACATGTCCTGGTTGTTGACAGGGCGTACGGTTTGGAAAATAGGATGGAAGCTTTTAAATACGAGCTTTTAAAACATCCTGGTATAAGCAATGTAACCCTGACTTCAACCATTCCGGGAAAAAATGGGTGGGGAGGTGCCATTTTTCAAAAAAAGGATTCCCCTCCCGAACAGCTCTTTCATTTTAGCTATCTGGTGGGTGACCTGGATTTTACCAAAACCTTTGGCATTGAAATGGCAGAAGGAAGATTCTTTTCGGACAAATATGGTGCCGATTCAATGTCAATTGTTTTAAATGAAACCGCAGTTCGTTCCCTTGGCTTTAAAGGTCCTGTTGATCAGAACCTGATGTCGATAGCCTCATCACGGGATGAGAGAGTTCCTTTTAAAATAATTGGGGTTGTTAAGGATTTCCATTATGCACCAATGCATGAAAAAATCGGTAACATAGCAATATTATATCGTAAACCATATTTCCCCAGGTACGTTTCTCTTCGTATTGATAATCAAAAAATGGAAGAAATCATTAAATCCGTAGAAAAGACATGGAAGAAACTATCCGTGAACCAGCCTTTCCGGTACTTTTTCCTGGATGAAAGTTTTGATGAGCTTTACAAATCGGAACGAAGGACCGGAAAGATATTCACTTTTTTTTCTATCCTTGCCCTTTTCATTGCGAGCTTGGGTTTAACAGGTTTGTCCTCATTTATGGCTGAACAACGCGTAAAAGAGATCGGCATCCGGAAGGTGAACGGTGCCACCATGAGCAATATCATATCTCTGCTCTCCATCGAATTTTCAAAATGGATTATTATTGCCAATATTCTGGCATGCCCGGTGGGATGGTTCCTGATGAAGAACTGGCTGCAAAATTTCGCATACAAAACAAACATAAACTGGTGGATATTTATTTTTTCCAGTGCTATTTCCCTTTTTATTGCATTATTAACTGTAAGCAGGCATGCAATTAAGTCTGGCCTTGCCAATCCTGCGAATTTGTTAAGGCATGAGTAAAGTTATGGGAAAAGGAGGGATGTAGTAGTGTATTGTCAAGGCTAAGGCTAAAATTTTGAAAGATATCTTTTTAATCATGCATGATGTAAACTTTTTCCACAGGTACAGCTATCCTGGAAACATTGGCGGGATGTCTGCCTGTAACCTGATTACCTCCTTGCCATCCTGCAGAATTTCTAATCATCCCGGTGTACAGTCTCCGGGGTAAAAGCAGGCAAGCAGATTGCTATATATTCTGCCCCTTCAGCTCCAGGAGTGCTATATTGTACCATTGTTCTTTTTTTGGCTATAAATGCTTCATTTGCATTAACAATAATCAATTTAAAAAATAAGCATAAGTTAATGCATATCTGAAATTTGATTAAATTAGTAC
>CAZEWS010000085.1:12154-12474 GCA_964515985.1 uncultured Rikenellaceae bacterium | reverse complement strand
GGCAACGGTTCTGGTTATGTCGATTATCTTGCAAGAATTCAAAATGAATTAAAAGAAATCAAAAATGGTATAAAAAATACTAATATAAGTTGGGATAAATTATTTGGATATTTAGAAAAAAAGCATAATTCTTATCCTAAGTTGATTGATGAGTATTATTGGATTACAATAACACAAAGATGTAATCCTTTGGTAATTGAAAATTTTTGTAATAATCAAAATGCCTAACAAATCAATCCACCTGGCCATTTCTCGCGCCAAAATCGGCGCGTGAAACAGCAGGTGATTTCTGTCGTTACAAATTCTGTTTACTTCCTGAA
>CAZEWS010000085.1:11535-12144 GCA_964515985.1 uncultured Rikenellaceae bacterium | reverse complement strand
GAAGTAAATAAATTCCGATACTAAATTAATTATAAATTTAAAGTAACTAATTATGAATACAAAAATGAATATGATTTATTGGAAAAGTGAAAAATTTTGGCTTGGAAAAATACTTGAACATCCAGAGATAATGACTCAAGGAAAAACAGTTGATGAATTAGAAGAAAATTTAAAAGAAGCATATCTTTTAATGGCAATGGATGATGTTCCAAAAGATCACAATATTAAGGAAATTGCTATATGAAGCGCAAAGAATTTGTAAGACAGTTAAAGAAAGATGGATGTTTATTACTCTTACTTCCTGAACTTTCTTATAAAATCTTCAACTTCAGGTACTCCGCCCTGATATACCAGGTAACCGTTATAAGGTTCCCTCCCGGTTATTTCATCCATAATAGGAGTTAGCATAATTTTTTTTACTTCCTCAGGATCCTCAGTTTGTCCGAGTGCCCATCCAAGTTTTATAAAGGCAACTTCAGGGAGCATATTTTTATGTTAACAAAACCGATGGCTTTACGCGTCTCCCTGTAATTTTCCTGCGGATTTAATCTCCTATTCATTCGATAGTTATTTCCGGGATGCAATTTAATCTTGTTTTGGCATTTTAAA
>CAZEWS010000085.1:876-11525 GCA_964515985.1 uncultured Rikenellaceae bacterium | reverse complement strand
CCAACCACACAAAACCAAAAGGGTTTAAATTTTACTCAACGCTCGAAAAGAAAAAAAATATAAAAACAATCGCTTCGCTATTCGAGTGATTATTATTGAGCTACACAGGATTATGATGATTGTCTCTGGTAAATTTTCGATAAATGAACAAAACATAAATAAATTAACTATTGGCCAGCTTTACTGCAGATTGTAAGCGTTTTTTACATTGAACGATTTCATGTAAAAATCTTCATTATTTCGAGATAAAGCTAACATACGATAAATATATCGTACGATAATTTGGCCGTACGATAATTTTATCGTATATTAGCTCGATCTAATTTAAAAACAATACGAAATGAAAAACAAAACTATAATACCTCTAACACCTCATACCGGTGGTGTATTGAATCCAAACCAAGTAATTGGGAGAGAAGAAGTAATAGAGAAATACTGGAAGATCCTACAAGTGCAAGGCTTTGTTTTATATGCAGAAAGACGATTCGGAAAAAGTGCTGTTTTAACAAAAATGTTTGCAGAAAACAGAAAAGATTTCTTAACTATTTACAAAGGCGTTGAAGGTGTTAAAAACGCAGAGGAATTTGCATTCAGCTTGTTTGAACACATTAAAGAAAAAAAAATAATTAAAGAAGACATATTGAAAAAAACGGAAGAATTGTTTCATTCTATTACTGAACATATTGAAGAAATTGAAGGGATTAAATTCAGAAAAAACCGATAAAAAAAATGGCAAAAACAATTCAACTATTTACTAACATCGCTAGTTGAGCAACGCAGCGAAAAGTACATCGTGATTATGCTTGACGAATTCACTATTATGTTAGACAAAATGGAAGAACCTGAAGCTGTAAATATTTTAGGGTATTTAAGAGACTTGGTGCAACACGATTTTTCCGAAAAACTCAGATTTGTATATTGCGGCTCCATAGGCATTGATTTGGTTTTAGATAAACTCAAAAGAGCAGGACATTATATGGGAGATCCGATAAACCATATGAGTAAACAACGACTTCTGCCATTTTCAGAAGAAGAAGCTTTGTTTTTTTGTAAGTGCCTGAACGAGGGCTGCGAGCTTAAGCTATCGGAGGAAATTATGAAATACATCTGCGATCTTGTAGACAGAATCCCTTACTTTATGGATAAAGTTTTCGACAAGATCAGATATTATTTCAGGATAGATAAATCTGCAATAAATGAAGCTTTGAATGATATTTTAGTTGATCCAAGCGACCCGAACAATTTTAAGCATTTTTATGACAGAATAGATAATTTCTACCCAAACAAAACACTCACCAATCACATTTTAAATTACTTATCTAAGAAAAATGAATATACTTCTGAGGATGATATTGCAGATCACATAAATAATATTATAGCAACAGACAGAATACTTTTAAACGATGAAATTGATCGACTTAGGAGAGACGGGTATCTTAAAAGAGAAATAACAGACAGCAAAAGGAATTTTAAATTCAATTATTCCATCATCAAGAAATGGTGGGCAATAAATAAAGCAAATTAGTTTTTAATAAATATATATACAATGGCAAACCCCTTATTAACATTCAATGCAAAGAGTGTAGATGCTGAAATTCTGGAACAGACCCTCATAGGACGGAAGGAAACCTTAGACCGGCTGGAAAAAGAATTGATAAGTAAAGTGAAAAACAAATTCACTTACCAGTGTTTAATCATTGCCCCCAGGGGAGGCGGGAAAACTCATATGATACAGGTATTGTATAACCGTTTAAAAAAGAATAAAAGCATCTCAAACAAAATCCTGATCGCCTATATGGTTGAAGATGAAACCGGTATTGCCAATTTCCTGGACTTTATGTTGCGGATATTAGAATCTTTTTCACGATACAAAGAAGTAAACAGGAAAAATTTGAAAGAGGCAATTTTTGAAATTTCCAATATAGCAACTCAACACCAGGAAGCTGCCATCAAAAACTTATTGTTAGACTATATCGGCAATAAAACGCTTATTGTTCTAATCGAAAACCTGAACATTGTGTTTGAAGGTATGAAAACAAACGGACAGGCAAAACTGCGAGACTTCATGCACGAGTATAACAAGATAAGTCTTGTTACTACCAGTCAAAACCTCTTCGCTCAAGTTCAAAAAAGCGATTATCCTTTTTATAATTTTTTTAAAACGCATCATTTAGAAAAATTAGATTATCCACAGTCCTTAGAGCTTATGCAAGCCATTGCAAGTGCAGAAGGTAATAAAAGAGTAAGTGAACAACTTCAGGAGCCGGAAACCCATGGAAAAATAAGAGCGATCTATGAACTCACCGGGGGAAACCACAGGTTGCTGGTAAGTTTTTATTCTTTTTTGAAAGCAGAAATAAAATCGGACTTATCCCTGGTGTTTATAAAAACAATGAACGACCTCAAGCCTTATTACGAACAGTTTATAAAGAAACTGCCTGTGCAGGAACAAAAGATAGTAAAACACCTCAGTTTAAAACACAAGCCTCAAAAAGGGAAAGACATTGCCCGCTCTTGTTTTATCCCACCAAACATTATCAGCAAGCAACTTTCGGAATTGTACAATAAAGGGCATATAGATAAACACAAAGAAGGGAAAGATGCGTATTACGAACTTAAGGAGCCGCTTATGCGTATCTGTTTTGAGATAAACGAAAGCCCTGACGGTATAGCCAAACTATTTGTGGATTTTTTGAGCGTGATATACACCTCTCAAGAACTAAAATCCAAATACTTGAAGTTCAGATATGCAGCCAATCTTCAACCCATAGAAATACGGGAAAAATACCGGAGAGAAGCCCTTATGATGAGCAAAGCAATAGATCCGAAAATACTGGAAGAATTTAAAACGCATCCTGATCTGGAAAAACTCAAAACAGAAAAAGAGATTAAAGCGTATATTAAAACATTGGATAAAGAAGATAAACATTCAAAATATCTTCTTGAAGCCGATGATTATTATAAGTCAAAAAAATACGAAGAAGTTATTACTGCCCTTCAAAAAGCAACAGTCATCAATCCGAAAAACGAAACAGTTTATTATAATATGGGAATTGCTTATGGGGAATTAAAGCAATACAAGGAAGCCATAGCCGCCCTTCAAAAAGCAACAGTCATCAATCCAAAAAACGATAGCGCTTATAATAATATGGGATATGCTTATTATGAATTAAAGCAATATAAAGAAGCCATAGCCGCCTATCAAAAAGCAATAGACATCGATCCTGAAGACTATAGAGCTTATTATAATATGGGAATTGTTTATGATAGTTTGAAAAAATACAAAGAAGCCATAGCCGCCTATCAAAAAGCAATCGTCTTCAATCCGAAAAACCATAGAGCTTATTATAATATGGGAATTGCTTATGATGAATTAAAGCAATACAAAGAAGCCATAACCGCCTATCAAAAAGCAACAGTCATCAATCTGAAAAACGATAGTGCTTATTATAATATGGGAAATGTTTACAGTAGTTTGAAAAAACACAATGAAGCCATAGACGCCTACAAAAAAGCCATAGAAATCAATCCGAAAAAAGACGAGGCTTATTATAATATGGGATATGTTTATGATAGTTTGAAAAAATACAATGAAGCCATAGCCGCCTATCAAAAAGCAATAGACATTAACCCTGAATACGATAGAGCTTATAATAATATGGGAATTGCTTATGATGAATTAAAAAAACACAAAAAAGCCATAGCCGCTTATCAAAAAGCAATAGACATCAATCCTGAATACGATATAGCTTATAATAATATGGGAATTGCTTATGATGAATTAAAAAAACACAAAGAAGCCATAGCCGCTTATCAAAAAGTAATAGACATCAATCCTAAATACGAAACAGCTTATAATAATATGGGAATTGCTTATGATGAATTAAAAAAACACAAAGAAGCCATAGCCGCTTATCAAAAAGTAATAGACATCAATCCTAAATACGAAACAGCTTATAATAATATGGGAATTGCTTATGATGAATTAAAAAAACACAAAAAAGCCATAGCCATCTATCAAAAAGCTATAGACATCAATCCGGAAAATGATAACGCTTATAATAATATGGGATATGCTTACATAAAAATGGAAAAATTTGAAGAAGCTATAGATATATTTAACCAAGGTTTAGAGATAAACAAAGACGATATATACTTACACTTCAATTTACTGCATACATTAATCATCACCAATGAATACAATGCCGGCAAAGCCCAACTAACCCGCTTGCTCAAAAAAGCAAAAGATTCTGATTTGTTGCAAGCCCTGGTTACAAAAGATATATTATTTCCTCTGTTCAGATATGGCTCTCTGGCTTATATGCAATCCTTTTTCTCTCATTTAATAGAAATCTTTAAGAAAGAAAAGAGAGAAGAAGTCTTATGGAAATCTTTTCCCAAAGCTATTTTTGACCTACTGGTACATATAGAACAGTTTGATAGTGAACGCCTTGCAGGTATAGAAAAGCTGTTAGTAAAATCATTATCGGAAAAAAAGAAAATGAGAATCTCTTTGATGATGCTAAATGTAGGTATCCGTTACCTGAAAGAGAAAGATCAACGAGCTATCTATGACTTAAGCAAAGAGGAGCGAAAAGTATTTATGGAGTTTGTAATAGAACCCAGAGGAAATAAAGAATCACAATACTATGATAATAAATATGTTATAAATCAAAAGGTTAAGTATAAATAATAAATAACAGGTGAAGAATACCTTGAGATTAAAAAATAAGGTAAAATATGAGTAAACTTTATATCTGATAAATAAAAAACCTTAGCCTTAGCCTAATGTTAATTCATTTCAAAATTAACCGATTACTATGATAATACCCGTTTTTTTAATTAATTTGCGTAGGGATGTTCTTATTGTTTTACTTAAATTCATTAGCTAACCGTCTGATAATAAATTTTTTTTACGAAATAAACAAAAATAATGGTTAAGTATTTCATTTATTTTTAGAAATCTTTTATATTTGCAATCCCGAGACGACTAACTTTGTAAATTATTGATAACTAAAGATTTTAAAAATGACTAAAGCAGACATTGTAAACGAAATTTCGAAGAATACCGGAATTGAGAAAGTAACTGTTCAAAAAACAGTGGAAGCTTTCATGGAAACGGTAAAAGATTCTCTTGTTAAAGACAAAAATGTTTATTTAAGAGGATTTGGAAGTTTTATTGTAAAGAAAAGAGCAAAGAAAACAGCCAGGAATATTTCTAAAAATACAACCATTATTATTCCTGAACATTTTATTCCTGCTTTCAAACCTGCTAAGTCTTTCATAAGCAAGGTAAAAGCCAACGTGAAGAAATAACACCTTTCTTTTACCTGGTTTGTTATAAAACAAATTAATCTATGCCAAGCGGAAAGAAGAGAAAGAGGCATAAAATGGCTACCCATAAGCGGAAAAAACGCTTAAGGAAAAATAGGCATAAGAAGAAGAAATAACCCTTCTGTCCCATTTCTTTTGTGAGCAGGAATTTTAAAGAATTAACCTAAAGATCATTTGGGTCTTTAGGTTTATTATATTATAGGATATTTTCTCAGAATCCTCTACAACGTGATGGAATCGTGAGCAAGGAATTAGTAATTGATGTTACTTCCTCAGAAATAGCTATTGCTCTCCTTGAAGATAAACAACTTGTTGAACTAAATAAAGAAAAAAGCAATCTTCAATTTGCTGTTGGCGACATTTATTTGGGGAAGGTAAGGAAGATAATACCCGGTCTCAATGCAGCATTTGTCAATGTTGGCTTTGAGCGTGATGCTTTTTTGCATTATCTCGACCTCGGCCCTCAATTCAAAACTCTTAATAAATATCTTAATACTGCACTTAACAAAAAAGGGAAGATACCTCCATTACATAAATTCAAACCGGAACCCGATATACCTAAGGAGGGTAAAATTACTAATATACTAAAACCGGGTCAATCCATTCTGGTTCAAATTGCAAAAGAACCCATTTCAACAAAAGGTCCCAGATTAGCCTCAGAAATATCGATTCCTGGAAGAAATCTTGTTTTAATGCCTTTCTCAGAAAAAGTATCAATTTCTCAGAAAATTGAATCGGGTGAAGAAAAAAATCGTCTTAAAACCTTACTTCAAAGTATTAAGCCCAGAAATTATGGAATCATTGTCAGGACGGTTGCTGAAGGGAAAAAGGTTGCCATTTTGGATTCAGAATTAAGAAGCCTCATAAAAAAATGGGAAACCGCGTTTGAACAACTTGACGGGATTACTCCTCCCAAGCTGATTATCAGCGAATTAAGCAGGACGTCGGCAATATTGAGAGATGCTTTGAATGTAACCTTCAACAGTATTTATGTTAACGATGCATCTCTTTTCCGGGAAATAAAGGAATACATTAGCACCATAGCTCCCGAAAAGGGAAAAATCGTAAAATTATACAAGGGGGAAGTACCCATTTTTGAACATTTGGGGGTGAATAAACAAATAAAATCCTTTTTTGGTAAGACAGTATCTTTTAAAAATGGAGCCTATTTAATTATTGAACATACAGAAGCTTTACATGTAATTGATGTAAATAGTGGAAACCGGGCTAAATCAGGGAAAGATCAAGAATCGAATGCTCTTGAAGTGAACCTTGCTGCGGCTGTTGAGATTGCCAGACAACTCAGGTTGCGCGATATGGGAGGTATTATTGTAATCGATTTTATTGATATGCAATCTTTGGAAAATAAACAATCGGTTTATGAAAAAATGAAAGAGTCTATGACTACCGACAGGGCAAAACACAATATCCTTCCCTTAAGTAAATTTGGACTGATGCAGATTACAAGACAAAGGGTCAGACAGGAGATGAATATTGAAACCATTGAGAAATGTCCTACTTGTAAAGGCACAGGTGAAATATCTCCAACAATATTGTTTGCAGATGATTTGGAAAACCATATCCGGGATATATTTAAGGAATATAATCCTTCAAAGATCACTATCCAGGTACATCCTATTGTTGCTGCATACCTGAAAAAAGGACCTTTCTCTATCCGTCGAAAATGGTCTTTGAAATTCAGACGCCGGATTAAAATCGTTCATCTGACCTCTTTAAACTTACTTGAATATCACATTCTGGACAAATTCGGAGATGAAATAATTCTGTAATTAATACTACTTTCAAATTCTACCTTTATTGTCTTTTCTACGACTTTAAATTAACGTGAGTTTCTAACTCACGTTAATTTAATAAATTTGTAGCCTGAATTACAAAATGAACATAGTATGAAAAAATTAATATTTACGTATCTTATTGGTATTTTTATACTTAACACTGCAACTTCTTTTTCCCAAATACTCGATCCGGTAAGGTGGAATTATGAACATAAGAAATTGAGTGATACTGAAATTGAACTGACTTTTACAGCCGATATTGAAGATAGATGGTATTTATATTCTCAGGATTTGCCTGAAGGCGGTCCAATCCCAACTTCCTTTACAATTGAAGAATCAGCTGATTTTGAATTGATTGGTGAAGTTATTGAAGTAACTGAGCCTGAGGTGAAGTATGATCAGAGCTTTCAAATGAAGTTGAAGCTGTTTAGTCATAAAGCTGTTTTTAAACAAAAAATAAAGCTTCTTTCTGAAGGGACTGTTAAAATCAAAGGGTTTGTTGAATTCATGAGTTGTGATGATGAAAGATGTCTTCCGCCAAAAGAATCTGATTTTGAATTTGTTATACAGGGTGCATCTTTAACAACTGTTATCCCTGAGGGACAAGGTACAACTTCAATAAAGGAACAAAAGGAAAATGAAAAAAAATTCTTTAAACCGCAGGTTGACCTTTCGGGGGAAGCATCAAAGCAATCAGATAAAATAGCTTTACAATCTTCTGAAACTAGTGAAAAATCAGGCAAACCCTTGTGGGGTTTTTTTCTTTTTTCAATGCTGGCAGGGTTTGCAGGTCTTTTAACTCCATGCGTATTCCCAATGATTCCAATGACAGTAGCGTTCTTTTCACAGGGAATTAAAAACAGGGCCAATTCAGTTCTGAAAGCAATCATTTTTGGCCTGTCAATAATCTTTATTTACACATCGATTGGGTTGATAGTGTCATTAACCAGTGCCGGCGCTGATTTTGCAAATAATTTGAGTACTCATTGGATCCCGAATGTTATATTCTTCACGTTATTTATGATCTTTGCTGCTTCTTTCCTTGGAATGTTTGAGTTGGTGCTTCCCGGCAGATTAATTAACAGTTCTGATAAACAAGCAGATAGAGGCGGGATTATTGCATCCTTTTTTATGGGAGTAACAACTGTTCTGGTTTCTTTTTCCTGTACGGGACCAATAGTAGGAGCATTATTGGTTGAGGCAGCAAGTGGAGACGTTATTAAACCTACCCTGGGTATGTTTGGATTTTCTTTAGCATTTGCCCTGCCATTTACTCTATTTGCCATTTTCCCTTCCTGGCTTAAAAATCTACCCAAATCAGGTGGGTGGTTAAATTCTGTAAAAGTGGTATTGGGTTTTATCATTCTGGCTTTTGGTTTGAAATTCCTTTCCAATATTGATCAAACTTATCATCTCGGTATTTTAAGCAGGCAAATTTACCTGGCAATTTGGATTGTTATTTTTGCGATTATGGGATTTTATTTATTGGGAAAAATCAAATTTGCTCATGATAGTGACCTTCCTTTCATCACTATTCCCAGACTGGTTCTGATTATTGCAACATTTGTTTTTGTTTTATATTTGGTCCCTGGGCTTTTTGGGGCACCATTAAAAAGTATTTCAGGATTAATTCCACCACAAGATCCGCAAGGTTTTAAAATGTCTTCCCAGGTTACGGGAAGTTCTTTGGGTATCTCAAATGCGCCAGATAATGGATTAGGCACACTTTGCGAGGCTCCCAAATATGCTGATTTTCTACACTTACCATATGGTTTGAAAGGATATTTCGATTATGATCAGGGTCTGGCATGTGCCAGGAAGTTAAACAAACCTGTTTTTCTCGATTTTAAAGGACATGCATGTAGTAATTGCAAGGAAATGGAATCGAAAGTATGGTCTGATCCTGAAGTATTAAGGCGATTAAGAAATAATTTTATAATTATTTCCCTGTATGTCGACGACAGGACAAAACTTGATGAATCGGAATGGGTCGTATCAGAATATGACGGCAAGGTAAAAAAGACCATTGGTAAAAAGAATTCCGATTTCCAGATTACAAGGTATAAGATAAATTCACAACCATATTATGTTATCTTGGATTTTAATGAAAATGTTCTGGTTCCACCACGGTCTCATGATCTTGATATACAGGAATATATAGATTTTCTGGATAAAGGATTGGAGGAATATAAGAAATTAAATTAACGTGAGTTCAATATCCGCTTAGCGGATTACGATGCTGTCGGATGTTTCCATCCGACAGTTAATAATATCGAAACAAAATACTTCATGCGAATTTTCTTAACAAAAATTGTGCCCTCATATATTCGTTCAAGTATAACCAAAAAAAAAGACATATCACAGTGAGATATGCCTTTAGGACTATGGTTAAAAAGGTTGTTAGAATTTCCCAAATTTGAAAGTAATGCCCATGGATAATCCGTGCAATACATCTTCGCCGACATATTGTTCCCCTGTACTTTTGTATTCCAGACTAACATCAGAAGTATACCGGTAGTAGGCTCCGAGAGCGATTCGGAAATATTTTAATATATTGAACTCCAGTTCAACCCCTGGCTCAGCTATAAGGAAAACATCAGTATCTTCAATATAATTATCCCAGTAATCATTATTATAATTATCTGTAGTATATGCAATACCTCCAACACCCAAAAGAATGGGGAATGATATATGAAACGGAAATCTTGGAGCAAGGATCGGTTCAATATACAATCCTCCGTACCCACCGGCTAAATTTACATTTTGATCAAGTATAGCATCGTAGTGGTAATCGTTCAGAAAGCCGGTTCCGCCAAATCCAATGGCTAAACTGTGGTCAATTATCCAGGCGCCTCTTCCGCCAAATTGTATGGCATTTTTATGATCTATTTCTGAATAAGTAATTGAAAAAGCACCATAACCTCCGTTAGACCGGTTCCTTCCAAAAATGGTTTTGATTTCATCATCTTTTATTTTTTGCTTTTTCTCTTCTGATTGTGAAAAGCTTAAGTTTATACTTAAAAGTATAACCAAATTAAGACAAACAATTTTTTTCATGATCATATACTTTATAATATTTAAAATCTGAAACGTACTGAAAAGGCAAAATCGCCAGGGTTTAAATGGAAAAATCCCGGGATGAACAGTTCAAAAAATGGCTTAAAATCCAAACTGAATGTAAACGGGTATTCCCTCAGAACATATTCCAAACCAACAAAGGCATCCATTCCGATAACAGGAAGATATCTCCTCTGAGGGTAGTAATATCTTTCTGTTAAGAAATAATGGTAATCAGAATGGATATATCCAATATGTCCCCCAAAACCGTATGAAAAAAGAAAATTATCGGAAAATTCAATCAGTCCTGGTTGATGTATTTCACGGAGCAACGTTATCTGAATACCACCCCTCTTAAAACTAAGCAAACCTTCCAAGGCAACTTCTTCATCCAGGAACTGTCTGTAGGTGAAGCCTGAAGTAACACCTCCTCTGATTCCAATTGCACGGTCATATTCCTGG
>CAZEWS010000085.1:0-590 GCA_964515985.1 uncultured Rikenellaceae bacterium | reverse complement strand
TTCCTGAGTCAGATCATAGGCCCTGATCTGCCCGGAACCGCTGACATTCAGGTCTGTTTCAACAGAACTTCCCCAAAGTTCAATTTGCCCGGAACCGGAAACATCAGCTTCAATATATTCGGTTTCAATTCCAACTTCAATATCACCTGAGCCGCTTAGATTAATTTCCAGATACTCGGTTATAAAATCTTCGCATTGGATAATACCAGATCCCGATAATTTCAATACATGCAATTCAGGTGTTTTTATATAAATCCTAATCGGTTCATGCTCACGAATACAACGGTTATCCCTGTTTTTAATTACCAGCCGGTCATTTCTGACATGGGTAGAGATATATGGTAAAATGTTATTTTCGGCTTCAACCTCCAGTTCATAAATTGAGTCCTGTGTAATAAATACTTCAAATGACCCGGAAGAGTATATTTCATCGAAATCGGAAATACTCCTTTCTTCAACGATTACCCTGCCATTACCATGAATACAATTGAAAAACATATTTTCACACGAACATGAAATAAGAGCAATAACAACAAGCATTGAAGGTAAAATCAACATCTGTGTTTTCATTATGCTGAGATTTATAATTT
>CAZEWS010000084.1:6972-12494 GCA_964515985.1 uncultured Rikenellaceae bacterium | reverse complement strand
GGAGAACGAAGAGAATGGATAATTGTGGTAGTTGAGGCAGCATTGGCAGGAATAAGTCTCCAGTCAACAGTCTCTTCAGTAAGAGAGCAAAGCGTTAAGGACATAGGGCAAAGGCAGGGATCCTTATCTAAGGAGGGGAATTTTTCGCTTAGCTCTCTTACTGCCGACTTCTTCCTGCTACTGCTACTTCCACCTCAACAAAATGACGAACCGGAGCTTCGTCCTACTGCCTGCTGCCCCTTCACCCAGTCACTCTTTCGCCCTCCCGCCTCTTCTCTCCATGCTCCATGCGCTCTGCGCTTTGCTCTCTTACTGGAAACTGTTGACTGTAGACTGGGGACTTGTTTTTGCCTCCTGCCACTGCAAACTTCAAAAAAGACCTCCATTTTGATAGATTTCCATCTGAACTTCCGAGAATGGATCAACATTAGCTCTTTTGTTATTTTTCAGATTTAAAATCTCTCCTGTTTTAAGATTTATCCTGATGTTATCACCATCAGAAAGTTCCAGGTTGTCAAGGTTTTTGTAGATCAGGATGGGAAAAGCAGCATTTATCGCATTCCTTTCATAAATGGCACCGAATGATTCAGCAAGAATTGCCCGGATCCCTAGTGATTTAAAACAATCGACGGCTTGTTGCCTGGAACTGCCACTGCCAAAATTTTTTTCTGTAATAATAATATCTCCCGGTTTGGCTTTTTCCGCAAAATCCTCATATCCTTCAAGATTATCAAATGTATATTTCCCCATTTCCTTAATATCCGTAATGGCAAGATAGCGGTTATGAAAAATCATATCGGTATCAATGTTATCCTTCCTGATGAGCCAGGTTCTGCCCTTGATAACAGTTGGTTTTTCTTTCACCGTTTTATGTGCCTCTGAAACCCTGGCTTTCTCATCCTGTATTACTTTTGGCTCAAAAACCGCCGGTTTTTCAGGTATCTTGTCCGGTGTAGTGATGTACCCTGCAAGAGCCGAAGCAGCGGCAACTGCAGGCGATGCCAGGTATACATCACCCTTCCCCTGCTTGCCTGGAAAGTTACGGTTTCCGGTACTTACCGTTGCTTCGCCCGGACCGTTTTGTCCCACCTGACCAGCCGCACAACCGGCACAGCCTGCATTGGAGACCAATGCTCCTGCACTTTTAAAAATATCTATCAGCCCTTCAGCCAGGCATTGATCCCATACTTTATCAGTGGAAGGGACTATTTTTAATACCACACCTGGAGCTACCTTCTTTCCTTTTAAAATGTTGGCGACCACCCGCATATCCTCCATACGGCCATTTGTACAACTACCTATAAAGACAGAATCAATCCTGGTTTTCACAACATCCGATATATCAGCCGTATCGTGAGGTTTACCGGGCTTGGAAACCCTGGAGATAAAGCGGCTGACATCCAGGTTGAACTCCTGTTCATACTCCGCATTCTCATCAGCCAATACTGGCTTGATCTTCTTGCCAGTCCTTTCCTCACAGTATTGAATAATATCTTCCCCAGGTGTAAAAAAGATGATAATGGCTCCCATCTCAGTTGCCATGGAAGATATGGTGATCCTGTCATCGAGGGATAATCTGTTTACTTCGTCTCCATATATTTCAACAGAATAACCAAGAAGCTTATTTGCTCCAAACACGGCCAGAAGGTTCAGGACAATATCCTTGGCAAAAATGTCTTCAGGAAAGTTACCCAGGAAATTAATTTTTACTGATTTTGGAACTTTAAACCAAATTTTTCCCTTACTCCAGGCAGCTGCAATATCCTTATCACCCATACCCTGACCAAAAGCTCCTATCGCTCCAAGAATATTGGCATGTGAATCAGTTGAAATTGCAGTGCAGCCAGGATATACCAATCCTTCCTCAATCAACAGGTGGGTTCCTATTCCGGAATTTATATCGTATACCCTGATGCCAAGATCCCGGGCAAAAACCCGGCATATATGCTGGTTAGTTGCATACTTTTGGTCCGAACCGGTCGGATTACAATCAAAAGTAAAAAAGGTTTTTTTTACATTTTCGGTACCCAGATTATTGTCCCTGATATTTTTAACTACATTTGCACCGCCAAAATCCCGGGCCACACGGGCATCGATCTCAACATCAACAATATCTCCCGGTTTTACTAATTTCTTATCTGAATGGCTGGAAAGGATTTTTTCTATAATTGTCATATCAATTAATTTAATAGTCGTATCCCGAACTGAAGAGGCTGTGTAAAAACGTTTTTCCAAACTAATTTTGACTAACCCTCTGGAGTCGTGGTACGACTAATTCTTACATGGATTCAATCACAAGAGTCGAAGCACCTCCACCACCGTTACACAAGCCGGCAACTCCAAATTTTGCATTATTCTGTTTTGGAATTTATTTTAGCAAATCAAATTACAAAC
Source organism: uncultured Rikenellaceae bacterium (assembly GCA_964515985.1). Classification (GTDB taxonomy): domain Bacteria; phylum Bacteroidota; class Bacteroidia; order Bacteroidales; family VadinHA17; genus CAZEWS01. The sequence continues at coordinate 10,100 of CAZEWS010000084.1, read as the reverse complement.
TTGCTCAAAAGGCTAAGACTGAGGCTGTTGAATATTGAATGTCGAATATCGAATATCGAATATCTAAAGATAAGTAAATTTTAATATCCGCTAAGCGGGTTACTCGCTCCCACTGTCCTTCGCTCAATCCTGCTCGTGAGACATTCTATTCGCTATGCTCATAAAATGGTTACTCGCTCCCATTTACCCCGTGAAATAATGCTTCGTAAGTGTGGCTTGGCCACATAGTTAAACCTCTATACGGATTTTTTTACATCTTAACATCCCCCTTATCCATTGAGGGATTTTTTTTTGTTATAAATTTATCCCACACACGGGGCTGTATTTCGTTCGCTCCCTGGCGAACGAAATACTTTTCTCCTAGATGAGAAAAGTATGCAAAAGAATCACGGCTAACATCAATTCCATAACAAAACTACGGCTCGAACTGCCACGCAATGAAACTCGTCTCGTCCCGCTTATTGGCGGGACTCGACTTCATACAACATTGCTTTCCAGACCCATCCCAAAGATTCTTCGCCTTGTTTTGACATATGAAATTGCTGAATGCCGGTCTTTTTCTTTAAATCAACTCTTCTGTAAATTATTTTATATGCTCCGAAGTAGTCCTTGTGGACAATTCTCAATCCTCAATATTCTCCATGGGAGTCCTCTGGACAATATTCAATTCTCAATGTTACTCGCTCCCGCAAGGCGACAATCACAACCCGCTCGTGAGCTTTGCCTGCCTGCCGGGCAGGTGCCTGACCTATGTTTGCGGAAAGGACATTACCCATGTAAACTTTATCGACCAGGTCGCTTGATATCCCTGCTCTCACAATGGCATTCTTTATAACCAGAGCTCCCAATCTGGTCGCACTAATAGTTGACAACGAACCACCAAAACTACCGATTGGGGTTCGTACGGCGGAAACAATAAAAATCTCTTTATTTTTCATAAGTACATTTTATTGAGATTAATAAATTCAAAATTTATCCGGAATTCAAAGCAAAAACAAATGGGACGAATATTTAAAGGTAAGTAAATTTTAATATGGGGCTGTCTCAAAAGTACTATAAAGAAGTTCACGCAGAGACCGCAAAGATTACGCAAAGATCGCAGTTGGAAGTATATCAATGTATTAGTTTTTACGTCCTTTGCGAATGCTTTGCGATCTTCGCGTGAAACCTGACTTTTGAGACATCCTCATAATTCCTTAACACTCAAAAGATAAAGTATCATACGCCAGGGTAATATTGGCAGGTAGTTCTTTTTCAATTTCGGTATGTAAACCCATCTGGTGACTTATGTGGATAATATATGCTCTATCAGGAGAAACATCTTTAATAACTTTTAACGCCTCATCCAGATTGTAGTGAGTTGGATGCCTCTTTTTACGAAGAGCATTAATTACCAAGCACCTGGAACCGGCAATTTTTTCAATCTCTTCTTCCGGTATATAATTTGCATCAGTTATGTAAATGCAATTTTCAATCCTGAACCCAAAAACGGGTAACTTATGATGATAAACTCGAATGGGAATAATATTGATTCCATCAATCTCAAAAGGTGATTCATCAATCGGATGAAGGATCATCTGTGGAATTCCGGGGTATTTATGTTCAGCAAAAACATAGGCATATTCCCGTTTAACTGCTTCCATAACCCTTTTCTCAGCATAGATATCCATTGGTTTTCCCAGGATAAAATTAAACGCCCTGACGTCATCCATTCCGGCAATGTGATCCTTGTGTTCGTGGGTTAGCAATATTGCACTAAGATCCCTTACTTCTGCCCTGAGCATTTGTTGCCGGAAATCGGGGCCGGAATCGATCACAATCGTCTTACCATTAATCTCTACCAATGCAGAAGTTCTAAGTCGTCTGTCCCGCGGGTCATCCGACTGGCATACCCGGCATTGGCAGGTTATTACAGGGATTCCCTGGGATGTTCCGGTTCCAAGAAAAGTTACCTTCAACTTTGATTGTTTTTTACAGTTCAAACATAAACTTTTTGGAGATTAAAAACAATTAAAAAATCTCACGAATTTTCCAGGAAATACATTATTTTATACTTTCATTTTTTAGTTGTTTCTTTGGCATTATTCAAAAATACCATTATGAAAGCCAATATTTATCTTATCCCCTCACCTCTCGGGACAGGGGCAATTGATACAGTTTTACCTGATTATGTAAAAAAGATCATTAATAAAATCGATTATTATATCGTGGAGAATGTAAGAACGGCACGCAGGTTTCTAAAAAAAGCCGGAATACAGACTGCAATTGATGATTTGGTATTTATGATCCTTGACAAATTTACGCAATCTCAGGAGCTTGAAAAATTTCTGATTCCCATCACAAATAACAAAGATATTGGAATTATCTCCGAAGCAGGTGTTCCTTGTGTGGCAGATCCCGGAGCCGAAATTGTTAAACTTGCTCATAAAAAAAACATCCGGGTAATTCCTTTGGTTGGCCCTTCCTCTATACTACTTGCACTTATGGCATCAGGACTGAATGGCCAAAATTTTGCCTTTACGGGGTATCTCCCGATTCAGACCCGGAATAGAACAGAAAAAATTAAATTCCTCGAAAACAGGTCGATAAAAGAAAATCAGAGCCAGATTTTCATGGAAACACCATATAGAAATCAAAAACTATTGGAAGATCTCCTGAAAACCTGCTGGTCAGATACTAAACTGTGTATTGCCGCCGATATCACACTGACAACCGAATTCATCAAAACAAAGACCATTCAGGAATGGAAGACAAATATACCTGACATACACAAAAGGCCTACTATTTTTATAATCCAGGGTGGGTAATTAAGTAGTAATTAGGTGGTCATTCGATGGTCATACAGTGGTCATACGATAGTCATACAGTGGTCATACAATGGTCATACGATGGTCATACAATAGTCATACAGTGGTCATTCGATGGTCATACGATAGTCATACGATAGTCATACAGTGGTCATACGATAGTCATACAATGGTCATACGATAGTCATACAATGGTCATATAATGGTCATACAATGGTCATACGATAGTCATACAATGGTCATTCGATAGTCATACAGTGGTCATACGATAGTCATACAGTGGTCATACGATAGTCATACAGTGGTCATACGATAGTCATA
>CAZEWS010000084.1:0-6872 GCA_964515985.1 uncultured Rikenellaceae bacterium | reverse complement strand
CGATAGTCATACAGTGGTCATACGATAGTCATACAGTGGTCATACGATAGTCATACAATGGTCATACAATGGTCATACAATGGTCATACAGTGGTCATTCGATGGTCATACAATGGTCATACAGTGGTCATTCGATGGTCATACAATGGTCATACGATAGTCATACAGTGGTCATTCGATTATCATTAGGTGTTTATTCAGTAGTAATTCGGTAGTAAAAAGTTTGCAGGAAACAGTAAGAAGTATGCAGTAAACAATATGCTGCATGGAGCATGGAGCAAGTCCTGAAATTCTTGCATATCGAAGATTTGAGAATTTCGGCAGGGCATAGAGCGGAAAACGTGATCCGGGGAGTAGAGCCGAATTGTATTCGGCTGGAAAGAACGAAAGGAGCTAAGGGCATGGGGTCGGATAGACCTGCCAGAGTCTGCAAGACTTGGCAGTGTTTAGTAGTGGATAGGGATGGCAGATAAAGAAAATCAACCACCTCCCCCTCCCTTCGGTCGGGTACTCCCCGCCTGACCGGGTCATCCGGGCAGGAACTACATCAGTCGTTCGGGCGAGCTCCTTTCCAAGTCCCAAAGGGATCCCTTCGGGTGAGGAGAATTTTAGTTGGTTATAACCCAGAAACAGCAACTAGGAAAGTGTAATGTTTTTTGTTTTTCTGGTTTTTCCTGCTACGAGTCAGAAATTAGATATGGAAAAGCTTAAGGATCTAAAAACCCGAAGTATTGGTCCTGCCGGAATGAGTGGTCGTGTTACTGCCATTGATGTTGTTTTAAATAATCTATCAATAATATACATAGGTACTGCGTCCGGCGGTTTATGGAAATCAACCAGTGGCGGAATAAAATGGGAACCCATTTTTGATAAAGAGAAAGTGGCATCTATAGGTGCTCTTGCCATTGACCAGCAAAATCCTGATGTGATTTGGTTCAGGTACCGGAGAGGGCAATCCAAGGAATAGCCTTAATGGAGGCTACGGTATCTATAAAAGTTTAGATGGAGGTAAAAGCTGGAAAATTATGGGTTTGGAAAAAACCCGGTATATTCACCGTGTTATTATTAGCCCTGAAAACAGCGATATTGTATATGTTGGTGTAATTGGATCTCCCTGGGGGCCCCATCCTGAAAAAGGAGTTTATAAAACAACTGATGGAGGAGAAACACGGAACAATCTCAGTAAGGCTCTGAAAGGGGTACCGGAAGGAAGCTGGATACCGCAAGTCCACGCATCTAAATACCGTGCAGAAGAAGCATTTGTGGTTGTAAATAATTACAGGAGAAACGACTATTCAGCCTATTTGTACCATACTTTAAACTTTGGTAAAACATGGGAAAGGATAGTAGACGATTCCAGGGTATGGGGTTATGTCCTCTCCTTTGAGCAGGATCCTGTTGAACCCAAATTAATGTTCCTGGGAACGGAATATGGATTGTATATCAGCATCGATGCCGGAGCCAACTGTACAAAGTGGACAAATGGTTATCCTATAGTTTCGACAATGGATATGATTATCCATCCATGCGAATACGATCTGGTTATTGGCACCTTTGGCCGTGCTGCTTATGTTTTGGATGATATTCGTCCGTTACGGGAAATAGCACAAAAAGGATTGAATATACTGGAAGAGGAGATTCACGTCTTTGATCCTCCTGAAGCTGTTTTAGCCAATAATAAGCGTGCTCCCGGTTTCTATTCAGCAGGTGATGCATATACTTTTCCGGTGAAAACCGGCGCAGTGGAGCTATGCTTACTTTTTCAGTAAAAGAAGGTGAAAAAGACCAGGATAATTTAACAAGACAATCGTTTCAGTCACAATTTAAAGGAAGACCGGGATCTCAAATACAGCTTGGTGGTGCGTCGAAAGCTAAAAAAGTAAAAATTGAAATAATCGATGATAAAGGAAAAACCATTCGCACATTAACCCATATTCCAAAGACAGGAATTAACCGGATTTATTGGAGTTTGGATAAGAAAGGATACCGCTGGCCCGGTTCATCAACACCCCGAACAGAATTACCTTCGGTGAGATCGGTTACTCACTTCGTTCGGTTGTTATTCGATAATTGGAGTTTATACACAGGTACTAATTGAACACCTGGTAAATATTTTATCCAGTGTTATTTTTATGTCGAGGTTTTAATCATCCGGTCCCCTTCTGTTTTACCTCGAGAAGTTCGATGTAATAAACCAGGGTGTTATAGTTGCCCTCAAAGGTTAATTTATAAGGTATAATAAGTGTTGCCTTTCCACCTTCTTTCATGTATGAAAGACCTTCACTCCAGCCCTCCATGACATTTTCGGCGCCTAAGACGATTTCAACCGGTGTATAAGGAAAATTATATTGATAAATGCCGTAGTAAGATGCAGTGTCTTCAATATTGGTTTCGAAAACTCTACCATATATTGTTTGTGCAATATAATTTACTATACACGTATCCCCCTCAACGGGCTGTATTCCTGTTCCCTCCTCTTCCTCAATATAATATAAGCCGCTTGCAGTGGGCAAAACCGTAGTATCATTTCTTAGAAGATATTGAGCTATGTTTATTTTTTCCAATTCATCGTAATCAATACTTTTATCCTTCAGACAACCTGATAAAACCCAACCCAACATCAGGAGAATAAACACATAACGTAATACTGTTTTCAATTTTCTCATTTTTAATTTATTAGTTTAAATTCAACAATTCTTTTTAAAACAACTCATTTTATTATAACGTCAAAAGTAAGCAAATTGTTTTAATTAATTCAAGTTATGGGTTACAGGTTGTTGATTATAAATCGGAGATTTCAATTACTTTAACTTCGTATACGATAGTGGATCTGGGAAGTATTTTTTCTTCATCACCCAATAACCCGTAAGCAAGATGGGGTGGTAAAATAAACCTGGCTTTATCACCTGTTCTTAACATTAATATCCCTTCTTCAAGACCGGCTTCCACTCCACCTCTTCCAATTGTAAAACGTTTCGGACCGGAATTACCCGAATCATAACAAACCGTTCCATCCAACAAAGTAATACAGTATTCTATTGTTGCTATTTTTCCAATTGTTGCTTTTGGTCCGTGGCCCTTTTCGTAAATCATATACCATAAGCCTGATTCGGTAACTTCCATTTGCCAATTCCGGCGTTTAACATAGCTTTCGATGATTTCAGCATCTTTTTCTACAAAATATTTATTGACCTTCATCAACGTTTCTTTTTCACCAAAAAGATTTTCCGTTTTTTGTTCCCCCGGAGTACTTTTGCAGGAAAAAAGGAAAATAACAGAAAGCATTAAAAATAGATCTATACACCTCGATTGAATCATTATCCTTTTAAATATTTTGAGTATCGGGGTAAAAGGCTTGTAAACTTACTAATGGTAGCTGAAAGGGATTCATATGATTCACCTCCCGCAGCGTTTAGATGTCCACCACCATTAAAATGCTTTTCAGAGAATATATGTGCCGGAAAGTTTCCCTTTGACCTGAAAGATATCTTTATGAATTTATCCTTTTCGATAAAAAGCGCTGAAAAAATAATACCCTTGATAGACAATGGATAATTAACAAATCCTTCCGAATCGCCGAAGGTGAATTTGTATTCTTTCAGTTCCTTTTGCGTTAAACTGATATATGCAGTTTTATAATCCTGATTTACAACCATTTTTTTATCCAGCACATAACCTAGCAATCTCATTCGATTGTCACTGAAATTGTTATAGACCTTAGAAAAGATATCATCCTTATTTATCCCGGTGTCCAGAAGCTCTGCTACTATACGGTATGTATCTCCTGCAGAGGAATTATAACTGAAACAACCGGTATCCGTCATTATACCGGTAAAAAGACATTCAGCAATTTGTTTTGTCCAGTGCGATTTACCATCCAGTGCCTTGATAAACAAAAAAATCAATTCGGCAGCAGAACTGGCTGTGGTTTCAGAAATGATATAATCGCTGAAAGCAGATGGTGACGGATGATGATCGATTAAAATTTTTATGGATGTAGAAGATAATACATATGACTCCATTCCGCCTAACCGGTCAGATGTATTAAAATCAAGGTTGAAAATGATGTCAGCTTCCTTTATTGCCTTTATACCTCGCTTTTTATCTTTTGAAAAGCGAATGATATCCGAACTTCCAGGCATCCATTGCAGAAACTCAGGATATTCATCGGGTGTCATGGCAGTTACTTCATATTTATTATTTCTCAAATAATGATAGAGTCCCAACATCGAACCTATCGCATCACCATCCGGATTCTTATGCGTAAGCACAATAATCTTCCCTGAATCAGAAAGATGTTTTTTTATTTCAGAAATTAATTTTTTTGGTATACTTTTCACCCCTCAAATCTGTGTGTTCATTAAACGGTTGGCAAAGATAAAAATTATCTGGTTCAGGTAGGAGAAATATGTATAATTAAAATTATTATGGCAGGAAATATAACTTTCGCAATGATCAAACCTTATGCTGTAAAACAAGGCTTTATCGGTCCGATACTGGCAATAATAAATGAGGCAGGATTCCGCATTTCATGCATCAAATCAACCAAGCTTGGCAGGAAAGAAGCGGAAATATTTTATACAATCCATAAAAGCAAGCCTTTTTACGAAGACCTGGTTGAATTTATGTCATCAGGACCCGTTATAGCAATGATCCTGGAAAAAGAAAACGCGATGGAAGAATTCAGAAGTTTAATTGGTCATACCGATCCGGCTAAAGCCGAGGATGGTACAATCAGGAAAAAATATGCAACATCGGTTCAAAGCAATGCTGTTCACGGATCGGATAGCGATGAAAATGCTTTAATAGAAAGTGATTTTTTCTTTTCGAAGAAAGATCGATATTAATGGGATAGTTTCTGGTTTGGGTTTATCCCGAAAGGATGCCTTCGGCATGTCTTATTTTAGTACTATCTCCTTAATCAGCTCCTCGCCTGCTCGTTTATTAAGTTCCTCTAACAGTTTCTCTCTCATCATGAATAATTCATTCCTTACGACAGAAGACTTCAAATAGACATAAAGTTTTCCTTCTTTTATTGAGATTTTTTCTGTCCTGTTAGCCACGGGTTTACCCACAATTTCTTCCCATGAATGGATCAACTCAACTTCTTTCAGTTTCTTTTCGATATTAGCCTCCTGGAGGTATTCCTTAATAACCTCACCAAGTTTTTGGGTTTTCTTTCTTCTCATTCTAAATGGATTGTAATTTATATTTCTATGATTTTTTCATTAATAGTGAATAATTTGTAATCTATTGCCAGCCCGGAAAGAATGGTCTCTAACCGGTCCTGATGGGTATCCGTAAAAAATATCTGCCCGAAATTCTGATCAGCCACCAACTGAATGATCTGTTTTACCCTTTCTTTATCAAATTTATCGAAAATATCATCCATGAGTAGAATCGGGTCAAATCCAACCACTTTTTTGATGAATTCAAATTTTGCGAGTTTCAAGGCTAAAAGATATGTTTTTTGTTGGCCCTGGGACCCAACCCGTTTAATCGGGTATCCATCCAGGTCTAAAACCAGGTCATCTTTATGAATACCTACTGTAGTGTATTGAAGAATTCTGTCCTTTTGTAGCGCATTTAGTAACAAATCCCTGAAACTTCCATTGTTCAGATGCGAATAGTATGTTAATTCAACTCTTTCCTTATCCATCGCTATTGAACTGTAATAGGTCTGAAAGATAGGTAAAAGCCGATTTATACAATCAACACGTTTCTTGTGGATTCTTTCGCCCAAAGGTATCAACTGTTCATCCCAAAGTTCGACAGACTCATGTTCAAACCGGTTTAACTTCACAAAATCTTTTAATAAACGGTTACGTTGAACCAAAGCGTGATTGTAATTGATCAAATCATCCAGATAAGGTTTGTCATACAGCGAAATAACAGTATTTATAAACCTTCTGCGTTCGTCACTTCCTTCAGTAATTAAACTGCTGTCAGCCGGAGAAATCATAACAACCGGCAATAAACCGATATGATCGGCTAAACGATCATATACCTTCTTGTTCCTCTTAAATTGTTTTTTTTTATTTTTCTTTAAACCACAAAATACATGTTCTGTCCTGTTTTCTCTGACAAACCAACCCTCAATAGTAAAAAAATCTTTGTCATACTTTATATTCTGACTATCGATGCTATTAAAAAAACTTTTGGTTAATGATAAATAATGAATCGCATCTAAGATATTCGTCTTACCAACACCATTGTTGCCAACAATACAATTTATCCTGGACGAAAAATTAAGTTCAACCTTGGAATAATTTTTAAAATTCTGTAATGAAATGTTCTCCAGATGCATTCTTTTTACCGGGTTTGTAACGTCATGAATATCGTTCGAAAATACACAAAATTACGAATTTTTTTCATTAGATTATTTCAATATAAAAGCTAAAAAAATTATATTTGCGGAAATTTACCGGTTAAAAATTAGCATTTTATAAAACAATGGCTAAAAAGAAAAAGAGTGCAGATAAGGACAGAATTCAGGATGTAGAAAGTGCATTAAGCAAGACCGAACAATTTATCGAAGAAAATCAGAAAATCCTGACCACTGTTGTTCTTGCAATCGTGGTTGTCGTAATTGGTTTCCTTGCTTTTAAACGGTTTATTGTTGCTCCTTCGGAGGAAGAAGCTCATTCACAGATGTTTGTTGCAGAACAATATTTTGAAAGGGATTCCTTTGATCTTGCTCTTTATGGAGATGGTAATTATTTGGGATTTCTTGATATCATCGAAGAGTATAAAATCACAAAATCTGCCAATCTTGCACATTATTATGCAGGTATTTCTTACCTCAAGTCCGGTGAATATGAACTTGCGATCGACTATTTAAAGAAGTTTAATTCCGATGATTTAATGCTGGC
>CAZEWS010000083.1:11398-12506 GCA_964515985.1 uncultured Rikenellaceae bacterium | reverse complement strand
GTTCCGATGATGCCTGTAAGGATCATATTCCATTCATCAATATCCTTGGACAGTCAACATATATTCTACCGCAAATTATCATGTAATATTTGTAAATGCAAGTGAAAAACGGAATCCTAATAATACCCGTTTTGAATTTAGTGCCAGCAAAAAGTTGAGCAATACAGTCACATCAAAGGGCATGTGCACCATATCGATTAAAATGAAATCGATCATCGGTTTGATCAGGGCTTCCTTATTGTTCGGATAGCCATAATATTAAACTTTTTAAATATTTCTAAAATATAACTTCAATTTTGTGTTTTCCTGTACCAGATGGAATGGGAACATTAAAAGGAGATGGTGAAAATGGAACAGCTTTACCGTCGACTTTAAGTAAAGAAATTTCACCCATTTCTTTTTCCAACCAATCGGATAATTCCAAAATCCAAAACGATGGATGATTATTAAAATGCAGGCAGTAGTGCGGGTCATAATCAACGGTGAGTGTTAGTTTTGTTTCCTCTTTAATCCAGGATCCCGAATTGTATGCATGTAAATATCCGATAAACTCGTTGATTCCCATAAAACGGGATTGTGGATATTTATTAAATATAGTTGCAAATTCCTCCGGATTCCTGGTAATACCAAAATCATGAGCGTCAGGCGGTGCTGCAATAACTAAAGGAGATTCGGGTGTGCCGAAAAAATCCCATCCCACGATAACCATATCTGTACCGAGATAGCCTTGTGTCCATCCACACCAACCAAAACCTGCTTGTCCGGCTAACTTAGCTGTGTTGTTGTGATATGAAATAGAAGTGCCTCCTCCGCCAGCGCAAAACTCCAGGGGAGTAACTCCGAACTGTTTACGTAGCCATTCTTTAGCTGTTTTCATACGCCAAAGTTGTTCTGCTGCAGGAATCTCTTTATGCCGCCGGGTATCTCCGAATTCACGATACCAGCCTACTTCAGCTTTCTCTTGATCCAGAGATGTTCCATACCAACCGGGTTCTGAAACAAGATCGGGTTGCATGTGTGTCAGTCCATGACACATCACTTCAAAGACACCCAGTTCTACACCTTTGTCGAAACCACGTTTACCTGAAATATAATCTTGCCTTGTTCC
>CAZEWS010000083.1:1295-11364 GCA_964515985.1 uncultured Rikenellaceae bacterium | reverse complement strand
ACAAAATTTTGTTTCCAGGTAGGTTCAAGCCTGTGTTTATTATCATTTACAAAACCGGCAACGAAATTAATATTGAGTATGGCATCGTGTTCCTGCAAGGGTTTAATCAGGTACTTTTCGATAATATTTTCTGTTAGCGCCGGATAATGCCAATGTTCCAGATATACATTCTGCGCACCCCCCGGATCATCCATAATCATTATCAGGTCATTTTCCCATGTTTTATAAATATTGTACCCAATAGTCCATGTTATAGCCCGCCGCAATAGCGTACGTATATCCTGAAAATTGAACATGTAATTATAATCATTACCTATCCATACAACACGTCCGCCAGACATAAATACTTTCGCGGTTGATTGTGGATAGGCTCCCTGTTCAACCAGGGTAACAGTGCCATCCAAAACTTCAACCTGCTGCCGCCTCATATGGCTAATGATGCCACTGTCAACTTTAAAAGAAGAATCGAGTCCTTTTGTTAAAAAATGATTACTTACTACTTTCATTTCTTTGTTACTTTCCCAGCAACCGGTATATTTCAATCCTAAAACAGACTGTATCTCCGGTGGAAAAATACGATCAGACAAGGCGATAAAACCAATTCCATATTCCTGAACCATTTCCTGAATGATCGAATAATCAGGATGCAATAATTTATCACTTTGATTCACGTCCCAAATAATAGTACCATACATTAGCTTTTCATCCATATTTAGAAACATGTGGCGGTCAAGAAATTGCTGATCCAACCGGATCACATCAAAAGGAATAGCCCATGATTTGAGTAAAACCATAAGATGAAAAAAATCGTTAGGACCTGGAACTTCAGGATTGTTGTAATAGCCCGAGTATTCGCCTGTTGGCTTAGACCTGGCAACCATGTAACTCGCAGGATCTTCCCATTGATCTCCAATTATAACAAGCACCCGAAAAGGTTTGAGCACTGCAGTTTCATTATCTTTTGAGGAAGCATTAACTTCAGAAAAGGAAATTAAGAACCAGGTTGTTAATAGTATTCCAAGTGTATAAAAATTCTTATTCATAATTTTTCGTTTTATGGAAAAAGGTTTCATATGTATGAACAATTTCTAAATTATATAATTAGTGTCTGTCAATAAACTATTATAATTTCAAGTTGACAATTAAATCTCAATACCCGACTTTATGGGTATACTCTAATTAGTGTCTGTCCATAAAGTCGTAAAGTTTTAGCTAAACTGAATATCGAACAAGGAACGCTGATTTTAGATTTCTGATTCTTAATAACTTCTTAAATCAAAAATCGTTAATCCTTGTTCATTATTCAAATATTCTGAGTTTATAGACAAGCACTAATTAGCAATACCTATCTGATTCTCGAAATACCGGCAATACCAATCTAACATATGCCCCGTCAAATATAGAAGGTTTTTTATTAAGTGACACAACCGTGTTTGTGTAATATGAAGATTCTTTATAATTTAACAGCATATGAACAAGTTTATATAATCAGTTTATTATTTATATAATTATAGATTATCAATTCATTTTCTACGAACTTGGGAAAATGGATTTATGTGCCGAAGGCATGCCTTTGGCAGAATTCTGGAATATTGAAATTATTATACTCCAGGCTAACAGAGATTATTTTTTAGATTTTTAAAATATTTTACATGAAAAAAATCGTCACATTTGGTGAAATAATGCTGCGTCTGGCAGCCCCGGGTTACATGAGATTTTCCCAGGCGTCACATCTTGTGTCAACTTTTGGTGGGGGAGAAGCTAATGTAGCTGTATCGCTCGCCAATTATGGAATGCCCGTTGATTTCATTACACGTTTACCTGTAAATGACATAGGGCGATGGTGTGAAAAAGAGATAAAAAAACACGGCGTGTCTACGAAGAATATTGTTTGGGGCGGTGAAAGGCTTGGAATATATTTTCTTGAAACCGGTGCCGTCAGCAGGGGAAGCAATGTTATATATGACAGGGCTTATTCTGCTGTTTCAGAGATCAGGCCGGGAATGATCGACTGGGAGGAGATTTTTAAAGACGCGCAATGGTTTCACTGGACAGGGATTACTCCTGCCATTTCTGAAGGTGCTGCACAGGTTTGTTTGGAGGGTGCAAAGAAAGCCAATAAAAAAGGTTTAACTGTTTCATGTGATCTGAATTTCAGGAAAAAACTCTGGAAGTGGGGGAAAAGGGCAGGAGAGATTATGCCTGATCTGGTAAAGGAATGTGACATAATTTTGGGGAATGAAGAAGATGCCGAAAAAGTGTTTGGGATAAAGCCGGAAGGTGTTGATGTAATCAGGGGAGAAATAGAAGCAGGCGCATATGAATCAGTGGCAAAGCAACTTATGAAGCGATTCCCGAAAGCAAAAAAGGTAATTATCACATTAAGAGGTTCTATTAGTGCAAACCATAATACCTGGTCCGGAGTGTTATTCAATGGAAGGGAATTGCTAGAAGCCCCTGAATATCAGATTACTCATATTGTTGACCGGGTTGGAGGCGGAGACTCCTTCATGGCAGGTTTAATTTATGGCCTGATTACTTATAAAGATGATCAGAAAGCATTGGATTATGCCGTGGCTGCTTCATGTTTGAAACATACTATTTATGGTGATTTTAATATGGTATCGGTAGGTGAAGTTGAAAAACTTATGGCAGGTGATACCTCGGGACGTGTTTCAAGATAAGAAGTGAAATGCCTAAAATGACTAAAATGAACTAAAATGCCTAAAATAAAATTTAAACCAACATAACTTTGTTAACATAAAATAGATAAGAAAGGAGTAAACAAATGCAATATCGAAAAGTCGGCAAATGGGGATTAGTGCTACACATTTATCCATTGCCTGGTGCCTTAAAAATCCTGCTGTAACAAGTGTAATTACCGGAGCAACCAGCCTTTCCCAGGCTGAGAACAATTTACAAGCAGCTGATATTGAAATTCCGGATGAGGTAATGATAAAGCTTGAAAAAATCTATCCACCGGTTGAAACAGTGGAGAGCGAAGGCATATAGATAGAATTTGTAAAATTCCAAATAACAAGCATCAAATAACAAACAAATTACAAATTCCAATTACAAAATCAGCAAGTAAGATTCTAAATTTTATTTCAAAATTCAGCTTAAATTAAAAGCCCTTCGGGGAAATTTCAAATTAATTGATCTAATTTCTAATTACTCTAATTAACCTAAAAAATGCCCAATGCGCAATACCCAATGCTTATTTCGGAAGGGGAAACAAGGATAATTGGATTTAAAAGGTATTTGTAAAATGAAAAAAACCATCTTCAAAATCACAGATTACATTGAACGGGACCTTAAATGGGAAGAGGAAGAATGCAAAAAACTTGGGATTGATTTTTATTATCACCAGTTAAGAGATGCATCCGCTTCTGAATTAATAAAAACATTCAAAGATGCAGACATTCTCCTTACCAACATGGCAACTTTAAATGCTGAGGTGCTGGATGGACTTGAAAATGTAAAGGTATTGCTTAGGCATGGTATCGGATATGATAAGGTTGATGTAGAAGCCGCAACCAGGAATGGAATAATTTTCGCCAACGAAGCCACAGCTTCCAGTGATGATGTGGCAGAACATACAATTATGCTGATCCTGGAAACCTTCCGAAAAAAAAAAAGCTACAGGATAAAGTATTAAAAAGATGGATCTATACAAGGGAATGGAGTTCTGAAGATATTTATCCGATGCACAGGATGAAAGGTAAAACTCTTGGTATTATCGGCTGTGGTAATATTGGTTCGCTTGTCCTGGAAAAGATGAGAGGCTTTGCAATGAAAATACTTGTCTGTGACCCATATCTGAGCAGAGAAAGATATGAGGAACTGGGGATTAAACATACACCCTTTGATGATATTCTTAGAGCAGCAGATATTGTTACGGTCCATGTGCATGTTGTGACCGAAGAGACACGGGGTATGTTTCATCTGGAAAAGTTCAGGTTAATGAAAAAATCTGCAGTGATTATTAACACTGCCCGTGGTCCGGTATTAAATACTGATGATTTGATAATAGCATTAAAGAAGGGTATAATTAACGGTGCCGGGATTGACGTCTATGAAACAGAACCCCCAGCCCCCGACTCTGAGCTTATTACTATGGATAATGTTATTTTATCACCTCATATTGCCTGGTACAGCGAGGAAGGCGGATGGGATATCCGCTATATGATTATGGATGATGTAAAGGCTTTTCTTGAGGGGAAACCGCCACGGTTTGTTGTTAATCCGGAAGTGTTCGATCGTCCGGGATTAAGATTTATTATGGGTAATGCTTAAATCTAATGATATCAGTGTAATTTGAATTATCCCTGTGATAAATATCCTTTCAACTCCTACGGAGTGTTTGTGTTTTTTACGTTTTTATTAACAGTCACTAAAGTAACTGCCTATTGCCTGGTAGTCCCTACGGGACATTATTGAAATATAAATTATGTCCGAAGGAATCTTCCCTGCTATAGGCATTTTCTCAAAGGGACTTCTTTTGAGTTGTGGAGAATTTTGAACGTCCCAGAGGGACTGAATGGCAATAGACAGCCAATTCATTGGCTGGTTTAGAATGAACAACACAACAAATCGTCCGCCTTGGCGGACTGAAAGGTCCAAAGGGAAGCCTATGGCAGTAGCAGAGGACAAATTCATAGTACAGGTCATACAGAAAAACTGTGATTAGTCCGGGTTAAAATATGTTCGTTTATCATTGACATGATATTATCGTATTCTAAATTATAACAGATCTATTAAGTTAATACTTATCCCGAACTCACGTTGATTATAACAATATGTTTCACAAACGGACTTTAGAAGATTCCGGAACCAATTGGATGACATCATGGAAGATTCCGATTAAAAGTACACATACAGACTATATTTTAGGATATATTTAGTTAAAACAAGGGACATAGATAATATATATATGTAAATTTACACATACATATACGTTGAACGAAAACCGCCTTCGGCGATAATTTGAAAGGGTTTACGTAACTTGGATTTTATTTAACTAAAATTCAATTATCATGAAAAAAAAAGTTTACGTAAACGCATGATCTCCGGGATGCAGAATTAAATAATTGTGCTATTAATCCTCCTTCCAAAAAAGCACATTTTCACCAATCAAATAAAATCCAACAATAGAATACCCATAGAACGGCGGCATCGTCCAACTATGTTTTATCCTTCATTCTAAATTAAGTATTACGATTTTTTTATGTAACTTTCATTTATTTATTTACAACCTGTTTGCTGTTTTGCAAGAACGAAGGATAAAACACTTATATGTTAGCTGTCATATTTTTTTATTTATGGAAATACACCCAGATTTTAAATCAGACAAGTGGTTGAATGAAATTTCAAAATTACCACCAATAGAGATTTTGAAAAAAAATGGGAATGAATTACTAAAAACAAACTTCATAAATCAATCTTTTGAAGAAATTCAATCAGCTATTCAAAATAAACTGTCGCTAATCCCTATTCCAATTAAAATCGTTAGTAAGGGAAATATTAACAAATTATCCGTTTATAGAGTACGAATCAATATTGATTCAGAAAAAGAAAATTCTTCCTTAATTAAAACTTATTCTTACCCGCCTTCTTTTATTTGTAAAAAAAATAGAGCTAACATAGAGAAATATCCTGTTTTCTATTGTTCAGAAAATAAAATGACATCATTAAGGGAGATGGACCCCAAAGCCAATGATATTGTATACTTAAGTATTTGGAGATTTAATTCTAAAAGAGATGTTTATATCGTTCCAATTCTTCCAAATAATTTAGGATCAGCAAACTACTGGCAACCTCTTGCTAAAGACATGCATAATTATTTTTCAGAATTTAATAAAAAGGTGGGTGAAAATAAGTTTAAAGAATTAACAAAACTCTTTGAAATAATATCTGACTACTTCATTCAGAATAATTATCCTTTAACTTCTTGGTTTGCAAATAAATATTTATATAAAACAAATAACATTGATTTAATTCTCTATCCGAGTTTCGCGAATTCAAAAAAGACATGTTCCATTGCCATCCATCCTAATTTTGTTGATAGATATTTAGAATTAGAGAAGATTTATATTCTTAAAATCACTGAGTTTGTAGAAAATGGATATAAATTTCAATTACAACGAATAGGTATTTTAAGCTATACTAATATCATTTGGAAGTATCCAAAGAAAGAAGATACTGACTATTTCAAATAATACGCCAGCTAACTATTAGGCGGGAATAATGCGGACATGATGTGAGTTTCCTTCAGGGATCTTAACTTTTTTATCCGCATTGTTATTGCTCCCGAAACCCGATAACTATCGGGTTCGGGATTGGATTTTACCCCTTTTTCCGGGAATATGGATTTTCATATTTTCAACTCATCGTTCCAAAAGGTTTTTCCAGCTTTAAATTTTGTATTATACTGGTCTTTACTGGTTAGATTCCGGATTTTTTATGTTCCACCCATGTTAATGTTTTTTTTAATTTTATTCATCTTGTATAATTTTTATTTAGCACTACAAAGTTATACAAAAATCTACCCCGGGGAAAACCCCGGGGTTTAGTTCAACACGTCTTGTGCACGGTTCAGCAAATTCATTCCTTTCCGGGATTTGCTGTATTAATATAGACGACAGGATTAATGATAAATATTGTGCAATATTATCACTGCAGAAACCTTTTTAAAAACAAAAGGTTCTGTTGTAAAATATTCCTGGTATATTAATTTTGTGTAAATTCTACTTAAAAAACAACAGTATATTACAACAGAACAGAACAAAACTAATATTGGAGGAATTAAAATGTTTACAAATACTCAAAAAAGGGTTATTAGCAATTTCGTATTATTAATAATTGCTGTTTTTTCTTTCTTAAACTTGCAAGCTACTTTTGGTCAGGTTTTGAAAACATTCAAAACCCCGGCTACCCATCCTACTGGTATGACTTTCGACGGGAATTATATCTGGCTGGCCGATAACATGACTTATAAGATTTACAGAATAAATCCTGACAATGGGGAAGTCGTTAAAACCATTAAATCACCAGGTTTTGACCCGGTAGGGCTGGCCTGGGATGGAAAATTGTTGTGGTGTTCCGATGCACAGGAGGGATGGATTTATGGGATTAATGTTGAAACCGGAATCGCTGAAAAGATACTTGAATCAAATTCGTCCAAACCTGCCGGCCTGGCATTTGACGGAGAATTTTTATGGCTGGTTGATAAGGGAGAAAAGAAGTTACTTAAAATAAACAGAACTGATGGCATGATGCATGAAAATATTCCGGCTCCATCGAGCAACTCCAATGGGATCGCTTTTGATGGAAAATATATTTGGGTAACCGATAATGGCGATGACATGCTTTACCGGGTTGATCCGAAATCCGGTCAGGTGATTACATTCATCCCGTCAATCGGTCCATATCCTTATGGCATTTGCTGGGATAAAAAAACAATTTTATGTGCTGATTACCAAAAGTGTGAAATTTATCAACTCGACTTAGAGAATAAAGAATTTATAACGAAAAAAGAACCAAAGGTTTACTACTGGGAAATCATGCATGATTTTAGAAATTACGGGCCGGATAATGTGGATGAACTGGATATTTATATTGCTGTTCCAAAAGATCTGGATAATCAAAATATTTTAGGGGATATTCAATACGAGCCGCAACCGACTGAATTTGTACAGGATCAATGGGGACAAAAGTTTGCTCATTTTTTTTATGAAAATATTAAACCCGGGACATTCTTAATACCCAAAATGAAACTCAAAGTTAAAAATTATCATACTGAATATTTGATCTTTCCGGAGAAGGTTGGCTCACTTGAAGACATTCCTGAAGAGATAATGAAAAAGTATCTTATTGACGGAACAAAACTTGACATCCATCATCCCCTTATCGAGGAAGGAGTAAAGCAAGCAATTGGCAATGAGAAACACCCTTATTGGATGATGAGAAAAATATTTGATTACATCTGTGAAAAAATAGATTATAAATTGAAACCCCTGGGCGGCTGGAATCCGGCGCCAACTGTTTTAGAAAGAGGAACTGGTTCTTGCAGTGAATATACTTTTATCTTTATAGCTATGTGTCGTGCCAGCGGACTTCCGGCAAGATATGCCGGTTCTATCGTGGTAAGAAATAAAGATAAGGGAATCGACGATGTTTATCACCGCTGGGCAGAGGTTTATTTGCCAAATTACGGCTGGATTCCGGTTGATGTGTCTGCCGGCGACTCGCCGATTCCGGCAAATCGTGCAAGAAAAATCGGTGTGCTTCGGAATGTATATTTAATTACAACCAAAGGCGGTGGCGATTCCGAGTATTTGGAATTCTATTATAATTTTAACGCCAAATGGAAAACCAGGGGTAAGTGTAAGATATATTCAAAGCAATTCGGCGAGTTTGTACCTGTTGAATAGTTAAAACAGAAGTCTTTATGAGATATTCAAGGAACAAATAAGTCGCATGAAGAAATAAGAAATGATCAATCAATCAATCATCGGATTCCTGGTAGGTTGGGCAATTGTTGCTTCAATTGTTTACGCTGTATTTCTTATAACAAAAATATAGCGGGTATTTATGATGAATCGGTCGAGTTTTCTTACGCCGGATTTCAAACGATTCAGGATGTTGAAAATTTCCGTTGGCCTAAACCTGAATGGTTTGATTATTCAAAAATAGAGGAAGAGTGTAATATATATCATGATTACGCTATTGTCCTAACCTGATAGGTCGCTTTAGGTTTGTCTTGGGAGTAAGCTGTCAATGTAAAGTCCGCAAGTGTCAGGCCGAGTGTCGTGATTTTTCTCATAGTTCATTGTTTTAGTTTTCAGTTTGTATTGATTGTCAGCAAGCGTGTCAAAATGCTACCAACTGTCCACCGTGTCGAAACTGTCGGAGTGTTACTTGTCTGTCCATTTTAAAATTGCGTGTAAAGGATCGTGTGGGTTAATTTCATTATTTTATCATTATTATTGACCTGTCTGCACCATTAATATACTCCCAATCAAGTGGATGAAATTTTTGTGCAATTCTATCTAAATCAGGTGCTTTGTACCATGTGAGTAATGGAATATCCAACGATTTTAAATTGATCTGTTTGGTGTGGTTGCAAATTGCGTAGAGGTTTAGAATGTCTTTTACCTGTTCATTAATTAATTCCTGCTTTGGCAATTGATGAAATGAATCCTGGGAAACTTTTTCAATTAAGTTAAAATCATTTAAGGTTTTTAAAAACGCTCGTGTGGACCGCTTTATAATTTCCAAGTCGCCAAATTGCTCGACCATTTTTGCGGTAATGGCTTTGGTACTGATAGTTTGTGATGGGTCGAAGATTTGAAAAAACACTTTTGTAAAATGAGCCAAAATTTCATAATAGAGCATGAATTTAGCCATATACAAAGGTTTCATATATTCAAAATCGTGCTGCTTTGAAAGTTCTATTAACAGATTGTTTTCAATTAAGGTTTGCTTTTCCTGAAAACTATAGATGAAGGTTCTGAAGAGAACCGTTCTTGTTTTTCTTCTTCCGTCTTTACCTGTTAATTCAACAGCAATTTCGTTATAGGCGTCGTAATATTCAGCAGGCTTTTTCCCTGCTTCCACCAATTTAAGTGATTTATATATCCATTCAGGTTTTAATGGTCTGTCGTATCCTAACATCTTTACTTCTTTTGTTTTACTTTAATGTATGGCACTACCATTTCTTCAATGGTTGTTCCACCATGGTTAATCTCGTATTGGTTCTTGTTGGCAAACATTTCTCTGGTTTCAGGCAGTATTACAATCTTATCATCAATAAATGGAATGTTTACCTTTTTATACTCAGTTAGCTCAGCGGAATCTTTGGAAATAATGGTTGCTCGTTTTGCAAAGGTATCCTGCAAATATTTATCGATTCGCTTCCCATTTCCGCAGGCAATGGTTGAACCGTGGTCTGAACAAATATAAATAGCATATTTTTGTTCCAATAATTCTTTGAATATTTGTTTTACACGACTATTTTTAAGATAAGATTGTAATACTGCCTGAAACCAGAGAAATGTTTGCCAACAAG
>CAZEWS010000083.1:0-1285 GCA_964515985.1 uncultured Rikenellaceae bacterium | reverse complement strand
AAACGGCATTGTAGTAATTGAATTTGGTTAAATTATTTTCCTGTAAAACGGCTGAATGGCTTAAATCATCAAAGAAATTAAAAAGCACGCTTACAGTATCATAACCGATAAGTATATCCCTATTTGTAAAGTCATTTTCTCTCAGATAAAGGGTATGGTCTGCACCAAAGAAAGTTTTAAAATCCTTTTCTTCTGTTGCCTGACCCGGATTCGGTTTTTCGTATACATCATACGTACCTGCAAAAATAGCTGACCGGGCTATTGATGTGATGGATGGAAGCAAAGTTAAAACCTGACTTTCCTTAAAAGATAAATTCAAATCTGAAAGATACTCCTTTAGCAAAAACCATTCCGGTGGCCCCATGCAATCGAAACATAACAAAGCCTTTTTATCAGCCTTGTCTTTCTTCATGTTGTGAACCAATTTATCCACTGTTTTGGGATTGGTTGCAGGAGCATAAAAAGCTTCCTGCCATTTGGATTCTTCAAAATAGGGTTTACTGAAATTATCAATGGGGTTTATCAAATCTATAAACTCCGAATCATTTAGTTTGTAGCTTTGGTATTGTAATTCAGCCCAAACTTGCGATAATTGAATTACAGAGTTTAATGCAGGTTCTTGTTCAATGATGGTTTGGATAGTTTTCCTAAGAGCTTTCAAACCTTTTTTTGATGTGTATTCTTTAGCCTTCTCAAATAAGCCTTTCAATCTGTGTTCTGAGAAAACAAAATGCGGGTCGTTGTCTTGCAAATATTCAAAAATACTAATGATTTCATCTACACTTAATTTGCTTAATAATTGTGTATCCCCATTAAAAGGAATATCTGAAAAACGGAAACTGGAAGTTTCGGTTTTGGTACTTATAAAAGATGGTATTTCAAGTTTATTTCCCAAAATTACGATATCCGCATTTTTTTGCTTATCCAGAATATCGGGCATTGAATAGGCTATGTGATAGGATTTTCCTTTTTCGGAAAGAAAATTAAGAAAAGAGATATGTAAAAGAATACCTGTGTAATCAGATATGATTTTTACCCCCTTTTCTTCCAGACGGTATTTGTAGTATATTTTGCTTTGCCAGTGCATATTAACTTAAACCGCTAATCATAATTCCTGCTGCATCAACAAACTCTTTAAGTTCGGCATTTTCTTCCAGTATTTTTTTATCCAGTCTATTGGCAAGGGTTAATATATCCCGGAAGCGTTTTTCTTTGTAGCAGGTTTCAAAACCCAACTGAACCGCTTCTTTACGTATCGATTTTATTTTCTTCTTCTCAGTTTGTG